>NZ_JAMYSC010000002.1:0-319362 GCF_040321755.1 Mesorhizobium sp. M0276 | reverse complement strand
CCCCTGAACCCCCCCCCCCCTATCCGCGGCGGTCCTACCCCCCCCCCACCACACCCCCCCCACCCCGGGGCCCCCCCCCGGGGGGGGGGGCCCCCCCCCCCCCCCCCCCCCCCCACACTCGCGCCGGAACAGCGTCCTACAAGTGAAAGACTGTCCTGATTCCAGTGCGGGAAGATGACAGAAAGGACGCGATAAAGATGGGACCTAACACGAGCTTGGCCACTGGACCGGCCACCCGACCCGCCTCGACCGTGATTTCGGCCGCAAGACATGGGGCGACGAAGGCTACGCGATCGAAGAATGCGTCGCCGAAATTTCGAGTGCCATGATTTGCGCGGATCTCGGCGTCGAGGATGAACCGCGCGAGGATCACGCCGCCTACATCGGCAGCTGGATCAAAGTTTTAAAGAACGAGAAGCGGGTCATTTTCCAGGCCGCCGCTCACGCCGAACGCGCCGTCGCCTACCTGCACAGCCTGCAGCCCGACGCCGCCACCAAGGACGATGCGCCGCGCGCCGCGGCCGCCTGATCTCCCCTCCCGCTTCACCTGCCAACACCAAGAAAGGTTACGATCATGGCCGAGACCATGCCGAGGAAATTCACCGTCTGCGCGGCTTTTTATGACATCGACTGCCGCGCCACAATCACCGTCGAGGCCGAAGACTTCACGGACGCCTGCGAGAAGGCGATTTCCGCGATCGATAACGGTGATATCGGCACCGACCGCAAGACGTGGGATCCCACGTCCACCTTCGTTTATGGCGTAGTCGAGGGCGACGGTGACCCTGGGAAGGAATGCAAAACGTCCCCGTGCGCTTCACTGAGAACAGCATCCACCTCCCTCAGCGCCATGCCGGTGCGATTGCCTTTGCGGAACAGATCGCTCGCCTCGAGACCTGGGGCGATTGCATCACGCACATCTGCAACGATGAAGGCGTGACCGATCCGATGGCAATCAAGGCACGCATCCAGGAGGAACAGTTCGATCTCGACCTTTCTTGTTGGCCAACACCAAGCGCTTGACGGCCTGATTGAACAAGCCCGTGAGATCGTCCGCGGCGAGGCCGTCAAACCGGGGCCCGACGCGACCACCGTCCTTAAGACCAGCCTCGGCGCGCTCGATGCCTGTTTGACGCAGATCGGACAGATGCGCGGCATGTTCGACGATTCCGATGGCGCCATCCAGGATGCCGTCGACGCCGCTGAAGAAGCGATCGAGCAGGCCAAGCTTATTCTCCAGCCACGGTAGGGGGGAACACAATGCTGCTTTCCTCCCGCCAGCGGCGCCCTCTGACGGCCGCCCTCAGCGGCCGCCTGCTCGCCGTCTCGTTCGGCTCCGGCGTCGATTCGACGCCAAGGGAAGGGCCCCTCTGCAGAGAGCAGCGCCTCCAGGGCCAGCTTCATGGTAAGGGAAGCTGCGCATGGTGACATGCTCCTGATAATGATTTTCTGTATATTAGGGCACAAGCTGCGGCGGCTCGTGCTGGCAAGCAGCGGACCGCGTTCGTCTTCGATACCCACTGAAGCGTTCCTCTGCTCCAGCGTGGAACATCGCTGATCAATCGCCGCAAAACGTTGACTTGGCTTTCTTGCCGAATTACGTCTTTTCTGTATAATGCAGATCTTACAGACTTGGAGGTCGCGATGAAGGAATTTTCGTTTTCGGATCTGAGCCGGCGGTCCGGCGACGTCCTGGACGCCGCCATGGCCGAGACAGTGTCCCTGGTAAAGCGCGGCAAGGCGAAGGTGGTGATGATGCCGACGGCGGAATACGAGCGCCTGACGGGGGTGCGCAGGCGGGGCCAGAACGCGTTCACGCTCGCAACCGCCCCCAACGAAGACATCGATGACCTGATGACAGGGTTTCAGCAGATTCTCGACGACGCCAAGAAGCCCGGCGAATGAAGCGGGGAGAGGTCTACCGGTTCCACTACCTCTGGGGGCACGAGGCTGCGCGCGGCGAAGAGAGCGGCCGGAAAATCCGACGCGTCTGCCTGATGATGGAGGTCAACGGTTGGCTCTACCTGTTCCCGATCTCCGGGCAGGCGCCGCAGCCACGGGAGCCGGGCGAAGAACGGCTCTACGAAACCATTCCGGAAACCGAGCGCCACAGGGTCGGCCTCGGGGCCGAAGCCGAGAAGGTGAGCCACCTGATCCTCGATGATTACAACAAGGTCAAGCTGGACGAGCTCTACGACTTCGAAAGCGTCACGCCTGTCGGTTCCTTTAGCCCGCGCTTTCTCGAAAAAGTCGCCCAGCGCTTCATCAACGCCATGCGCGACAGGCGGCCGATCGCCGGCCTCACGCGGCGCTGATCCATCCGGACACAGCAAGCGTCCCAACGGAAAATTAGATCGCCTTTACTGCTTAAAACCCCACCGTAGCCTGCCTCAAGCGGCAATCGCCCCGCCCGGTATGGCCCGATAGAGTAAGAGGCAGGGGAGCCCGGCTGACCGGGCTCCGAAAGAGGAGAGAGTTTCTCCCGCCCGGCTCATCAGGAGCCATGCCATGACCAATCCCACCATCGCCATGATCCCCCTCAACAAGCTATCCCTCAGCCCCCTCAATGTCCGCAAGACGGCTGCCAGCCAAGAGGAAGACAACGAGCTTTATGCCAGCATCAAAGCCAACGGCATCAAGCAGAACCTCCTCATCCACAAATCCGGCAACGCCTATCAGATCAATGCCGGCGGCCGCCGGCTCACCATGCTCGAGCGCTTGCTTGCCGAAGGGGAGATCAGCGCCGACAAGGAAATCCCCTGCATCATCGAGACCAAGAAGCAGGCCGAGGAAACCTCCCTCATCGAAAATTTCGTTCGGGCCGGCATGCACCCGGCCGACGAGGCCGAGGCGTTCAACACCCTTGAGAAGAAGGGCTGGTCTCGCGAAGAAATCGCCAACCGCTTCGGCCTCACCCTCAACTTCGTCGATCGCCGCATGAAGCTCGCTCGCGTCTCTCCCGTCATCATCGAGGCGTTTCGCGCCAACAAGTTGACACTCGAATGCGTGCAGGCTTTCTCCATCACCGACGATCACGGCCGACAGAACGAAGTGTGGGAAGAATACGCGACCAGCCCCTACGCGGCCTATCCGAGCAACATCAAGTCGGCCCTGACGCAGCGCACCTATCACGGCAATTCCAAGCTTGCCCGCTTCGTCGGCGTCGAGGCCTACCAGGCCGCCGGCGGCACGGTGCTCCGTGACCTCTTCTCAGACAACAACAGCGTCCATCTGGCTGATAGCGATCTGCTGGAAAAACTTGCCGGCGACAAGCTGCAGGCGATAGCCGACGAACTCGCCAAGCAATGGAAATGGGTCACAGTTGAACTCGAAGTCGCCTATGACGCCTTTCGCTCCTTCGGTCACGTCTATCCGGAACCGATCGAACCCGATCCCGCACTCGTCAAGGAATTCGAGGACCTCGAAACTCGTCTCGAGGCGCTTTCGAACGAGTATGACGAGGAGACCTGGACGGAGGAGTTGCAGTCTGAGGAAGACGCCGCTTCCGAGCGCCTTGAAGAAATCCGGACGATCATTGCCAACAGCGCCACTTTCACGGTCGAACAGAAGGCGATCGCCGGTGTTGTCGTCACCGTTGATCATGGTGGGGATCTGCGCATCGAGGCCGGTCTTGTCCGCCCCGAAGACCTCCCAAAAAAGAAGTCTGTCTCGGACGAAGACGAAGGCGACAGCGCCGGCCCGGACATTCAGCTGCCAGTCTCAACCACCCGCACGATCGATGTGAACAATGATCCGGCAACTGACGCCCGTAAGCAGCAAGGCGTCTCGATGTCGCTTGCCGAGGAACTGCGCGCCACGCGTCATCAGATCTTGCAGTCGCATCTCGCCGCGGACTTCGCCACCGCCTTTGACGTCATGCTCTATTCGATGTGCTTCCGCACGCTGCGCAAGTCGTCCTATCGTTCGACGCCAATCAATGTGTCGATCACGCACGCCGAGACTTGGCGCAACCGCGATGCCATCAAGGATACCGTCGCCGCCCGCATGCTTCAGGCAACCCGCGACGGGCTCAATGTCGAATGGCTATCACTGGCAAGCCCGCACGACTTCGAAGCCATGTGCGCCCTGCCCGACGCCGACAAACAGGTTCTTTTCGCCTGGTGCTCGGCACATGGCGTTATCCAGCAGCTCGCAACCGACACCGACGCCAATCCGGTCATCGAGGTTATCGGTCACCGCATGGCAATTGATGCCGCCGCTTGCTGGAGGCCCACGGCTGCAAACTATTGGGGCAAGACCAAGAAGGACCACGCCATCAAGGTCGCACGCGAGCTCATTGATGACCGGTGGGCAGACGACAGGGCCAAGGACAAGAAGCCGGTGATCGCCGCCAGCATGGAGCAGGCCTTCAGCGAGGATCCGCGCGCCGCAGCCGGCCTCACCCCGGACACGGCCGCGAAAACCTCCACCTGGCTGCCCGACGGCATGGCCTTCACCGGCTCCTTCACCGAGCGGGCTCCCGCTCAGGATTATTCGTCGCACGATTACGATGACGATGATCTCGACACGGAAGACAACGAAGACCGGGCAACCAACGTCGATAAAGCTGGCGACGCCGATCCCGAGGACGAGCTTCAGGAACACGAGCAGGATTTCGACGAAGACGGCGATATTCCCGCTTTCCTGAAAGAAGACGCGGCCTGACCGCTTGCCTCCGACCCAATCGACACCACGGCCCGGCTCACACCGGGCCGTTTTCGCAATCAACAGCAACGGAGCCATATCATGCGACTGACTTTCCCCGCGGACAAATTGCGCGAACTGCTCACGGCCGCCGAATCCCGCTGGCCTTTGGGCCTGCGTCCTCGATGGGGCGTCGAGGATCCCGCCGGCTTCTGGCTGGTCGGCGATCAGGGCGTCTACCTCATGCATAACGGCAAGGCGACCGATGACAAGCAGATCGTCGTCTACGCCCAGGAGTGCAATCCCGACTCGATGCCCTTCGATCAATGGTGGGCCGCCAAACAGGTCTCCTTCGGCGATGATGACGGTCGCGAATTCATCGACGCCGCTGTCGTGCGCGATGCCATTGCCGCCAATAGTCCGCTTGTCTTCGAGTTCACCGAAACCACGATCTCGGTTTTCACCGAACAACCCCGGCATTGACCGGCTTCCTCGTTGGAGCATGACCATGGAACGCAAATTCACTGTCGTCGAGAACGCCGGATATATCGGCGAGACAGACATAACATCCTTCCCGACATTGCGCGAAGCCATCGGTTGGCGGGATCGGCACTATGAGCCCGACGAGTTGGAAACGCTTCACGTCCAGATCGCTTGCGATCTGCCCGACGGGTCCCGAACCTACGAATACTAGAGATTGGAGAGAGAGCATCAGCCGACATAATGCTACTGTCACCAAGGGCGGAAAGTCCGATCCCGAAGCTGTCATCGGCTACGATCCGCCCTTGCGCACCTTTTTCCTGCAGGCGTTTCCCGACGAGGAAACGGACATGTGCGAACTATGGCTTGGAACACTCCTCGAAGAGTTTCCATCGCTAGAAGACATTGTCACCGCTGCGCGCGCACAAGGCTATGACCTTTCCGGTCTCTCGCGCGAAGCCATCGTTTCCATGATCAAGGAATCAGGCAAACCGACACCGCCGAGCATCGGCGAACAACTCGGCATAGTCCGATAAGCCTCATGGGTTCCTGACGTCGGTTCCACAGGGCCGCCCTTCTGGTCAAAGGGCGGCCCTTTTGTCCGTGACGGGTTCTTCAGACCGCGTGACAGGCACGCGGCCGCTCGTCGCCGAGCACGCATCCATGACCGACTATACCCCTTACATTGAAAAAGCCCTTGCCACCGAAGGCGGCCACTTGTCGATCGGCCGGAGGCGGGGGGTGTATTTAGCCGGCCATTCCTCCTCGTCCCGCAAGGCCGCCTCGTAGTCCTGGCCGCCATAATAAACGCCAAGGATATTTACCTTGTCGTCCGCTACCTCAAACAGAATCGTCACACGCCGGCGAAATGTTCGCATGCGGCCGAAGATCGTCGCGTCGCGTGCCTCGATGCGGAAAGGTTTGCAGGTTTTCGCAATAGTCCACGATGGAATCGACATATCGCGCCGCCACGGTGGGCGACCCTACCTCAGCGATATGGGTTTCCATCTCGTCAAGCTGTTGCAGGGCTTCCGGGGTGAAATGAACCTTATCGGTCACGCGGAGGCGGGCCGCTTGCGCTTGTCGGCGAGGTGCTGGCGCACCTGCCTCACGCTGAGCGCTCGGCTCGGATCGGCCTTCAGCTTGTCATAGGCGGCAACGCCTTCCGTGCGCATCCAGTTCTCGAGGGCCTTGTCGCGCGCCTGCAAGGCGCGCAGACCGTCGCGGATAACCTCGCTGGCATACTCGCCCGACGAAACCTTTGTCTTGACCATCTGCGCCATTTCGTTCGGCAACGTGACGCTGAACTGTTGTGTGCTGCGCATGGGAAAATCTCCATCATCAATCGCGCTCAATAGGATTGCACACTATCATGGAGGCGATCGGAAACCGCGCTACCCCTCGTCATCGAACGCGCTCATCGCCCGCTCGATGTCTCGTGGCGGTCGGCATAGACGTATTAGCGTATCAACGTGAATACGGCTCGATCGGCGGGCAAGCCATGCTCGACGAGCAGGCCTAATCGGCCCGAAGCTAGCGAAAAGGGCCAACTCGGCGAGCCCACTAAACTTTAGCTTGGCCCACCTTCTGTCGGAGCGATCACGCAGGCGCCAACATGGTCGCTTCGCTTGAAGCCACCCATTCCAGACCGGGCGTTATCCCCGACGAAACGGGCGCCTGACGGCGCTCTCCCCGCCCCACGCGATATCGAGAGCAAGAGGCAGATCGGGAAGAGGTCGGACCGGCGGTCGGATAAGAGAGCGCCCGCCGGTTCCCCTTCATCCCGCTCTCCGGAGGCCTCCCCATGTCAGCGATAGCCCTGCTGCCGCGCGCGCCGGCGCGCGATACCGCGTTGGAAGAAGCGCTTGCCCGATACGATGCAAATATGGCCGCGTATCGCGTCCTCTGCGCCAAGATGCGTGCCCCAAACCGCGCCGCGCTATTCGAAGCGCTCGCCGCAGCGCGCATTTCTCACGTTATCGTCACCCTCGACCCAGACGACGATGATGGCCGCATCGAGCAACTAGCGCTCATCGCCCACGATCGGTCGACGCAACTTCCCCTGGGTCCCATCGCCCTCTCAATCCCGCAATGGGGATTGCCGGACCCTATCCCCCTCGAACTGTCCATTCCTCATGCGATCGAGCGCATGGCCTGTGACTGCCTGGAGCAGGCTTACGGCATTTGCGAGGTCGATCTCTCCGGCCCGGACAAAGTCGCTTTCAACGTCGCAGCCCGTTCGATCGTGCCCGTGCCTCGCCATGGAGGAAAAGCCAATGCCTGATATCATCGGCACCACAGTGTATCGCCTCAACGAACTTTCCGACGCCGCCAAGGAAAACGCGCGCGCCTGGTACAGGGAGAACGGCTTCGATTACGACTGGTTCGAATTCGTCTATGATGATTTCGAGACCATCTGCGCCATCCTCGGTATTCGCCTCAAAACCCACCCCGTTCAGCTGATGAGCGGACGATCTCGCACGGATCCCCGCATCTGGTTCTCTGGCTTCTGGAGCCAGGGCGACGGCGCCTGTTTCGAGGCGTACTACGCCTATGCCAAGGATTGCGTCCACAAAATCCGCGCCCACGCGCCGCTCGACAAAGAACTGCACCGCATCGCCGACACCCTGCAGCAAATCCAACGACGAAATTTCTATCAGCTCAAAGCCGAGACCGTGCATAGTGGCCACTACTACCACGAATATTGCATGACCGTTTCAGTCGAGCGCGACAGCCCGACCTATCAGGACGTCGCCGCCGATGCCGAGGATGTAATTATCGAAGCGTTGCGGGACCTGGCACGCTGGCTCTACCGCCAGCTCGAGCTGGAATACGACTACATCTCGTCAGATGAAGCCGTGGACGAGACCATCATCGCCGACGGCTACACTTTCACAGAGACAGGCCGACGCTTCGGCTGAGAGTAAGAGGAAGGCCGGGAAGGGCAAGCCTTCCCGCTGCCAAAGAGAGCCGCCGGGAGGTTTCCCTCAAACCCGGAGGCCTTCATGAACGTCCCCTTCAGCCCTATCGGCTCCATTCCCCTCAACGCTCAGCGCGCCGCCGCGCCGCTTCTTTCGGCGGCGGGCGCCCTTCTTTCCTGCCTTGAAACCGGCAAGGCCATCACGACGGACATGCTGCGCAATGCCGTCGAATCCACCTATGGTGACACCGACGCCAATGGAGCCTGGGTCTGGAAGGACGCCTACGAAGCGCTCGAATGCGCACAGATCCTATTCATGCTCAAATACGGCTCGCGCATTCGCCGGCAGGCAGCCGATTCAGCTGCCGAACTGGCGATGATCGAGCGGATTGCCGCGCTAGTCCCTTCGCAGACGCGACGTTCCGAGGAATCGCAGCGTCTGCAACAATTCTCGACGCCGCTGCCCCTTGCCTTCGTCGCCGCCCATGCCGCCGGCATCGCGGCCGCCGATATCGTCCTCGAGCCGTCCGCCGGCACGGGCATGCTCGCCTGCTTCGCACGGGTCGCCGGCGCTGACCTTCTGCTCAACGAACTTGCCGACGATCGCGCGCAGCTCCTCGGCGACATTTTCGAGGCAAATGTCACCCGTCACGACGCCGCCACCATCCATGACCGCCTCGATGCCTCGCTTTCCCCCACGATAGTGCTGATGAATCCGCCGTTTTCGGCCGCGCCGAATGTCGAAGGCCGTTTCCGTGCCGCGATCATGCAGCACGTCCGCTCCGCGCTCGCTCGCCTTTCCGTTGGCGGCCGCCTTGTCATGATCTCCGGCTCGAACTTCGCCCCTGGCTCCAGCCAATGGGGTGATTTCTTCCGGTCGATCGAGGACCGCGCCACCATTCGCTTCAGCTCCGCGATATCGGGCCGAGTCTACGCCAGTCATGGCACCACCTTCGAAACCCGCCTCACCGTGATCGACAAGGTGGCCAACTCCGGACCGGCTCCCGCGTTGCACACGCAGGCAGCCGCTTCGTGCGCTGAGCTGCTCACGCGCGTCGCCAACGACGTTCCCCCTCGCAGCCTCGCCACCCCATCCGCTGTATCGCTCCCGACGACAAAGCCCGCGGCGAGCATCATGGCCTTACGCGACAAGGCCCGCGCCCAGGCCCGTGCCGCTGCGGCAGAAGCGGCTCGACACCCTCTCGACAAGGCCGAAGTCGGAGACGTCGTCTATGAGCCTCGCGCCGATAGTTCCGACGCGCCGACGCAGCCGGCCGGCCTCTACGAGCCGTATCGCGTCCAAGCTATAAATATTCTAGGCGCCGTCGCACATCCGACCGCTCTCGTTCAATCGGCCGCAATGGCGTCGATTGCGCCTCCACTCCCGTCCTATCGGCCGATCTTGCCGAAATCCCTCATTGCAACCGGGGCTCTGTCCGATGCCCAGATCGAGAGTGTTGTCTATGCCGGCGAGGGGCACAGCGCACACCTATCGGGGACCTACACCGTCAACGACACATATGACCAGCTGAAGGCCGCGTCCGAAGACGCCGAAAACGCCTTCAGGGTCCGCCGCGGCTGGTATCTCGGGGACGGAACCGGGTGCGGCAAGGGTCGCCAGATCGCCGGCGTGATCATGGACAACTTTCTCAAAGGTCGCCGGCGCGCCGTGTGGATTTCCAAGTCGTCGAAGCTCCTGGATGATGCGGTCCGGGACTGGACCGCTATTGGCGGCGCTGCATCCGACATCGTGCCGCTCGCCTGCTTTCGCCAGGGCGCTCCCATCAAGCTCGCGCACGGCATTCTCTTTGTGACCTACGCCACAATGCGGTCTGCTGAACGTCAGGACGGCGACGGCAATTTGAAGGCAAGCCGGCTGCAGCAGCTGATTGACTGGCTTGGCCGGGATTTCGACGGCGTGATCGCCTTCGATGAAGCCCATGCCATGGCCAATGCCGCTGGCGACAAGGGCGAACGCGGCGAAAAGAAACCCTCCGAGCAGGGCCTTGCCGGACTTCGCCTGCAGAACGCCGTCCCCGAGGCTCGCGTCGTTTACGTCTCAGCCACCGGGGCGACGACCGTTGCCAACCTTGCCTATGCCAGCCGCCTCGGCCTTTGGGGCACCGGCGACTTTCCCTTCGCATCCCGTGCCGATTTCGTCGGCGCCATGGAATCTGGCGGTATCGCCGCCATGGAGGTGATCTCGCGCGACCTCAAGGCCCTTGGCCTCTACATCGCGCGCTCAATCTCCTTCGAAGGTGTCGAATACGAAATGCTCGTCCACGAGCTCACGGATGCGCAGCGTGCCATCTATGACGACTATGCCGGTGCTTACCAGGTGATTCACCAGAATCTGGAACAGGCGCTTCTTGCGTCCGGCATCACATCGGATGAAGGCACCCTGAACAGACAGGCGAAATCAGCGGCTCGCAGCGCCTTCGGGAGCAACAAGCAGCGCTTCTACAATCATCTTATCACGGCCATGAAGTGCCCGTCGCTGATCAAGGCTATCGAAGAAGACCTTGCCGCCGGTCACTCGGCTGTGATCCAGATCGTCTCGACAAGCGAAGCCTTGCTCGATCGTCGGCTTGCAGAAATTCCGGCCTCTGAATGGAACGATTTGTCGCTTGACATCACGCCCCGGGAGCTTGTCATCGACTACCTTGCCCATTCCTTCCCGACGCAGCTTTTCGAGCCTTACACCGACGAGGACGGCAATCTCCGCTCAAAGCCTGCTCTCGATGCAGACGGCAACCCCATCCAGTGCCGCGAAGCTCTCGAGCGGCGCGACAGCCTGATCGAACATCTTTGCGCTCTCCCCCCGGTACACGGCGCACTCGACCAGGTCCTCTGGCATTTCGGAAAAGATCGCGTCGCCGAGGTAACCGGCCGCACGCGCCGCATCGTCCGGACATCTGATGGTCGTCTCGCCGTCGAACGCCGCCCAGGGTCCGCAAATCTCAGCGAGGCGCGCGTCTTCATGGATGATGCCAAGCCGATCCTTGTCTTCTCGGACGCTGGCGGAACCGGCCGCTCCTATCATGCTGACCTCACCGTAAAAAATCAGCGGTTGCGCGTACACTACCTTCTCGAACCCGGCTGGCGTGCTGATAACGCCATCCAGGGCCTCGGTCGCACGCACCGGACCAATCAGGCGCAACCGCCGCTGTTCCGGCCCTGCGCCACCAACGTCAAGGGTGAGAAGCGCTTCCTTTCCACCATTGCCCGTCGGCTCGATACCCTCGGTGCGATCACCAAGGGTCAGCGCCAGACCGGGGGGCAAGGCATGTTCCGGCCTGAAGACAATCTGGAAAGCCCCTACGCGCGCGCAGCGCTGCGGCAGTTCTTCTCCAATCTTGTTCGCGGCAAGGTCGATGCCTGCTCAATGACCGACTTCATCGACATGACCGCCCTGAACATCGTCGATTCTGCAGGCTGCCTGCTCGACGAGCTGCCGCCGATCTCGCAATTCCTCAATCGCTGCCTCGCGCTCACGATCGACATGCAGAACGCCATCTTCGAGACATTCGAAATGCTGCTCGACAAGATCATCGATGACGCGCTGCGCGCAGGCACTCTCGATGTCGGCCTCGAAACACTCACCGCGGAGCGCTTCGAAGTGATCGAACGCCGGGTCATCCATCAGCATATGGCCAGCGGCGCGACCACACTGGCGCTGACCATCAACGAGACCACCCGGAACAAGCCGCTCTTGCTCGACACGGTTCGCCAGATCGCGGCTTCCGACCGCTCGGCCAGTTTGCTGATCAATGCGAAGTCCGGTCGCGCCGCATTGAAGCAATCAGCCCCGAGCGTCATGGATGAAGACGGAACGCCAATCCGTCGCGTGCAGCTCACCCGGCCTATGCATCGCGAAAAGCTTTTCGAGGCGGAACTGGAGCTTTCGCATTGGAATCCGGCGACCGACGCCGAATTCGAGCGCGCCTGGTCAGACGAGGTGTCGCAGATACCTCAGTTTTCGACGCGTCGCCTTACGCTGATCGCCGGCCTTCTGTTGCCAATCTGGAACAGGATTCCTGACGAAAACTGCCGTGTCTATCGCCTCGAAACCCATGAAGGCGAGCGCATCCTCGGCCGCCTGGTGACGGCGGACCAGCTTTCGGCGCTCTATCGCTCACTTGGCATCGACGCCACCGTGGATATGACGCCGGCCGAAATGCTCGAAGCCGTCATGGAACGCGGAGCTAGCGTCGATATTTCCGGCGGTCTCACCCTGAAACGCTCCCGCGTCATGGGTGAGCTTCGCCTTGAAATCACCGGCCATTCCGCTTCGGCGCTGCCCGCGCTCAAGGCTCTCGGTTGCTTCACTGAGATCATTTCATGGTCAACGCGGCTGTTCATACCCGCAAACAATCCGGCCGTGCTCGACCGACTGCTTGAGCGCCACCGACTGGTCGACCATTCGGAGGTAGCATGATGAACGATGCCTCCGAAATCTCACGCGCCCTCGCCGAGCACGCCGAAGAATTCTGCCGGTCCTGGCTCCCTGCCGGTCGAAAGATCGGCAATTACTGGATCGTCGGCAACAAGCATGGCGATCCCGGGCAAAGCCTTGCCGTGCGACTTAAACAATCGGCCGGCCGCCGACCCGGCCTTTGGACGGACCACGCCACCGGCGAGTATGGCGATCTTCTCGATATCATCGGGGAGCAATTGCCCTTGCCTACATGGGGAGCCATCTTTTGCGAAGCCCGGCGCTTTCTCGGACGGCCCGATATCGGTTCAGTGCAGCGCGTCGTTGCGCACAACGGCAACACATCGGACTCGGACCGTTCGGTCGCAGCACGCAAGCTGTTTGGTCTCGGGCGGTCGGTGCAGGCGACGCTTGCGGAGCGCTATTTGCGCTATCGCGGTATCGCCCGCTTCGGACCAGCACTGCGGTATCATCCCGCCGTCTACTTCCGTGACGAAACCGGGCAAAGCCGCCAGCTTCCCGCCCTGCTTGCCGCGATCACCGACAACGCAGGCCAGGTCACTGGTTGCTCTCGAACATGGCTGGACCCATTGCAGCCGCGCCTCGCATCGATCGCAGCGCCCAAGCGCGTGATCGGCAACCTCGCAGGCCATGCCGTGCGGTTTCAGCACGGTACCGGTTCCGTCGATCTCATTGCCGGCGAAGGCATGGAGACGATGCTATCCATCGGCACGGCCTTTCCACTCGTTGACCTCGCGGCCTGCCTGACGGCAACGCATCTCGGCTTGTTCATCCCGCCGACGCACATCAAACGTCTCTGGATCGCCCGCGATAATGATGACGCCGGCGTGCGGGCCGCGCAGCTGCTCCGTCAGCGTGCCGCGGATCTCGGGATCGCCGTTTTTGACCTATTGCCAGTGCGCAACGACTTCAACGACGATCTTCGTCAAGAGGGGCTCATCGGACTGCGAGCACAGCTGCAAGCCGCCTTCGACAATGCCCGTATCCACGATCTGCGGAGGCCTCAAAGGGAACTGGCGCGGCGGGAACCGGCCCGAAAAAGCTGTGGGCCGCACGGCCTGGATGAGTTCGCGATATAACCCTCCGGGTCGGGCGCAGAGACGCCCTCGACCACCCCGCAACGCCGCCACCTGCAAAAAATTCCCCGCCGGGCAAGCCCGGCTCCTCGCCCAACAATTTTTTGCGTGACGGTGTCCTTCGCTGCGCTGCGGCCCTTCGGGTGCGCGGCGGTCTCCTGAGGGTTGATATCGCCTCATCCCAGGCCGAGCCGGCCACAGCAAAAGGACCGAACCATGTCGCAGCACCTTCCTCCCACATCCAGCCCAACCGCCGCACTCCTCGACGAACTCGCGCTCTACGGCGTCCGCCCCCACGCCGAGGAACCCGACTTCCGTCCCCTCCCGGATGCAGACGCCGTAGAAGGGGGCGTCGCGACATTGGTCGACGCGATCCAGTCGATCTTCTCCGAAACCCGCCTCGAGGACGAAGCGGAAGAAGTGCTCTGGTCCATCGTCAACCTCTTTCATCGCCGCCTTGCCCACACGCAGAAACGCCTTGATGACAACGAAGGCCGTCAGCGCACCGCGCTTGCCGAACAGGACGGCTCCGAGGTGAAGAGTGTCGAATTGGAAAGACTGATCGCGGAAGGCTTCTCGCTCACCGAATGCCGGAATGCCTTCGAGGCGATGCGCGATGTCGCGGCCGAACACTTCCGCGTTGAAACCGGCTCCGCATGGCTCCCGCGCACCGGTTCCAAGGTCTCACACCGGGCGCTCACCGCCGCCGTCATCGATAGCCGCAACTTCATCTCCGCCAAGCGCCGTTCCGAGATCGAAACCCATTGCCCGGCCGGAACGCGCATTGCCTTCGCTGGCGGCGACTATCAGGACTATGACGCCATCTGGCAGGTGCTCGACCAAACGCGGGATAAGTACCCGGACATGATCCTGCTGCACGGCGGCACACCGTCCGGCGCTGAACTCATCGCCGCCAAATGGGCCGACGCCCGCAGCGTCACCCAGGTGGCATTCAAGCCCGACTGGAAAGCGCATCGCAAGGCTGCCCCCTTCAAGCGCAACGATGCCCTGCTCGACACGATGCCGATAGGCGTCATCGCCTGCCCGGGTACTGGCATCACCGAGAACCTGGTCGACAAGGCTCGCGCTCTCGGTATCCCGGTCAGGCGCATCGGCAACAGGAAGGCCTCGTGATCGACGCCCTCCTACAATCGCCGGGGCTATCAATGCCCCGGCTAAGCCAGAGCCAAGCCGTCGATCTCCTGGCCGATCGCCATATCGCCTGCAGGCTCCGCTGTGTCATTGCATCTTCATCGGGAGGTGGCGGTTCAAGTTCAAGAACGCACTCAGCGCCCACAGCTGGACGTTGGGCTTCGCCGACGCATTCAGTCCGCATGGGTGACGCGCTGTCCGGGCTCCTTTGCCGCCTGGCTCACCCGTCGATGACAGGACGAACTCCGCGGAATGCATTTTCTCCGCCCATTCGCGGCTATGGTAGCCGCCGCGCGATGGCATGCCGAAATGGTGCTGCCACAGATGCACGATCTCATGCGCGAGCGTCGATAGGCTCTGCTCTGTGGTGCGACACCAAAATGCGAGGGGTTGAGCGCGATCTCATCGAGCGCGCCGTCCCGCGAGCCGATACGACCGCCGGCGAAATAGCCGTAGGCCTTTTTTACGGGCTGAATGGTTATGAGGCACCACGGCAACTCGTTGCGCGAACAATCCCGCATTGAATACCGCCTAGGCCAGATCGAGCCCTCGCCAAAGGTTGATACAATTCAGCGTTTGAGGTCCCGGTTGCGTAAGCCCCACCCTTGCGCCCATAGGGTTCAAGCGGACAGCACTCGCATGTGCTTCCAGATCGAGAGATATCGCCATGCTTTACGCCATGGGCCGTCGCATCGATGCTGGCGAGGCTGACTCACGGGAAGCACGGAATGAGAGGATCTTGCGAGCCGGCGCAGGCGGAAGGCAGGAACAGTCGAGCAGATCGATCGCGCACGGAATGAGAAACTCTTCGAACCGTCGCCTGAGCCCGCGCTGCTGCATGGTGCGTCGGCCACACAACGGCCGCTATAGCTGGGATCGGCGAAAGCCGGCCCTACGGCCCTTCCGTTGAGACGCAACACGAGGAACGGAGACAACGTTCTCCGTATCTAATCCGAATTCATCCCCAGTGACGCCCCTTATTCGAACCGCCGCCGTCGGCCGGGTCAACCCACGCCTGACCCTAAAGGGCAAGCCAGCGGGGGGTTCCCCATAATCGCTGCGCGATCACGGCGCGCAGGCGCGCCGCCCTTCGGGTGGGTGATCCCCCTTCCCCCGCTGGCACAGGCATGGGTCAAGCTCCGGGATAAATCCCGTCGTGACCAGTCCGCCGTCTGGCGCTTTGTCATGGGGCGTTCACGGGAATGATCCCGATCAGCTAAAAGGAGAACCGCAATGTCCGCCACCATCGCTCGCCTGATCGCCAACGAAAAGGGCTTCACCGGCACCCTCGCCACCCTTGCGATCCGCTGCCCGATCTCGATCGTCGAAAACGCCAAGCGCAGCGACGAAAGCCAGGAACCCGACTACCGCGTGGTCGCAACCCGCAACGGCTTCGAACTTGGCGCCGCCTGGGTCCGAACATCGCAGCGCACCGGAGCCGAATATATCTCCGTCTCGCTCCGCGCCCCCGAGTTTGGCACCCTCTACGCCAACATCGCACCGGCCCCCGGTGGTAAGGAAGGCGAATTCGTCATGATCTGGAACCCGCCGGCGAACTAATCGGCCCGTTTCGGAAAATCCCCCGCCCGCAAGGGCGGGGCTTTCCGCGTCGGTACCCACAAACTACCGAAGGGAGTGCTCGCAATGTCCGTCAACAGGCTGCAAAACGTTGAAAATCATGGCAGAAATGTCTATATTGAGCGCCGAAAGAGAGGCGCCATGCTCGACAATGTTCCTGACATCATCACCACGCGCGAACAAGCCGACACGGTGATCAATGCCTTCTTCCAGACCGGTGACCTCGACGTGTTTTCGCGTCATCGTCGGGCTATGCTCGATGACGATGATCGCGGCAGCCTCGCCATCATGCGCGGCTCTGGCAACGAACTCGGCCCGTTCGAGGAGTTCCTCTCCGCACTCGAGGAGCACGGCGTCCTGACCATGGACGAGGCCTTCGCCGTCGGCGATCGCTACCTCGCCTACAAACGCTCAAAAGCGGCCTGATCGGCGGGTTTTTCTTTTCCCGAGCAGAATTTCGAGCACGCCGCCGTCGGCAATGTTGACCGCGGGCGTGAAGCGATTCAAATCAGTTCGATTATTCGGTGACCATGTCTGATCAAGACCCCTATTGCTATCCCGGAACATCGGTACTGATCAACAAATTCGGCGCGCGCGATCAGGATACGCTTGATCTGCGTGAGCAGCTCACCACGAAGAGAGCTCTCCGCGATCTAGCTAAGAACCCGGTGAAGGGCAATTTCGATACCGAACACCTTATGGAACTTCATCGCAGAATCTTTGCCGATGTTTATCCCTGGGCCGGCCAACAGCGCATCTACAACATGTCCAAGCCAGAAGCGATCCTCGGCGGCCATTCGGTCTCCTATGGTGATCACAAGGACATGAAGCAGCTGCTCGATCGCGACACAATGGAACTCGGCAGGTTCCGTTGGGACGACAACAACAAGGCTCGATCCGCGGCTCAGTTTACCAAGCTGATCAGCAACGTCTGGCAGGCTCACCCCTTTCGAGAAGGCAATACCCGCACAATCGGCGTCTTCATGCACCAGTTCGCCAAAGAGCGCGGTTTCGAACTCGACCGCGAAACAATGTGGCCGGCTGCGAGCGAAACGCGTGATTTCCTGGCCAAAGCCACCGTTGGCGATGGCAAGGACTTTGCGAAACGCGTTTTGCAGGCTTACCAGATCAACAATGAGCGCAACCACCCCGAGCTCGGACGCGTCACCAGCATCACCGCGCAGGCGCTCAGGATGATGGGCAAGCCCGAGATCCAGTTCCCCAAGCAGGGTGACGAACTTAAGGGGCAGGTCCTGACCGTCAGCTACAACACCGCGCTTGTCGCAAATGCTCGCGGCGTTCACGCTGTCGACGTGAACAACTTCGCCAAGACGCCGCAATCCAATGATCGGGTCAACGTCTCCATCGAGCACGCCATCACTGCCAGAAGCAAGTCACATCGTGGCGACGACAAAAATCGAAGCGATGACAAATCGCAGCGCGCTCAGGACAAAATACCTGCCAAAACGGTCAAGCTCGCGCCTCCGAAATCGTCTGACCGCGACCGCTCCCGCTGATTCATAGCAAAGCCCCGTATTCACGGCGCTACCGGTCATTGCGGCTTGTTGTCGTTGTCGCCGTCAAACGACAATGGCTTCGTTCCCGCCCACTGCGGTAACAGTGCGACGGAGATCGACCTGGCGGCCGATGGCAATTTACCAATTGAATAGCTGCCGGCCACCTGGGCTTCGAAGCCCGCGTTTTCCCCCGGCATCTCCAAAATGGCAGTTCGCAATCCTAACGCTGCGCAGGGTACCGCTGAAACGGCCAAGCGCAACCCTACGGGTTCTCCTCCCTCGCGCTCTGTTCCGACCGTTACGCGGTGCTGCTTGGCCGTTTCAGCGGTCTTCGAGCGACGCAATTGCGCACAACCACTTTGGAGGATCTACCTGATGAAAATGCTCGTAAGCTTCTGCCAGAAAACCGGTCGCCGCCTTCGCCACTACATTAATCGGCAAATCGCCAAGCTGTCTCATAAGGGCCAACTGAGAATCTCCGTCGCCTTCTCGCTTCCGCTCCTCGCCAAACTCGAAGTCAGCTACCGAGTCGACTTCGATCGCAAGGCCGACAACGACAACCGGCCGCACTGACCGACGACGCCTCGCCTGGCTCACGCAGGGCGAGACTTTCCGCATCATCTTCATATGGCCGGCCTGCCGGCCGGGTGCGGCCACGCCCGCTCGGCGCGGGCGTGCTTCCCCCTCTCCATGACTTGCCATTTTACTTCTCACTCCTCTCGCCTCAAGGATGAGCGGTCCCTCCGATTTTCTGGCGCCGACCCTCGGCTGCGCTCGGGCCGCTTCGCTAGGGCGCCAGAAAATCGGTTCCCCCGCTCCCCGGCTCCGCCGGCCGCAGCGGTCCTTGACCCGCTCGTCGGCTCAAAGTGGCCTCCTTTCGTCATTGAGACGAAAGGAGATCATCATGACTTACAAGATGTTCTACGAACTGATTCCGGCCGAAACGCTTGAACGGCTGAAGGAGAACTATCGCAAGAACCTGGCGCGTGAGCGCGAACGCCTCGCGCCGATCGACTTCCGTCCAGTCCTGAAGCTTTGGCTGCCGACCGGTCGCGCCATCTGGCTGGTCACGGAGTACGATGAACACACCAAATCTCTATTCGGTCTCTGCGATCTTGGCTTGGGGTTCCCGGAACTAGGCTATATATCGCTGGATGAGCTTCGAGCCATCGTAGGCCCATGCGGCGTTCATGCCGACCGCGATTCCACATTCATCGCCTGGCGAACCCTCTCGGAATATGCCGAAGAGGCTCGTTGCCGTGGCTACATCGAAACCTTCGAAACGAAAGGAGCCTGATCATGAAACGTGCTCTCATCATCCTCTCGCTTCTCGTTGTGCCGTCCTGTGCGTTGGCCGGCCAAGCGCCGATCGCCGTCTCCACTTCAGACCGCTGCGGCGCTGGTCACCGAGGCTGCGTTCCGCAACTCGTCCGCGAGTTCATGCATGTCGGCTATACACTGCTGCCCGAGACCTCGTCAGCAACCGTCTCGGAATACGCTCATGCCTGCGCATCGCGACCAGACTGGCGCCAGCAGTGCTTCGCCGATCCCGCTGCGGTCTTGTCACGTCTCGGATTGACGCCGGAGGATTGATATTTGCGATCTCGACCCCAGGGCTTCTGCTCACAACGAGCAGGGGCCCTTTTGCTTATGTCGATGTGTTGTTTGACTGCGGTCTGGCCGACCTGCCGGCCGGATGCGGCGTCGGCGCCTGGTCGGCGCCGACAGGCTTTCCGTCTCGACACTCCAATTTTGGCATCCGGCCAACGCGAGCGTCAAGGACGAGCGGTCCCCCCAATTTTCAGCCGTCGCCTTGCGCCGTCAGAAAATCGGCTCCCCCGCTCGCCGGCTCCCCCGGTCGCTTCGCGATCCTTGACCCTCGCTATCCGTATGCCGGGCGGTTCCCGTTCTCGACGAGGAGAACGGATCAACAATGAGGTTCGACCATGTCCATCCAGATCAATTCCGCCGACGACATCATCCGCGTTGAATTCCGCGGCCACTTCTACGCCGAAGACGAGCTGCGCGAAGCGATCTGGCTCATCAACATCGAACTCCGCAACGGTCTTCCAAAGAATGAGCGCGTCGAGGCTCAGAAGCAAACCGCAGAAATGGAGCTGGCACTGGAGGCGCTGCTCTCTGCAGAGGGTGAGGGGCGATGACGCCCCCATTCCCCTTACTTTGTCCTTCTATCGCCCTGTTGCCATTGAGGCTCGGGACGGTTTGAGGGGAGAGACTAGCCGCCTCTCCCCTCAAACTCCCCTCTCCTGTAGGTGCGGGAAACACCCGCCCGGCCTTTCGGGCCGTTAAATTGACGCTGCCGCGACTTTCCAAAACAATACGGAGAGCGAGCCGGACTCCCCACTTCGCCCTCATTCTTCGGGCTGCGTTCCGACGGCTCTTGCTCTCCTGCGGTGTGCTCGCCGTCTCATCCTTCATGCGTATCGGCGTCCTTTCCCTTCGGTTCAGGGCGCCTCAGCGCACTCACGAGGACAGCTCGCCTCGGCATTAATAACCACGCGAACCACCCGCCGTGCTAATCCTGCGCCCCCGATCACAGGCTGCGCCGTGATCGCTATTGCTATGTCTGAAGACTCGCAACAGCATCGGGGGCTTGGGCACGACGGGTCGGTTCGCGTGGTTATTAATGGCAGGATAGGCTAGCGGTATACCGCCAGCCGTTTCGCCCGAGGGGCGAGTGCGCTCCGCCGTTTTGAGCTAGCTGGAGATTGGAATAGCCGCCCCCTCTCTCAGGGGGAGGCGTACCTCACGGGAAGGGTGCCCAGTTGCCACGTGCCCGGAGCGCGCCCGCTCTTTCCGGCGCTCTATGCGTATTTCAAGAATTGGCCCGGCAACCGCAGAAACCTGGACATGTAGCGTCGTCCATTATGCACTCGCTACGTCGCTACAACTGCCATTCTGCCAGATTGTCATAATGCCAGTATGGCAATCTGGCAGAATGGCAGAATGGCATACTGGACAACGTTGCATCGCTACGTCAGGCAGAGTGGCAGTCGCTACAACGAAACAACGCGGCGATTGGACAACTGGCACTCGCGCATTATGGACGTCGCTACGTCGCTACGACGCGACATCTGGCAGTTGTCACGACTGCCCACTTTGTCACTTGTTAATCGTTGTAGGGGGAAGCTAGGCTCATTATTCATGAGCGGGGGTCAAACCAGAGCCGTGAATACAAGGATCAGCGATGCAACCTCTTTCACTCGCCATATCGACTTTCAAGGGCGGAGCCGGCAAGACAACGTTGTGCATCAACCTGGCCGCTGAATTTGCCCAGCAGGGACACCGCACTCAACTGGTTGATTGCGACGACCAGCAGACGGCGACCCGTTGGTACGAAGTGTCAAAAAAGCGGAATATGCTTCCTGATGATGGACGGATCTCACATGTGCAGATTTCGTCCGAGGGTGACTTCCATGCGAAAATGAAATCGGCCCCGGCCGCCGACATTCGCGTGTTTGACGTTGGTGGCTACGTGCACGGCCGCGCCGTTGACGTCTATGAAGAATGCGACGCCGTCATCATCCCGATCATTCTGGAGCCCACCTCAGCGACCCAGGCGATCAATGTGGCAAATATCCTTGAAGAGATATCAAATAAACGAGGCGGTCGCCGCATCCCGTATGCGGCAATGTGGAACAACGTCGACATGATCGCCCTGAAATCGAACCGGTCATTAGGGGAGGTGATCAAAATCCTGAACTACGGCAAGATTCCGATCGTCAAGTCAATGGTCAAGAAGAGCAACCATTATAGCGATGTTGTGGCTGGGTACGGTTCGCTCTATACCAAGCTGGAGGCTATCCAGAACAATCCTAAACTCACACCTTCGGCACGTATCCGCGCCGCGGAAAGCGTGCTGGACGCGATCGACTCGATCAAAATGGTCAACAACGAATTCATCAACCTTCTTGCTTCCGAGGAACCGGACCAGAAGAAAGCGAGTAACGCCTGATGTCCAAAGCCCCCAAGGAACGCGAACCCGTTGTAGGCAACATCGTCAGCATGGCTTCATCGAGGTTTCAGGCGGCAGAACCCGTTGCCGACGATGACGCCGCTGTCGCTTTCATGCCGACCGATGTTACGATCGAAAAGGCGAGGCGGGCTACGCCGGGGCCCGCGCCCGGAAAAGCTGAGCCCACCGATCAGGCTATGAGTTCGCCAGATGGGTCTTCGAAAACGACGCCCAAACCAAAAGCCGAAAGCACGCCGCCGCTACGAAAGAGGCAGTCGCCGACGCCCAAGGCCAAAGCCGTAACGCGCCGCGTTTCATTGTTCTTTGATGATGAAATGATGCTCCGCGTTTTCAAATACGCTGTCGATGCGGGGAAGGATCCCAATAAGGCACTTCACCGCTTGATCGATGAAGCCTTGTCGGAGAGGGGGTTCTGACTTCATGCGGCAGCCAGCCGTTATGTTTCGGCTGCCAGAGCATGTGTTGGCAAATGTCGACGCATTGGCGAGCCGACTGAATTTGTCAACCTGGTCGCAAAGTTGATCGTGATCAGAGAGATCATGAATGTACCAGCCATGCTTGACGAACACGACAAGCAATTGGCGAACATGCATCAGTTTCTGCGTGAGTTGGCATTTCACAATGAAGACTTCTTAGCTGAGAACGAAGATAGGCAGGATGAAGCGGCGAAAGCCATAATGGCGAAACTCAATGAAGTGATGAGCGCGCTCGACTCTATTCGTGACACCGCTTTTGTGAGACCATCGACTTATATCGAGGAACTAATTCGACGGCACGATGAACGACCTGTCCAAGAGTCGCCGGGGGTCTAGACCGGAAGAGCGACGGCTACCGACATATTTCGAGCTGATAGACGACGAGCTCCGCCGCCGTGGTGGCGGGGGAGGGGGCGGAGCGCGCCGCGCTCCCAAGGCACCGAACGCGCACAGCGGCGCTACTACCGCCCTCAGCCGAGCAACTGGCAACAATGCCGTGGTCGTCAAGGTTTTGTCCTACGGTGCTGGCTCCGGGTCGGCCAGGAATGTTCTTGCCTATCAAAGCAAAGAAGAACGTGCCCACGACCAGGACGGCCGTGAAGTTTCGGATCTGAACCGAGCTGTCAGGGAGTGGGAGCGAGAATTCGGAAACCGAAAAGGCAGCAAGGATATCGTCCGCTTCAGCTATGAGCTTGACAACACGGATCGCGAAAGTGTCGCTCGAGCCCTGGACTCATTGGCAGGGGAGGGGTTCCGTCACGCCGGCGACACCGATCGAACATACGCATTCAGTGTGAGCGCTGGCGTCAACGGACAGACCCGGCTCCACCTGGGCCTTGTCATCGCTCATGAAAAGAAAAGCCGTGCCGATCGAAGCAGCAGCAATCGGATCCCGGCTGAGCTCAACGACATTCACGCCATCGATGCCCGTCTAGACAGTGCCTTGCGCAAAGAGGGCATCAGGCCGATTTCCCGTTATCCCGTCGACTTTGCATCAGGTCCCAAAGGACTGACGGCAACCTTGCATGCCATGCAGCGCGACGGCGCAGAAGTCACCCTGTCGACCAAAACCCATATCCAGCGGCGCGAGGGAAAAAGTGGGACCTACGAGCGATCAAACGAGCGTCGCCAAATCACGACCAAGGATCACAAGGAAATCACGACCGAGGGGAAAACTGTTGCCGCACTCATGCAAACGCGCCAGCCTCGTGATTTCATGCACTTGTTGCTGTCCGGCCCCGCCAATGTCGATCGGGATCAATTCATCCTGGCGGGCCGGGATTTCTTGAAAGAGCAATTCGCAGGGCACCGATACGCCTATGCCGTTCACAACCGGCACGACATGCAAAAGCACCCGCACCTCCATGTCATCGTCTCATTGCGACATGCAGGCGGGAAGATGCTCAACCCAAACATTCGTGACTTTACGGAATGGCGGCTCCGTTTTGCAGTCAAGGCGCGCGCTCGCGGAATTGCGATCGACAGACAAAAGCGCGTCGAGAGGGCAGGTCCTCCTCCCGTCAAAAGATGGGAATGGGAAATGTTCCGGCGCATGGGAGCCACTGCGCCGACCAATGTCATCGACAAGGTCATGTCAAAGGTCCGCGATAAGCCGACAGCCCCAAAGTTGGAAATGGCGAGAGAAAAATTCGACCAGACTAAAAGATCTATCACCCGTGTTATTGATATGCTCGAGGGGCTGGCGAAGGACAAAACAGCGCCGAGTACAGCCCGGGAGCTTAGCCAAGACCTGTCCGTCGCACTTCGACGGGAGTATAATCGGCTAGAAGCTGCAATTCGCGAGGGCAGGGACCCCACTCAAGAGAAAGGTCAAGACCACATGTTGCGATCCACACCCATCAGCACTGGACAGGCAAAGGCCGCCAAGGAGGCTTTGGCGCAAACGGCGATCAGCGTTGCCGCAAAAATCGCGAATCCTGCCGATCGGATCATTTTTGAGCAGGCCACCAAGGTGATTGGCAAAGTTGTCGGCCTGCAGCTGGATGCGCGCGCAGCGAAGGAGAAGGATCGCGGCCAGGACAATCGGAAATCGACGGCTCTCGAGACAAAGTCCGCCGCCGGCCGCGACCACGTTGCGGAGCAGGGGATCCTCAACAAAACGTCGAACAATCGAACATTCGACGCAGCGCGCATCGCCGGTGCCAACACCAGCCGCGATGTTCGCGAGAACGACCGCGAGGAACGCGGCCACGGTCGGCAAGAAGAGCAGCAGCGCGATCGCGAAGTCGCGAAAACCATTAAACTGCGCCCGCCGCCGGAAAAGGATCGCGACCGGAGCCGGTAAGGGGAGGGCGGTGGCCGGCCGCGGAGTTGACCCTGAGCCCATGACCTGCTGCTCTGGCCAGAACCCAGCCATTCTGCTCGTTGGGGACTCCTCCCTTAAGGCGCTTCAGCGAAGCACCTTTCGGGACGGTGGAGAGCCGCCTTTTGATTTTGGGTCATTGAAAAAATGCGCCTTACCAATTATGTTGTCTGAAATCGAAATTTGTTAAACGGACGCGTATAAGGAACTCAGATGGCGAAGACGGCTGTACGTGTGCGTCACGGCCTCGGGAGCGTTGGCAACAAGCGGCCGAGAGCGCTTCCCAAGATGGCTGCGAAAACGCAGATGCGTCGCCTAGCTAAGATTGAAGCCGTCCTGCAGAGGGCGGAAGAATCCGGCCTGCGCGCTGAGAAGGATGGCAGGATTGCGGGGCGGGTGAGTGCTGATCTGATCAAGAGGGCCAAAGCTCGAACCGGGTTGATGTCTGATACCGAGCTCGTCGAATTTGCGTTGGCAAATGTGGCCTTGGAAGACAATTTTGCCGAGACCTTCAGGAAAACACGGGGAACGGTGGATCCGACGCTGAAGCTCGGGTTTTGAATTGGCCGATTTCGACTTCAATGCGGCCGTCCGATGGTCGCGATTTGATCCTCAGAAAACCCTAAGCCGCCGTCCCGACAAGGAGCTGCCGATCATTGGCAACCTTGTCGAGGCGGGGCAGGAGCTGTTGCTAGATACCTGCGTCTACATCGACGGTTTGCAGGGCCGAGCGCCTGAAGCAGCAGCCGACATCCTCGACCTTAGGCAAGTCAATCATTCCACAGTAGCCATCCAGGAACTGATGCACACCGTGGGGGTCCTCGACCCGAAACACCCGGGCACGGCCAAAGCTATCAAGCAGATCGCGACCACGATCAGGGACATGCCGCCCCATCGGGTCTTTGCACCGGATCCCGATGTTCTGGGCCGAGCCGCGCTCCTCTCAGGAATGCTTTGTCGCCTTCAAGGCTACAAGGATGATTCCAGGCTGCGGGCGCTCCAGGACTGCGTGCTGTTCCTGCAGGCACAGAAATTGGGATTCTCCATTCTAACGGGCAACATCATTGACTTCGACTATTTGCTGCAGCTGATCCCGACAGGTCGGGTTTTGATGTATCGGCGAATCTGAATATAATTGCCCCCGGGCCAGTTTCCCGTGGCGATCGCTAATTAGGCTTGTTCGCAGCGACAAACTTCGTTGGCGAGCTGCTTGCTGAGCGCGATACCACAGATGCTCAAGAAGCAAACTTACCCCGTGTGCCTCGCCATTCGCCCACATCGCCGACGTGCGAGGAGGTCGCCGCAAATGCCGCTTGGCAGGTTGGTGTTTTTGCGGGACGCCAAAGCTTCGCAGGTCGGCATCGCGAGCCGGATCATCGGAAGCATCCGGCTCGAGTGTGATGGCGATCCGCATTGGGGGGCGATCCTACATGTCGAACTAGATGATCTGAAGGAATTTTAGTTACTACTAACGGAACCGAAACGACCATTCGATATTGAATCAAATTCCAGTTTCGTGTGGGGTTCCGATGCGTAATGCGGCGGGTGAAGCCCGTTTGAAGTTCATCAGGCCGCTGGAGCCCATGCTTGTTCTGGAACCGCCTTTGAGCGACGACTGGCTGCACGAAATCAAATATGACGGTTTTCGGGTCCAGATAATCCTCGACTGGGCCGGGGCGCGTGCCTTCACCAAAAACGGGCACGATTGGTCCAAACGGTTCTGGCCAGTGATCGACGCTGCCGAGAAGCTTCCGGCCAAGTCCTTCATCATCGACGGCGAGATGATAGCGCCGGAGCCGGACGGCACGCCGAATTTCCATCAAATGCATTCCCGCATGACATGGAATGCCGAACTGCTCGCCTTCGTTGCGTTCGACATCCTGCACCTCGATGGCCAGGATATCCGTCAACTGCCGGCGACAGAGCGCAAGACCAAGCTCTGGGATTTGGTCAAGCCGGCCGATGGCATCATCCAGTATAGCGAGCATGTCGAGGGAGGCGGGGCAGCGTTCTTCGCCGGCGTCGAAAGGATGGGGCTGGAGGGCATGGTCTCTAAGAGACGGGAGAGCCCTTACCGCAGCGGACCGTCTGATTCCTGGGTAAAGACAAAGTGCTGGGAAGTTGGTGACTTTGAACTACTCGGGCTGAGGCGAGAGCCTGGCAAGCAAACGGTCGGGCTCATGGCACGGAACGGCAAATACGCTGGGCCGGCCACAATCTCGCTCACCAACCAAATGCGGGAGCGATTGCTGCAACGAGTGCAGACGGGCCGTGCGGCGCCGCACGGGCTGCCCAGTGCTGTCACGCGTTCGGACGTGGAATGGTTGAAGCCCGGCCTCACTGCCCGCGTTCGCTATCTTCGCGGCGAGCACAAGCTGCGGCATGCCTCGCTGCAGGATTTTTGGGAAGTGGATTAGCCATGCGTATCAGACGAAAAGCCGTGGATGCCGGCATTTTTGAACCTGCCGAACTGGCCTTGCTGGGCCGGCTTTTCGAGCAGCTCAAACTTGCTCACCAATCAGCTGATGCACAGGACAGACTGGTCTCCCGGATTATCGCCAACTATATGGCCGGCGTGGTTGATGAAGCGGAACCTAGTGCGCTTTCAAGGAAGCCTTTGGGCTGCTAGTGGCAAAGGGCTGGACCTACCAATCGCTGATCAATGACAGGATGAGGGTGACGGCGTTCTGTCACAACCCGAAGTGCCATCATAAGCAGGTGCTCGACCTCAAAAAGCTTCGCGACCGCTTCGGCCCTGACGCGCCGGCGATGGAATGGGATATTCGCCCCAAGCTTCGGTGCAAGAAATGTGACGGCAACGATGTTGGCCTGACCTATACGCCTGACACCAGTCCGACCGGCTACGGCAAAACCAAGGGCGGCTAGTCCACCCTGTCACGCAGCCGCTTCTTGCGCGCGCGCAATGGTGGCCGAGATGCAGGCCGGCCGTGAGCTGACACGCAGCCAACACGGACCGCGGCGCACAGGCCAGGCGAACCACTTGTTCGGCATTCCCGATGGCAATGGCTACCAGAAGCGTGGCCGCAAGCCTGGTCGACGAACGGATTTCATGAACGATCCTGCCGTGATCGCCCGGCGGGAACAGGCGCCGGCTCAGCTTTCCCCAGGATTTTCCAATATTGTCTTCAACGAGACCTTGGCCGAACCCGGCTTCAGCGGCTTCTGCTGCGATGCATCGGGTGCCCAGCCGGACATCCAGACAATCGAAAAACTTGCCCTTACGCGGCCGTCGGCGTCGGAAAACCGCTCGGCGTATATTTCCGCTGCGCGGGCAAACAGCTGGCGTGTGCCCGGCCGCCGGCTGCGGTCGGTGAGTGCGCTGGTTTCGCCCATGGCGCGCAGATCGGCCATCAAGGCAAACATATCGGCATAGCGCACCGTCACGTCTCGACATCGGCGACCGGCAGGGCAAGACCGGCGCGCTGCAGCAGCGCACCGGCATCGCGCACGTCGATGAAGGGAATGACACGGGGGCTGGCGCCGCCGTAAAGCTCGGTCTCGGCCGCAAGCAGGCTTTCGCGCAATTCACCAAGCGTGCCGGCACCGGCAAAGGCACCGAGAAAGAGCGCGTCCGGCCGCAGCGCGCGACGGATCTGGATCAGCATGCCGGGGATGTCGTTCATCGCCTGCAATGACAGAAGCGACACCGCCAGATCGAGGCTTTGCGGCTCGAACGGCACGGTTTCCAGCGGTGCGACCAAACCGCCGGCACCGTCTAGGCCTAATCGGCCCGAAGCTGCGATTTTGGCCAAGTTGCGGAACAAGTGTAGAACATCATGACTTGCTCTGGGCTTGCAGCAACATGGCGACGTTTTCGGCGGTAAATTTGAAGCCCCGGCGGTCGGGAATGCGTTCGGCGGAGATAGGATATCGCGGCCGCTTGGGATCGATGCCGGTGATCCGGAACCGTTCGCTTCCGGTACTAAACTCGCGTCCGAGGTCCGAGGGAGCCAATCCGTAGCGTGCGGCCAGAAACTCGAACATGTCCTTCTCGAGATTGAATGCCGTGCCGTCGGAAGCGGGAACGCTGACACGGAACACGGGCTCGAAGGCAAACCCAGAGTCCAAGCCACGCCATCCGGCGCTCTCGATGACCAGCCCATGGTCCGCGGCGATTTTTTGACAAGCCTCGAGCATGCGGGATTGGACTTCTTCGCAGGCTGCGGGGATCAGGCGGGTTATGTGCTTGCCTTTGCTCATTCTGGTTCGCCTTTCCGCGCCTGGTAGACAGTTCCACGCGAGATGCCAAGATCGCGTGCGACCCGTGTCGGGCCGTGGCCCTCTTCCAGTCGGCGTATGATTTCAGCGCGGTCGATTTTCGGTAGCCGGCCTTTGTAGACGCCACGCTTTTTGGCGATGGTAATCCCCTCGGCCTGGCGCTCGCGCCGCAGATTGGTCTCGAACTCGGCAAAGACGCCGAGCATGTCAAAGAAGGCCTTGCCGGCGGCGGTCGAGGTGTCGACGGGCTGCTCGGTCGCGAACAAGTGCGCACCTTTGGCTTTGAGCCTGTCCACGATCACCTGAAGATCGCGCAGTGATCTGGCCAGCCGGTCGATGCGGGTGACGACGAGCGTCTCGCCGGCATGGATGAAGTCGAGAATCGTGTTGAGCTGCGGGCGGCCTGCCAGCGAGGCGCCGCTCTTCTGTTCCTGGCGAATGACGTCACAGCCGGCGGTCTTGAGCGCGGCGATTTGCGCGGCAAGGTTCTGGTCGGTGGTGGAGGTGCGCGCGTATCCGATGCGGGTCATGCAAACTGTTCATTTTGGGTGTGCCGACGCGTAGCTTCGTTCAATATCCCATTCTGGGCCCAAAATAAACATGGCTTAGCGGCTGCGGCGAGTTCATTGCCGTTGTGCTGGCCGGGTATACCCAAATTAAAACACGCCCATCGGTTCCGGGCGGTCAGTTACGCCGTCTTCGTGGTTTCAGCTTTCTGGTAACTTCCGCCAGCCACACGATTGCGCCGGGAGTGGCCTGCCAGGCCTTCCCGTTTTCCTCGACGTAGTCAGCTGCCTCGTCTTCACCGCCTATGGTGATGTATCCATCCGTGGAGGCGACGAGAGGCTGCTTGCCGGACAGGACGCCCGGCACATGGCTGTTCGCGAGCCAGGCCTCCTCGGCAAGCTTCCCGGCATCCGGATCGTTTTCACGAAAGGCAAGAAGGGCCCGCGTGTAGAGCCATGCAGCAGCGCAATCGTCTTCGTACTGTTTGAGCAGCTTCCTCAGGGCTTTGATGTCGTCGCGTGCCAGCAAATGCCCGGCCAGCACGTAGCGGATGCCCTGATTGTCATTCGGATTGAGCTCGAGCATCGCTTGATAATGGTCGGTGGCCTCCTGATGCCGACCAAGCCGCCAGAGTACGGCGGCAAGACCTGCCCGCGCCCGCATGTAGGGGCGCGTCTCGAGAAAACCCCAGAAGTGACCGCCATATTCATCGAACCCTTCCGGTCCGAGCGCCTCTTCTCCGGCCTCGACGCCCTTCTGGTAGCAATCCAGCACTTCCTCGACGGAGTTGGCCTCCTCCTCCGCGAGCAACACATAAGCGTCGGCGCACAACGGCGAGATTTTGAGCGCTTTCCTGGCCAGCGAAATACGCTTGCTGCGAATGGTCGCTTCCCAAGCCTCATACATGACGTCTTGCGCGGCGTCGGTCGGGTCGCTCCCTCGTCCGCCGAAAAGACCTGCCATGAACCCCTCCATGCCGCGCCGGTCCGGCATCGGAGGCAGAGCATTGTCATTTTCCGGCTTCTTGGATTTCGCCACTGGCTTCTTTCGAGGCTTCTTCGATACAGGCATTTCTACATTCCCTTCGATGGTCACGCCGCTTGTTTCTGCTCAAAATCGATCCGGCGATCCAGATCGAGGTCGAAGCGGCCATAAGGATTGACGTGTCCGTAGATCAGCGGCGTCAGGCCGCGGTAGTCTTCCGGCGTCAGCCGCGCCGACCATTTCGGCTCGGTCAGCACCGACTGCATCACGCGCGTGTTCACATAGACCAGCAACGACTGCAGCAGATGCAGTGCCAAAATGGATATCTCCTGGTCGTCAAGGCGGTTGCTGGCGATTTCGCCGCCCTTGCCGAAAAATACGAAGCTGGTGGCGCTGTTCCAGTTCTCGACCACGTTCAGGCCTTCGTGGATTTCGCGGCGGAATTCTTCATGGCGCAAATACCGGCACAGGAAGATCGTCTTGATCGCCCGGCCGAGTTCGGCGAGAGCCTTGTAGGTCGGATGCATCACCTCGGCGCGGGCGAAGCGGCGCAGGATCGCTTCCGGGTCGGCTATCCCGCGATGCATGGCGGCGGCATATCTGACCATTTCGTCATATTGCTGCTCGATCTCTTCCCAGTTGATGCCGGTAGAAAGAATCGGCAGCAGGTCGGGCAATTCCGCCCGCAGGCCCGGATATGGCAGCGCCAGCTTCTGTCGGGCCATCGCCTTCAGGCGCGGGGCGAGCTCAAATCCAAGCAAGCGCAGAAGGCAAAGCCGACGGGGCTTTGGCCATGGCTGTCGACATATTGCCGCTGGATCTCCATGTCGGTGCAGTGACGCAGCACGCCCTTGATCATCGACGCGACCTCCGAGAACGAGCAGCGCTTCCGCCGAACGATCTGATCGATCCAGGATTTGCCGGGAAGCAATGTTGTCCAGCGTTGCTGCACCCGCGTCCCCCTTGATCGGCGTATGGAACCCTGTCGGACCATCCGGGTCCACCAGAGACGGAAAGACGTTATCGAGCGTCACCCCGACCGACATGCCGCCGGGGCAAAGCTCCGTCGCTATCCAATTCGCAAGGGCGGCTCGATCCGCTCGACGCATCCGGCGCGCCTCCATCAGCGCGACCGTTTCCGGAACAAGCCGATCCGCAACCGCACAAGGAAAGGATTCCACGAAGCGCTGCCGCTCGGAGCGCACCAGCCGCTCCATCCATCTCATTGCGCGATGGACCGAAAATCCTGTGATCTCGGCACCAGAGGAAAACCGAGATAGCGCAGAATCTCCGCGCAATGGTGCCGCCCCGAACGCCCCGAACGCCCCGAAAAATCGTAACCGAAAAGCTGGCCCCGACCGACGCCGAGTTGCTCTGCCAGATAGTCTACGGCCTCTCCAGGAATGTCGGCCGCCGCGGTAGCGAAAAATCCGTACGCGGCAAAGAATTTCAGCTGCGCCGCCAGTCCGAGCCGCGTTGCCACCGGCTTGGCGTTCACAAACTCGATGTCGACAAACGAGAGGCTCCACGCCTTGGCCAGTTCCTCTGGCAAAACATGCACACCCATACATCCACTCCCTGTTCCAGGAGCGAAGTCTCAGGTGACCACAGCGGGGCGGTCAATCCGTTCTCTCAACGTTCCACAACTTGGCGAGAATCGCAGCTTCGGGCCGATTAGGCCTAGTTGTGCATTTTTGAGAATGCGCGTTCATAGCGGGCATAAACCTGCATCGAAAGGCCCAAGCAAGGGCGCAAGCTCGGCGCGCGTCAACTCCTTGTCGTCGCGCGCCTTGCCGATGAGAGGGGCGGAACCTGACCTTGCGTTCGCCTTTCAGGTATCGTATGTGACACTATATGAGCGTCGAAGTCGAAGTCTCTGAGGATGAACGAGGCAAGCGCCCGTTCGAAGAATAAGCTCCCGGCGGCGCATGCCGCTAAGGTCACGACTGCCATCGCTCGTCTCGGCGCCGGCAGCCAGTCGGGATTGAAGCCGGTCGGGCAGGGCATTTCGGAATGGCGGATCGACTGGGGGCCGGACATCCGAATCTACTTGGCGTTCGATGGCACGAAGCTGATCATCCTGCTCGCAGGCGGAACCAAAAGCCGCCAGCAGGCGGACATCGCCCAGGCTCACGACCGTTGGGCGGACTACAAGCGCCGCAAGAAGGCGAAGGAGTGAAAGCAATGGCACTGTCGCGCAGTTTCAAGGAGACCGTGAAGGCGCGCGCCGAGCGTGATCCAGCGTTCCGGGCAGCGCTGCTCGGTGAGGCGGTTGAAGCCTTCGCCGCCGGCGAGGCCGACACCGGCAAGGCGCTTATCCGGGATTACATAAACGCGACGGTCGGCTTCGAGGGTCTGGGCGAAGCCGTCTCGATCGACCCGAAGAACTTGATGCGAATGTTCGGACCTCGCGGCAATCCGCGGCTGGCCAACCTCTCTGCGGTCCTGCGTGAGCTCAACCGTCGGGAAGCAGTGCATTTCAAGGTCGAGCCAGAGCGGCTCGTGGGCTGACCTCTTTGGGAGCATGGAAAAGGTGGGGCGTGTCTCATTCCGTCGTTGACCTTCAGGCAACGATAAAGCGCCGGTTTACAATGTCGCTATGCATGTGGTGAAGCCGACCGGCCGCCCCCAACTCCCTGCTCGAAATTTGATGCGCGCCAGACAGGACCGACCTTTCAGCTGACGGGTGGATCGATGGCGCTTTTAATACACCATAGCGAAGGGACGGTTGTTGCCGAAGACAGCCGTTTCGCTCACGTCAGGCTGCTGTGGGGTTCCCGTGACAGCTCCGCAGCGGAAATAGTGCTCTGCATGCTGGTAGTAATTCTCTGCCTCGACGCGGTTGCCGAGCAAAGCCTGGGCATGTGCAAGTTCCAAATAGCCCTCATAGCTTTTTTGCGAACCGTGAGCGTTGCCTGTCTTCAGGCGGGCGGGCCCCATTGTCGAGGCCCTCGTGCGGATACTGGAAGATATCACCTGTCTTGGTTGATTTCTTTTCATGTTGTTTTCAAGCCATCACGGCTTGCTCCTTTATTGGAATCGTTTGGTTTGGCGCATGGTCGAAGTTCGATTCACGCGCCGCATGAATCAACAGGCTGCCACCATTCAGCCGAAATAGCCTTGCGGCCTGTCTTGATCCGCACAGCGTAATTCTGGATTCGTTTGGTTTAAGCGGACCTCGGCTGCACCTGGGGTGGCAAATGGTTCGACTTCAGGTGAAAAAGACCGGGCGCTCGATCACATATGAGAGCTAGCCGAGCCTGTTCAGCAGAAAATATATAGGAACGCAATATGGCGGTTTCAAGTTGTGGTTTACCGCTCGGAGGCATTACCAATCATTGATTGCTTTTGCCGGAAGTTGATTATCTCAATCTTCGAACAGCGTGAGATCCAGAATAGCGGCATCCTCGCCTTTCGAGGCGCGATGCACTTGTGATCCACCCAGCCGCCACGCGAACCCGGCGATGGTCATCGCGCGGCTCCGGCGGGAATGCAGGAAGACGCGAGAGCACCTTGCCGGTAAGTCCGGGCGGACGCCGGCCCTCGTTGCACCAGCCGTCCGGGAGAGAGCTGTAAAGGCGCACGAAGGCAATCAGATGGAAGGCAGATCTAAATAGATGTCGCCGAAGAGGTAACTCGCCTTGCCGGGCACTGAGAAAGCGACGACCAGCGGCCGCATACAACCTGCCATGGCGGTTGGCTGCCGACCTCGGCAGCGGATGCAGACAACTATCCTGGTCGGGGATCGACGCCACCCATTCGCCATCTCTCCTCGAGGCACGGCGGGATGGCGCGCAAGGCCGCGCGACGCCGCTTTCGAGCTTCCTCCCGGCACACCCCGTCCGGTCATTTCTCGCTGATAGCAGGTCTCCTGGCTCGCGGATCTTCGCGCCATCCTGCCATCCCGACCCTGGAGCCAGCGTGTCGGACTTTGCTCGCCGCTTACAGTTGCGGGGGCAGCCATGGCCTCGGTCCGCCAGGCCTCACCATGTTCCCTTTTCACCTCGGCACTTTCGAACCGGGGAACCATCGCTTGGCAGCCTATTGCGATCGCCGTATCGGTTCAATTCTCTCACGTCGGCCTTTTGGCGCGCCCCCAGGGCGCTGGACGGGCGCGTCGAGCATGACCAGGTCGAGTTTTGCGAAAGGGTGGTCAACACCGCACAAATTGGCGACATAACCACTCCCAATGGCCGGCTGGGAAAAATCCCGCGGCTACCGCTTCAAGCTCCTGTTCGGCTTTATCCGCGCAAGAGCGGAGACCGGCTTCACCGACGGTCGCGCCGCTGGCGAGAGCATCGGCAACCGCCTGCGCCAGCCGCGACTTGCTGCCGGGTAGCGGGGAGGAGATCGACCACCATTCCAATGTCAATGACAGCACGATCTCGCGGTTGCATCCGTAGCGTTCATGGGCGCAGGCGATCCGTCCAGACTTAGCAAGCGGGGAGGGAAACGATGACGCGCCTATGCGTTTCCGTCTGTTCAGGCTTTCTTGTTTTGACCCCAGGTCAGGGGAACGGCGACCCATGTCCACTCCGTGCCCGGCTCGGTCAATGAGCATGGGCTAACGGGCATCATGGAGAGCCTTTGCGGACCTGCATTCCCAAGTCAGGCAGATGCGAGAAGGTCGTTTGTCTTGCGAGCTAAGCCCACCCGACATGATCGTTTTTTAAGAGTCTCAGAAACAGATCGAACCAGAATCGGTATTCGGGATCTTCGCCACGGCCAGATACTTCGAAGGCGCAATCGGCGACTGACGTTGTGGGGTCCTTGCCGTGCCTTTCGGTCGCTGCTTCTATCGCCTCGCCGTCAGTTAATGTCTCCCAATCCTCAACAACTCTGTCGTTTTTCACATCGAATTCCCTCAATCTGTTCGAGAAACATATCGTACACGATATGTCAGTCGAGCGTTTGATGCCATTCCCAGCTTCTATAATCAAGCAACCCCCTCCAAAAACCAGGTCGCCAGGAGTCCCGCAGTCACAATGGCGGTATTTCTGGGACAACGTATACCAAACAGACTTACTCACCGAGATCAGAACTATCTACGCCGGGCTGACCAAGAGATCGTCGCCTAAATCGATGGAGACTGGGCAGGTCGAATCGAGCCAGGTGCGCCGCGGTCTTGCCCAGTCCGATTGGTAATGGCCCCGATAGACCGATTTCGCAGCTTCGGGCCGATTAGGCCTACTTGGACTCCAGCAGTGGGCGCGCCGCTTTATTGCTTCGACCGCTTCAAGATTGCGTCCGGTATCCTGCCCGACGGGAAAATTTCCACGATGTTCGCCATCGATTGCAGATCAAAAATGACATCGCGAGGCCAGCGCAGGACTGAGCTTCCTAGCTTGGACAGTCATGATGGGCGTGCGGGAGCTACCCGCGGCCGAGTGAACCGGGTCTTGCAATTTTCGCTTTGCTGCGTCTAAGTCGCCAAGCCTTGAGATGAACCGGACTGGCTTAACGGCTAGGCCACGCTGCAAATTGTCACGAAGGAATACGTGGATATGGCGACCGGAACCGTGAAGTGGTTCAACAGCACCAAGGGATTTGGATTTATCCAACCCGACAATGGTGGTCAGGATGTTTTTGTCCACATTTCCGCTGTCGAACGCGCGGGGCTCTCGACCCTCGCTGACGGCCAGAAGATCAATTATGAGATCGAGCAGGACCGCCGCACCGGCAAGTCCTCTGCTGGCAGCATCAGCAAAGCCGGCTGATTTTTCTGCTGCGTCCCGGCAAGAGCCGGAAGGACGCGGCAGGTCCCGGATGTACTGGCGACCGCTCGACAAGAGCGAGCAAGAACATGGGTAAACTTGCAGGCCGGGGCCGCAGATTGCTGCAAGGGCGTTGCGAATTCCTTATGAAATATGGCTGTTTGAAGGGAAGGCGGGGTTGGCCCCGCCTTTTGATATTCCGCGCAGATTACGCCAGTGGCTGCTGCCCATCAGAACAAAGCCCAAAGATTGACGTCAGGCTGCGGCCTTCTTGCGGGTCTTCTTAGGCGCCGGCGCTTCCGCATCCTTCGGTTTGCGGCCGAGGCCCATCGTCTTGGCCAATTCCGAGCGCGCGGTGGCGTAATTCGGCGCGACCATGGGATAATCCGCCGGCAGACCCCATTTGGCGCGATAGTCGTCCGGCGTCAGCCCGTAGTGGGTCGACAGATGGCGCTTCAGCGACTTGAATTTCTTCCCGTCCTCAAGGCAGATGATGTAGTCCGGTGTCACCGACTTCCTGATCGGCACAGCAGGCTTGAGAGCCTCGGGCTTTTCTGCCGAAACACTGCCGGCAGTGCCTTTCAGTGCAGCGTGCACCTGGCCGATCAGGGCAGGGAGATCGCCCACCGGGACCGGATTGTTCGAGACATAGGCTGAGACGACATCGGCGGTGAGCTCGATGATGGCGTCAATGTTGTTGTCGGCTTCTTCTGTCATGAATCTCTCCGGGTGGCTTGAAACACAGTCGGCGAAGTGTCGCTACATAGTGGCGGTTGTCGCTGAAAGCAAATACAGCCGGGCAGGGCTGTTGCGATGCTCGTCGGCATCGACGCCTATAGCGCAGCATCCCGCCCGTCGTGCAGTGTTGACCTGCGCGCTGTTGGCCGGGTCGGAGTTTGGGTCTGAATCCCGATCCGTTCCGCGTGATTTCCAAAACGGAAGCGTCAAAGATGTTTTGCATCCATGAAGCCCGTCGTCCTTCCGCAGCTCACGAAGCCCTCACATCAAGGATGCGGTGGCTAGGCTTCGGTTCTTGACTTTCGATTTGACCTGCGCTCCGGCCAGCTGCCCTCGGCAGGCGCTACGAACTCAAATGCGGTGGTTGAACCGATGCTGAGCATCGCGGTTATTCAAGCACAAGCTTTGCCTGTTAATCCTGTGGTCACAAACGACCTTGATGGCCAAGCAATCCGCGTGAAACCCGATGTGCAACCGCACGGTCTTGAGCTTTTTGCAATTCATCCCTAACCTTGGTTGGACCGCTCAGACGATGCGCATATCGCGTCGAGCGGGCGCTTGCGGATCATGATCGCGATCTTAGCACGATGTCTCCCATCCGCTTGGTTAGGCTGTCGAAAAGAAACAATCGCTCTTCGATCACTTACTTCCGGAGCCCGATCTCATGATGAAATATCCAGACGTTAAACCAGGTCTTAAAGAAGAAGTGCCCTGGTCTGACAGCCTGACCACCTACGACCGCCAGCACTTCACGACCTACCTGAGGCTCCTGGATGCAGGTGCCGACGAGGCAAGCTATGAGGAGATGGCGCAGGTCATCCTCGGCATCGATCCGGTGCAAGAGCCGGAGCGGGCCCGGAAAACTGTGCGAAGCCATCTCGATCGGGCGAACTGGATGGTGACGACCGGTTACAAGGAATTGTTCGCCGGATGAGGGCGAACAGGCGGCGACACGCTCCGCTTGTCAGATGTGGTTACGGCGTCCGCGAAAAGAGCGGTCTGACGGTCGGGGCTGCGGGAATTAGGTTCAAATTGAAAGACCTTAGTTCTTTGCTCCATCATGACGATCGACCAGATGGCCGGCGACCGGTGCGAGCACCAGACCCGCCACGCTGGACGACAGCAACACGAGGTCAACCACGCCCGACTGGATGAAGGGAATGCGACACACTGCTCCTGATCGATCCGGATCACTTCTCCTTAATCAACGACAAAACACGGATTCCAAAGTGGCCAGGCTTTGGTTCGAATTGCAAAGGCGCTCGTGTATCTACCACGCCCAGGAGACTCGACCGGCCGTCTTGGGGAGAAGAGTTTGGAGTCTTGTTACGCGACGTGCGCATAGAGCAGGCAGGTACAATTGCGGAAAACATACGCCGTCTTGTCGAGGCGAGTCCCATGGCGAAAGGGCAGCAGGACGGCGTGAAAGTGACTGTCAGCATTGGAGGCGCGGAAATCTCTCCCAATGCAGATGCTCAGGACGTCCTTCGCACTGCCGGACGGTGCCTTTTTGAACCAAAACAACATGGACGAAATCGTGTTTCGTTCGACTATGAAGCCGCCATGTTGCGGGTCGTGACGCCCTAACCTACCCCTGGCCCAGCCCTGACGCTGGCAGAGTATCGCGTGAATGGGGCCTGCCTTCCAACCGATTGCGGATGCACCAACAACCCGGCCACGTTCGACGTGTCACAGCCTGGGGCCCATTTTTCAGGTAACCGGCATTTCGTTGGAGTCCGTTCCCCTAAGTGACGCAAAAAGATCGGATGATTGGGGCTCCGGTGGCCTCCCTGCATGGGAGTAGCGGGAGGTCGGTCTTCCGGGCAGGCTCCAACGGTTCGACCGGTCAGGAGGTCTGCCATGGAACTGTTCGTCGGTCTTGATGTTTCCGTTCGCACCACCAGCGTCTGCGTAATGGACACGGGTGGTAAACTCATTCGAGAGAGCAAGGTGGAGACCGAGCTGGAGGCGATCGGCGCCCTGCTCCACGCGATTGGCGGCCCCTACAAGCGCGTCGGCCTTGAGGCCGGTCCGCTTTCGCAATGGCTCTACAGTGGCCTGTCGGCCGCAGGCTATCCGGTGATCTGCGTCGAGACGCGGCACATGAAGGCCGCGCTCTCGGCTCAGATCAACAAGACCGATCGCAACGATGCCCGCGGCATCGCACAGATGATGCGCGTCGGGCTCTACAAGCCGGTTCATGTCAAGACCGTCCGGAGCCAGGAGATCCGGATGCTGCTCACTGCGCGCAAGTTCGTGCAGACGAAGATTCTCGATGCGGAGAACAACCTGCGAGGCCTGCTGCGCAACTTTGGCCTCAAGGTCGGAGCCGTAACCCGGCTGCAGTTCGAGCGGCGCATTATCGAGTTGCTCGAACAATCCCCGCATCTGCACTTGGTGATCGACCCCCTGCTGGAAGTCCGTCGCGTTTTGAGAGAGCAGTTCCAGCGCCTACACAAGGCAATGGAACGGCTGGCCGAGAGCGACGACACCTGCAAACTGCTCATGACCGCCCCCGGTGTCGGACCGATGGTCGCCCTGAATTTCCGAGCCGGCGTCGACGAACCGGCGCGGTTCAGCCGATCGCGCTCCGTTCCAGCCCACTTCGGATTGACGCCCTCGCGCTATCAATCCGGCGAGATCGACCAGGATAGGGGCATTTCGAAGTGCGGCGATGCCGGGATTCGATGGGTATTGGTTGAAGCCGCCGGGATTCTTCTGCGTATCTCGAAGCGGAGTTCGCCATTGAAGGCGTGGGGCCTCTCCGTCGCTCGCCGGCGAGGTATGGCGAAGGCTACCGTGGCGGTGGCGCGGCGTCTGGCGATCATCCTGCATCGGATGTGGGTCGACAACACACCCTATCGCTGGGAGGCCAATGCCGCCTGAGAGTTCGAATTAAGGGTTCCGCGTCGCCGCGCGGATAGAGGTCCCGTTCAGGGACAAGTGGGTAGGCAATCTCGAGGCGGGCTTGGACGTCAGGTCGGGCTGACAGTTTCGGTAAAAAGATTGAGATGCCTCTCCACCGACCCGATCATGGAGAGGTCACGCGCCGACTTCGAAGAGAAGCCAGACCCCTGGCGTGCACTCATCATCTCCGGCGCATCGAAACCGTTTACGCATCAGCCGTCAACACCACGACCAAAGCCGCGCATGGTATGCCACGGTGAGAATCCCTTTGCTTGACAAACCCAGCCCCAAAAGAGAAGGCCCGCCCCATTGTCTGGAGCAGGCCCTTTGACTTGCGCGGTACTCAGAACCTTGCCGCTTCGCGAAAGATAATAGCGAATGGTAAACATCGACTGAACGTCCGTGCCGCTTCGGTGGTTTTGGGTTAGGTGCGGGCCCCTGTCCTGTTGCTTGGCGAGATCGGGGCGGCTGATGCCGGCTCAGTGCGACGCTAACTTCGTGCAAATCCCAACAATGCTGCCGCCGCATCGATCACCGCAAGCAGGTTGGCCAACTAAATGTCATCCACTGCAGGGCAAATTCGTTGCTCGCCGGCCGACAAATGCTGGGAGGCACTGCATGCGCGCGCTCGCGCGGACCTGTGGTGAAAGATTGGCGCCCGGCCGCGATTGATCAAAGTTGGGCCTGCGGACCGAGTGTCACCGCTTGCGATCGTAACATTGATGCGATCCGAATTTACTCTTTGGCTCGCGCCCAAGCTGGACGCTCAAGGATGCCGCGTCTTCGCCGATATCCTGACGCTTCAGCCCGGCGACCGGTGGCGCAGGGAAACCTCACGAACGCGAGCCGGATCGCCAGCCAGATCGAAGATGAGCTTTCCACCTCTGCATGGTACCGGAGTAGGAAGATGGGGATCGTCCACTGATGGCTCCGATGAACTGGTAGGCTTGGGTCATCTCACCTTCGACCAAACCGGTGCCGTGAACCCATTCCGAGAACAGGCGAGCCGCGCGTCGGTCCATATGCCGCGAAGGACAGAGAAGCCAACATCCCGAACTTGCTTGCGTCGGACCCGCGGGAGACCGGCACCAGGGGGCCGCGGGCAGGATGTGCAGATTGACAGGCATCAGCGAAGCCCAGGTTCTCAGTCCACAACGCTGCACCCGGGGTGACGAGCGCGACAACCGCGGCGGGGTTAGCCAGCTCACAGTTCAAGTCGATGGCTCAACTGTTGCATGGGGAGAGCTCTTGCTTCTCATTCGCTCCAGGTGCGGACGCGGCGCACGAGCTCGGAAGTTGAGATCCCGTAGCGATCGTGAAGCGTCGGCAGCGCGCCAGCGTCCAGGAACTCGTCGGGCAGGGCGATCTGCCGAAAGACTGGGGCCACTCCCTCCCGCATCAGCAGCGCGGCGACACCTTCGCCCAGCCCACCGACGATGGTGTGGTTCTCCGCCACCACCACCAGCCGTCCCGAACGGCGCGCGGCGGCAAGTATCGTCTCCTTGTCCAGAGGCTTGATCGTCGGAACGTGCAGAACGGCGCAGCCGATCCTGTCGGCTTCAAGCGCCTTCGCGGCCTCCAGCGCGCGCATGGTCATCAGGCCGCTGGAAATGAACAGTACGTCCGCACCCTCGCGCAGCATTCGCGCCTTGCCGATTTCAAATGTATAGTCGTATTCGTCGAGCACGACAGGAACCTTACCGCGCAAAAGCCGCATGTAGACCGGTCCGTTGTAGTCCGCGATCGCCTCCGTAGCCTGTTCGATGTCGAGCGCGTCGCAAGGGTCGATGATCGTCAGGTTCGGCATGCCGCGGAAGATCGCGATGTCCTCTGTCGCCTGGTGGCTGGGGCCATAACCGGTCGTCAGCCCCGGTAAGGCGCAGACGATCTTCACATTGAGTTTCTCCTCGGCGATCGCCATGCAGATGAAATCGTAGGCACGTCGCGATGCGAAGACCGCGTAGGTCGTGGCGAAGGGCGTAAAACCCTCCCGCGCCAGGCCGGCGGCGGCACTCATCAGCACCTGCTCCGCCATGCCCATCTGATAGAAGCGGTCCGGATGCTCCTGTGCGAAGATATGGAGATCGGTGTATTTCGCGAGGTCTGCCGTCAGGCCAACTATTCCGGGCCGCTGATGCGCCAGTCTGGCCAGTGTGTGCCCGAACGGCGCATTGCGTGTCGGTACGCCATCGGGCGCGATCGACGCGATCATCGCCGATGTGGTCTTGCGCTCACCGGCATTGGCGGCGTGGCGCGGTGCGAACTTTGACAACCTCACTGCGGACGTCCCTTTTCCAAAGCTTCGAGCGCCAGCGCCCATTCGTGCGGTTCGACGCGGATGAAATGCGTGATGTCGCGGGTTTCCAGGAACGGCACGCCCTTCGCCATACGGGTATCGCAGACAATGACGCGCGGGCGAGGTTCCTTAAGTTCGCGTGCCTGGTCGAAGGCCACCCGTACCGCTTCGAGGTCGTTACCGTCAACGCGCTGCGCGTGCCAGCCGAAGGCCTCGAACTTGTCGGTCACCGGCTCGGAAGACAGCATGGCCGTCGACGGGCCGTCGGCCTGCTGGTTGTTGAAGTCGACGATGGCAATAAGGTTGTCGAGCTTGTGGTGGGCGGCAGACATCGCTGCTTCCCAGGTCGAGCCTTCACCGAGCTCACCGTCGGACAAGAGATTGTAGACGAAACTATCGCTCTGCTTGCGTTTCAGTCCCAGGCTCATGCCGACGGCAATGCCAAGGCCATGACCGAGCGAGCCCCCGGTGATCTCCATGCCGGGCGTGTATGCCGCCATGCCGGACATCGGCATGCGGCTATCGTCGCTGCCATAGGTCTCGAGTTCTTCCTCCGGAAGAACGCCCGCTTCGATCAGCGCCGCGTAAAGCGCAATCGCATAGTGTCCGATCGATAGCAGGAAGCGATCGCGTCCCTCCCACAACGTGTCCTCCGGCCGGTAACGAAGCGCATGGAAATAGGCGACGGCAAGCACATCGGCGACACCGAGCGCCTGTCCGACGTAACCTTGGCCCTGGACTTGACCCATCCGCACGGCATGTCGCCGGATCCGATAGGCTCGTTCGGCAAGGCTGACATTGCTGCCGGCGCGAGGCATCTCAATCTCTGTTGTCCCCTCAGCCATGGATCAGCATCCCGCCGTTGACGTCGATCACGGCGCCGGTGATGTAGCTGGCCAGATCGGACGCCAGAAAGAGATAGGCGCCGGCGACGTCGCGGGCGTCGCCCAGCCGGCTGAGCGGGATTCCCTTGATGATGTCGGCGCGCATGGTGTCGGTCAGCTTGTCACCGGTGATGTCAGTCTGGATCAGGCCGGGCGTGACACAGTTGATGCGGATGCCGTCGGGTCCGAATTCGCGTGCCATGGCCTTGGCAAGCCCGAGCACGCCTGCCTTGGCAGCCGAATAATGCGGGCCACCGAAGATGCCGCCGCCGCGTTGCGCCGAAACCGACGACATGCAGATGATCGAGCCGCCGCCATTTTCGCGCATATGCGGGATGAAGGCCTGGCTGAGATAGAGGACGCCGCGCAGATTGACATCGAGGATGCGGTCCCAGTCGGCCGGGCCGATGTCCAGTGTCTTTACCGGCTGCGTGATCCCGGCAATGTTGCAGAGCACGTCGACCTTGCCGAAGGCTTCAGTCACTTCCGCAGCAGCCTTCTTGCAGGCATCGAGGTCGGCGACATTGCAGGCGAGGCCAATGTGCTCGGCGCCGAGCGACACGGCTGCGTTGCGGGCTTGCCCTTCATCGAGGTCGAGTATTGCAACGCGCGCCCCGTGCTCCGCCATCAGCGTTGCCGTGGAGCGGCCTATCCCCCGAGGGCTCGCGGCGCCCGAAATAACCACGGCCTTGCCCTTCAGCAACATGTCAAAGTCTCCTGCTGTTTCAACTGTTTCGGCGGATGACCTAGAGCCGGTAGTATCTGGCGGCGTTGTCGTGGAACAACGCGAGCCGCTCCTGGTGCGTGTAGCCTCGCGTGATCTCCTTGAAGGCGTTCACGATGGCGTCGAAGCTCGAGAACAGCTTGTCGACCGGAAAGTTCGTCGCGAACATGCAGCGGCCGACGTCGAAGGTCGCGATAGCCTCTTCGACATAGGGGCGGATCGTCGCCACGGCCCATTTCCAGTCGCCCATGCCCAGGCCCGATATCTTGCACGCGACATTCGGCGCTTGCGCCAACTGGTGCATGCCTTTTTTCCAGGCGCCAAAATGCTCGGGGCCGTCGACCTGCATGCCGGTGTGGTTGAGAATGATCTGGACGTCGGGAAAGTCGCGCGCGAGCTCTAGGAACTCGCCCATTTGTGGGTAGTAGAGCTGCAGGTCGAAACTCAGCCGGCGTTTCGCCAGTTCGCCAAACCCCCGTCGCCATTGTGGCGTCCGGCTCACTTCCGGCCGAGCCTGATAGGTCTTGGCCGGGTCGGGATGGTAATTCATCGACTGCCGGATACCCCTGAAGTTCGGATACTCCATGTGCCGATCGAGAAGGTCGCCCACATCGGGTTTGGATAGGTCGGCATAGCCGACGATGCCGTGGGGGAAGCCCCGTTTATTCGCGATCTCTTGCAGCCAGCGCGTCTCCCCAACCGGATCGCTGGGATCGAACCCCACATCCAGGTGCACCGATTTTACGAGGTTCTGGTTCCTGGCGTCCTCAAGATAGTCATCGAGAAGGTAACTTTTTCGGATTGCTTCGTAGTCACCGAACGCTGACGGCTTAACCCCGTCGGTCAGCCACGGATAGTAATTCGTCTCCAGATCCCACAAATGATGGTGCGGATCGATGAACGGCAGCTCGGCCACAGTCAGGATTCCTTGCTCGAGGTCTGGACCCCCCGGCCAAGCCGGGGGGTCCATTGGGTGGCGGGCAGTTGCTCGGGGGAAAGACGCGGGCGATGACCTTCTTGGCCTCGGGACTGTCAACCTTGTCGGCCGTAACAAGAGGCATGACCAAGGCCAGGTCCTGGGTCACCGGCGCGCCCGTCAGCGCATTGTAGACCTGCTGGGTGCCGTCGATGCCCTGTCCCACCGCCTCCTGGAAGAAGATGCCCTGGATCGCTCCCTTCTTCAGCAGCGCGATCGTGGTTGGCGAGCCGTCGGCGACGGTAATGCCGATCTTGCCGGTCAGCCCCCGGGTCTCGACCACCTTGGCGGCGCCGGTCCCGGCTTCGTCATACATCCCATAGATGGCCTTGACGTCGGGATTGGCGGTCAACAGGTCGTTGGCCTGGGTGACGGCTTCGTTGATGGTTAGGCCCCGGGTCTCCAGCATCTGGACGAGGTCGCAGCCGTCGGCGGCAAACGCCTCCTCGGCGCCCTTGAGGTATTTCTGGGCATTTTCCCGGTCCTGCGGCAGGGACAGCATGCCAACCTTGTTGCCGCCACGCTCCTTGGCGAGCTCGCAGGTGAATTTCCCCTGCGCCTTGCCGGTCTCATAGTTGTTCGCGGTGACCGAGGACGTATAGTTGGTGAGGCCCGGCTGTGGCCCGATGCCAGCAAAGGCGATCGGCACCTTCTGCTTCGCCAAATAGTCGAGCAGCGGCGGTGTCGACGTCGAGCTGACGGGCCCGATCACAATGGCCGAGACACCTTTGGTGACGGCTGTCCTGGCATTGTCCATCTGCTTGGCGGGTGAATTCTCCGACGAATACTCGACATAGTCCATGCCAAGTTCCTTGGCCTTCTCCTTCACGCCGTAGCCGACCCATTGCCAGTATGAGATGTCCAGCGATGGGGCGATGTAGGCTACCGTCTTCTTGTCTTCAGCGTATGAGGCGCTGGTTAGTGCGGCCGCGGCCATTGCCGCAAGCAGGATGGTCTTCATTTTCATCTTGGTTCCTCCCGTTGATGATCTAGATGCGGTTCTTGTTGCTGAAGCGGTCGATCAGAACCGCGAGCAGGATTGCGGCGCCTGTGACGGAGCCTTGCCAGAAGCTGTTCACGCCGATGAGATTCACGCCGTTCTGGATGCAGGTGATCATCAGAGCGCCCAGCACCGCGCCAATGGCACTGCCTGTTCCGCCAAAGAGGCTGGCCCCGCCGATGACGACGGCGGCAATCGCCTGCAGCATAAGGCTGGCCCCTGCCATCGCCTCGGCGTTGAGGATGTAGCTGACGGTCAACAGCCCGGCGAACGAAGCAAGCAGGCTCGATGCGACATAGGCCGCGAACTTGATGCGCAGCACCGGGATGCCGAGCAGCCGGGCTGCAACTGCCGACGAGCCGACGGCATAGAACCAGCGTCCCACCACGACCTTGCGCAGGATGTATTCCAGCACGACCATCAGTATGATGCAGAACAGAAGATGGTTGGGTATGCCGGGAATGATTTCGCCCGAATTCAGGAGCCAGAAATCCGGCGCGCCGATCGGCATCGAACGACCATTGGTGACGATGAAGGCCAGGCTGCCCGCCACCGCGTAGGTGATGAGCGTGACGACGAAAGGCGCGAGCCCGACGACCGTGACCAGAAGCCCATTTATCGAACCAAACACAAGACCGACCGCCAGGCCGGCAGCACTCGCGGTCAGTCCATCAGCGCCACTGGCCATCGCCAGCGCAGTCACCATTCCGGTTAGGGAGAAAATTGAGCCGACGGAAAGATCAATGCCGCCCGTGACCACAACCAGCAAAACTCCGAGTGACATGATGATGAGAGGTGCGGCGGCCTGGATGATGTTTTGGACGTTGCCCATGCTGAGTGCGGCGGGCACGAACATGCCGACGGCCAGCAGCAGGACAACAATTGCCCCGGCAATCGCGGCTTCCGTGCGATAGGATAAAAGAACTGTTGGGACGCGGGACCTGGTGACCCGGCCTTTGTCGTTTGTCGTGGCGCCGTTGGTTGCGTCGGTCATGCCGCCATCCCCGTCAGTTCGGCGAGCCCGCCTTCGGTGTAGCGTTCTTCAGGCAGAAATCCCTTTGGCCGCCCATCGGTGTCGAAGGCGAAAATGGCGTCGCAAAGCTCGAGCAGTTCGACGTTCTCGGTCGACCACCAGATGATGATCGCGCCGGCGTCTGCCATCTCCCGGATCAGGGCGTAGATGTCGTGCTTGGTGCCGATGTCGACGCCTCGGGTCGGCTCTTCCAGCACCACCATTTTGAGCGGCAGTCCAAGCCAGCGTGCGACGAGAAGCTTCTGCTGGTTGCCGCCGGACAGCGAAGCCGGCAGATCCCAGATCGAGCCGGCTTTCAACTTCAGCGCCGAAACGAGATCACGACATTCCTGCCTTTCGGCTGCCGCAACGATGCGCCGCTTCTCGCGCACCCTGCGCGCTGCAAGCACGTTGTCGACGATGGGAAGCTGCGAAAGGATGCCCTTGGTAGCTCGGTCGCCTGAGACGAAGCCGATACCAGCGCGCGCCGCTGCCGCTGGAGACGAAAAGCGGTCCGCAAAACCCTCGCCGGAAAGGCGCCAACCGGCTCCGGGTCCCGCGCCGACAAGGGGAGCTATGAGACCGCTCGGACCCGCGGGTGCGCCGGCCAATCCCAGGATGGTGCCGGACGAAATCGCGATCCTGACGTTGTCTGGACCCAGCAGCTCGATTGGTCCGCCCTGTTGGAGGTCCTTTTGTGCGTTTCGCTGCGTTGCCGGACGCTGCGCGGGTTGTCCCATCTGCCGGACGATCTCGGCGTCGCCAAGCGAGGCAAGGGGCGTTGCATTCGCGATCGTGACGCCATCGCGCAAGATCGTGCAGACATCGCATAGCTCGCGGATTTCCCGCATACGGTGCGAAACAAAGACGATGCCCATGCCTTCCTCGCGCACCAACCGCTTCAATACCGAGAAGAGTTTGGCCGTCTCGCCGGCGGTGAGATTGGCCGTGGGCTCGTCAAGGAGCAGCACTTCGGCTCCGGTGGAAAGGGCACGAGCGATCTCGACGATCTGGCCTTCGTGGAGGGACAATTTGCGTGCTGGCAGATCAATGATCTCTTCGCCGATCGCCGGGTCGATCAGGCGCAGGGCATCAAGCGCAATTTCGCGCATGCGGTGACGGCTGATCTGCGACCAGCCCGACCGCGCATGCACAATGCCGATGTTTTCGGCGACCGACAGCTCGGGCAACAGCGCCAGCTCCTGATGCACCACAGCGATGATCGGACTGACGCGGCCGGCCTTGGACGAGGCAAAGCCAATGTCGCCGGCATCGCGTGAGGTCAGCCCCGTGATGATGCGGATGAGAGTGCTTTTGCCGGCGCCGTTGCCGCCTAGGAGCGCGTGGATTTCGCCAGCCCGAACCTGAAAACTCACCCCCCGAAGGACCTGTGTCGCGCCGTAGTTCTTCTCGACATTGGAAGCTTCGATCAGGAGCTTCCTGCTCAATGCCTGTCCAACTCCCGGCACATTGCCGGCACCCAAGCTTTGGGCTGAACCCGCTTCCATTCTGCATCTCCTCCCGAGACCACCAGATCATGCGACCGATTGACATTCGGCTCAATTCTCGTTTCTTAACATTCTGTGTAGCTGAGCTTAACTGACTAGATCGATGTCAAATCTCAAGTTCAATTCGATGACCCATTTTGAGGCGGTTGCGCGGCTTGGCGGCGTGGCCAAGGCTGCGCAAGAATTGCGGGTGACACCGTCGGCGGTTAGCCAGCAGTTGCGGCTGCTTGAACACCAACTCGGGGTGCGGCTCTTTCAGCGCGAAAAGCGCCATCTCTCCCTGACGATCGACGGCGAACGGCTGTACCAGACCACCACCCAGGCGTTCGAATCTATACGCGAGGTGCGAAACGCCATCGTGCGGCAGCATGAAAGCTCCCAGCTCAGCATTCGCGTCAGTCCTTCTTTTGGCGAGAAGTGGCTGGCGCCTCGATTGGCCGAATTCAGCAAGGACTATCCAAGCTGGAATTTGCGCGTCGACGCCACGCCCAATTTCTCGGACTTCGAAACGGAGGTTATCGATCTGGATCTGCGTTATGGCGACGGCGGCTGGGCCGATCTCTACTCGAACTGCGTCATCAATGACCTGATCCTGCCGATGTGTTCGCCTTCATACCTTGCCGAACTGCGTGCACTTTCGGCCGATCCGCGCGAACAGATTCGCCATGCGAGACTGATCGACAGCGTGAAGGCCTATTTCCGGTGGGATTATTGGCTGCCGCGCAACGGTATCCTGGGGGCCCGCATGACTTATCCCTATCGCTTCGACCGGTCGTCGATGTCTGTCCAGTTGGCGAAGGATGGGGCGGGCGTGGTCCTGGAAAGCACTTCCATCGCATTCGAGGACCTGGCGTCGGGCTCTCTGGTTCCGGTCTCGACCGAGTTCGAGGTTATCGAGTTTCCGGGATACTGGCTGGTCTGTCCTTCGCGGCATATGAACCGACGCGCGGTTCGCCTGTTTTCGGACTGGGTGTCACGCGTTGGTAAGCGCGACACCGATCTGGCTCGCCAGTTTCTGGCAGAAAAGCAACTCCGCATATCGTTCGAACGACGGCCACATTTCGGAGCACGAGATGACAAAGCGGCGCCAATGGCGTGAACAGTTCGGCATTCAAGGCATCGCAATCTTTTCGTCAGATATCAAGAAGACCAATTGTCGAGCCAATCGAATGCAAAACTTCTTCAAGGCTGCAGGATATGAGACCAATCAATGGCGACACGCTTCATTGTCCCGTTGGCCACTGGATTTGAAAACAGCTGAAAGAAAGCCGCCGACCGAGCTCGTTCGCCGACAGAGGCCGGCAGACGCCAAGGAAACTGGCGCTCACGAACTCATGTACCAACCTCCATTGATGTTGATCGTCCGCCCGGTGATATAGCCGTTCCTGGCGAGGTTGACGGCGATGGACGCGACTTCGTTCGGGTTGCCGAAACGACCAACAGGGATCAGCGCTGGTTAGATCGCAGGATTGTTCTTGCACGTCCGTCTCGATCAGAGCCGGAAGCAAGGACATTGGCGTGATGCCTTCCTTGGCTAGCACGTTGGGGTAGTAATGGGCGAGGCGATTGCGATGCCTGCGTTCTGGCACCCTCTCTTGAAGGCCTGGCTGCGAAAGTCGGCGCCGTTGTCAACGTGCAGCGTTTCCGGCAGGCCAGCGACGGGCCATGGTTCGACGATCTCCCGCTCCCTCAGCCATGCGGATTTGTCGAATACCGAATGCAGCAGGCAGAGGCTGGTCGATAACCGGGAGGGCGCTTCCATCGTGAGGTAGAACCCCGACACCATTCGGCTGCAAACATCCATTGCCTGGACCACCGCCGTCGGTCGCGACGCGCTGAACGTTCCAGGCGTTGCCGTGGTCGCTTTCACGATCTTCTTTTCACCGCGCCGCTGGGCGCGCTTCTGGAGGTCGACGTCCTCAAGGCGGGCTTCGATTGTGCGCCGATGCGGCGGCTTGCGGTCGGCCAATATGCAATTCATTTGTACTTTCCGGACCAGCCGCGAAATACTCGTCCGGTTCCGTTTTAGATAGAAGCTCGCGATCGTTGTGCGGATGATCTCTTCCCGCGCCTCGTCGAGGGCGCGATGCCCTTCCGGATGCCCGGGCTTGCGACCGCATCAAGGTGAAGACGCGGGATTTCCGGTAGGAGCTGCAGCGGATATACCATCGTCATATGGCAATCTGGCCCGCATGAGGACGCTTTATCTCTATTGGCGCGGTAGACGGTGAATCCCACAAAGCCGAATAAAACGCATCCGCCCCCAAATGGATCGAGCCTCAGCTGACCCGCCTGGTCGATGATGCGCCCGACGGCCCCGATTGGCTTCACGAAATCAAGTACGACGGATACCGCATGCATGCGCGGATCGACGGCAGCGACATCCGCTTGCTGACCCGCACCGGCCTCGATTGGTCGCATCGCTATCAAGCGATGATAGCGGCCCTGCGCGCGCTCCCGGTGAAAGACGCCTATGTCGACGGAGAGCTGTGCGCCTGTCAGGCTCATGCTGACCCAGTCGCGTCGACACCTAGGGTGACGTCGCGCACGCCATGCGAACGGAATGTGTTTGCTCGAGCGAGCCATGCCAGTCCAGTCGAGCCCGAAGAGCTTTGGTGCTCGCCTCGATCGAACGCCCCAGGAGGTAGCAACCTGGCCCGGCCGACCTCCGAGCCCTCGTTCACGCGCTTTCCGTCGATATAAATGACGTCGCCGATAAGCTCCATCGGCTGGCGTGTGACGTTCTGTCGAGGATCGAGTGAGGAAATCCACTGCCGGTGACGGTTGACGCGGACAAGGTGCGGCTGGTGACCGCCTATGCGCCGCCCGCGCGGAAGAGACCGCTGTTGGATAAGCCGACCTAATCTCTGTCTCATTTCAAACCAGCCACGCGGGCACTCGTCTTGCACCGAAGCAGATGCCGGTTAAGCCCGGTCCCGATCGCGTACTCTGGTCGGGTAGTAGGCCCGTCGGGCTTGAAGGTTGTTGGGGGTCTCACCCGGCGAGTTTCGACCCTGTGCTCGGGTCGAGTCCGCCACCGCTGGCCAGTAGACACCACTGTAGCGCGACGGTCGCATTGACCCCCCTCAAAAGTGCGGCATTAGCACTATCTCACGGATCAGGTTTGGAGGCGAAGAAAATACCGTTTCTCATTGTGGAACGAATTCATCGCTCCGTAATTAAAGAGTAGGTGGTCGATTCTTAGGGATGCGGCCGCCTCTTGCAACAAAAGCCCGTCGCTTGCGCTCATTAGCTGCGACGGGCTTTTCCCGACTTACGGGAAAAGCGCCTTTAGGCGACGGTGCTGCACTTTGAGGAGCATCCGGAATGACCAACAAGCCTGGGAAATCAACGAGCGACGCGGTTATTCAGCGCCTGGTCCATGAAACAGGCATTACGGAAGAACAGGCTCGTGACCTTGTCAGCATCTTAGGCATCACGCTTTGGTCATCGCTCGTGAGGGAAGCCCGGTTGCTGAACCGAAGCGTCTAAGAGCCTGAATCAAAAAGAGTGTTTTGATATCAACTTCTTGCGAGCCTGCGGGTGAGCAGGCGAATGTGAGCGACGTATATCCAGGCTTCTGCGGAAGCGAGGGATTTCTCCCAGTCCTTGGCCAGCCTGCGGCATCGCCCCAGCCATGCGAATGTGCGCTCCACGACCCAGCGGCGCGGCAGGACCTCAAAGCCTTTGGCTTTATCCGTCCGCTTGACGATCTCCAGGGTGAACGTGCCGATCTTTTGCATCGCGCCCTTAAGCTTCGGTCCGGCATATCCGCCGTCGGCGAAGACGTGTCGCAGCCACGGCCAGCGTTCGAGAATGGTCTTGAGGGCAGCCGGTGCGCCGTCCCGGTCCTGGATATCAGCGGCGTGGACGACGAGACCGACCATCAGGCCGATGGTGTCGACAACGATGTGACGCTTGCGCCCGTTGATCTTCTTTCCCGCGTCGAAGCCACGAATTCCGCCGCTTTCCGTGGTCTTGACCGATTGGCTGTCGATCACGCCCGCCGTCGGGCTCGCTTCCCGACCCTCAGCCTCGCGCGCCGCCATGACGAGGCTGTTGCTGATGGTCCGCAACAAGCCCGCCTCACGCCAGCGATAGAAGTACTTCTGCACCGTTGAAAAGGGTGGGAAGTCTTTCGGCAGCAATCGCCACGCGCCGCCCGACGAGGCGAGGTAAAGAAGTGCGTTCACGACCTCGCGCAGGTCTGTCTTGCGCGGCCGGCCGATGCGGCTCGCCGACGGCATCATTGGCGCAATCAGCACCCACTCTGCATCGGTCAGATCGCTTGCGTAGCGGGCGCAACGCCGCTCATAATGCGCACGGGTGATTTCAGTCCAGGCCATCGTGATCTCCATCGAATCTCGCAAATCCGACGGAATCACAACCTGCTGAAATCACTCAACTCTTTTTGGAACGGACACTAAGAGGCAAGAGCCGCTGCCTGTATGGCCCCGCCCGGTCCTTGCAGAGAGACCTTCAAAGAGCTTGTTCAATCGATGGCTGAAGCAACCCTTAGCACCCCTTCTGTGGTCGTTTTCATTTGACCAGGCGCAGCTGTCTTGGCGTCGCCGTCCTGCTGCCCGGGCGCCGCCTGCTTTGCGCTACCAGTCTGCTGGCCAGGTGCACAGTTCTTTGCAGAGTTTGGATTGGTCGACTTGGTACAAACCCGGAATGTCGCCCCCCGACACGAGGTGTCTCGACATTCTCTCGTTCCCACCTGGCGAAAGCGAACTCACGAGCCATTTTGAACTCACGAGCCATTTTGAACGAGACAGTTCTAACGAGACAAATATTGCGGCAAGATCGACGCGGATAGCGGCCGGGGCTTTGGTGGTGTTGGCTTGCATGCTGACCTCCAGGAGATGTTTGGCGACTTCACTCTGGCAGAGCGCTGGTCGCCTTCCATCCCCATAGGATCTTCATGGAAGCGGACTTGCGGCTTCGAGGACGATGCCCGCCGGCGCGCTCAGCACGCCGATGTTGGAGAGTTCGGGCATCAGAGTTTCCTGCTTGCCGGTGCGTGCCTCATTTCGGCTGCGCCCGCGCCTGCTCGATCAGCTTCTTCATCGTCTCGAGATTGGTGGCGCCGGGAAAGATCTGGTCGCCGACGACGAAACCCGGTGTTCCCGTGATCCTCAATGCCTGCGCCAGCTCGGCGTTGCGGTCGATCAGCGCCTGGATTTCGGGTTGCTGCATGTCGCTCTTCATGCGCGCCACGTCGAGGCCGGCCTCGGCGGCGATCTTCAGCACGATAGCCTCGGTCACCCTCGTCCTGGCGTCGAACAGCGCCTTGTGGAATTGGCTGTATTTACCTTGCTTCTGGGCCGCCAGCGCCGCCTTGGCCGCGAATACCGAATCCGGACCGAGGATGGGGAATTCCTTGTAGACGATCTTGAGCTGAGGATCGTCGGCCGCAGCCTGTGCCATGACCGGCGCCATCTGGCGGCAATAGGGGCAGTTGTAGTCGAAGAATTCGACCATGGTGACGTCGCCTTGCGCATTGCCGCCGACCGGGCTCTGCTTGTCGCGGAAGATGTCGTCCGCGCGCGAGGTGAGCACCGCCTTTGCCTCGGCCGCCTCCGCCTCGCGCTGGCGCGCATCCAGACTTTGCAGCGCCTGCATGAGAACCTCGGGATGCGCAATGATGTAGTCGTGCACGCGCTGGTCGAACTGATCCTGGGACATTTCGCCGGCAGCCATCGCCGATCGCCCGGCGCCCTGAACGTCTGGATTGAGCAGGAACCATCCCGTCACGCCGGCAACGAGAAGGGCGCGGGCAATCAAGCCGCCATATCGATTTGCCTGTTTCATGTGCGTCTCTCCTAGTTGTCCGTTGAGGCTGCCTGGTGTCGGCATGCCGTCGGCGAAACTTGCGTCAAAAGAAGTTCTTCAATTTCGTCAGCCAGCCTTCGTCCTGTACTCCGCCTTCTTCCCGGTCATGGTGCGGACGCTCGACGCCGTTGGTGAGCGCGTTGATGAAGGTGACGAGATTGACCGGCGCGAAATCCAGGCCGTGAAAATTCCCCCGCCAGCGGCCCTCCTTGTCGATGACATGAGTGACGATGCCGTGCGCCTGGATGCCGTCGTCCGTCTTGGTGAACTTGTGGCCGAAGGCTTCCGCCAGGTTACGGGTCGTATCCTCCGGCTGATCCTGGGTCGTGGTCAGGAACAGCCAGTTGACCGGGTCGAGCCCGTGCGTCGGTCCGTAGTTGCGCAGCACGTCCGGCGTGTCTCGCGTCGGGTCGGTCGTTATGCTCACGAAGGTGACCTGATCTTTCATCGGCGTGCCGTTCACCATCTTCTGGATCTCGGCGACCTTCTCGGCGTGCAGGGGGCACACGTCTGTGCACGATGTGTAGATGAAGTGGAGGACGACGACCTTGCCGCGCAGATCGGCCAGTCGAACGACGCGTCCATCGGCGGTGCGCAGGGTGAAATCAGGCGTTGGCTTGTCGATCTGCTGGAAATACTTTTCGTCGCTTTTGAGCAGAGCGTCGACATCATCCAGCGAATGCGCCTGCGCGCCGTGGACATGGCCGAAGATAACCGCTGCCAGCGCGATCAAGCCGCGCAGCAGCCACGCGCCCAAAACCGAGGAAGGCGCTTGCGGCTCGGCTTGGATCTGGACGAGCATCAGCCGTTGCCTTTCATCGTGCCATCCGCGTCCGCTTTCGGGCGGTGTCGGTTGTGCAGGCGCGGCCGGTCATCCGGTTCATGCATAGACCAAGTGCGCACATGGCGACGCAAGGCAGGACGCTGATCAGCAGCGGCGCAATGCCTGCCGCGACCAGCCATGTCCAGTTGAAGGCGATGCCGCCTACAACGACGGCTGCACCGGCTGCGATCAGGCCGCGGCGGCGGGCGAGCGTGCGGCGGATGCTGGAGCCGGGCGAGGCCTCGTTGGCTTGTGTCAATTCCGTGGTGGTCATTGTCGGTTCCTTTCTCAGTTGGCAGGCAAGTGGCTGCGGATGAATGCGACCATTTCGGGCGAATCCCATTCGGCGGGGCCGATCAGCCGGCCTATTTCCTTGCCCTGGGCGTCGATCAACAATGTTGTCGGTAGGCCGACGACGCCGAGCGCGAACATCGCCTTGCCCGACGTGTCGATGTTGAGCGCGAGATGCTGGATGCCGATTTCGGCGAAGAACTGCTTCACCACGTCCGCGCCGCGATCGATCGACAGCGCAATGACCTCGAAGCCCGGTCCGCCGAGCTTGGCCTGCAGGCGGTCGAGCGTCGGCATTTCCTTGCGGCAGGGAACGCACCACGTCGCCCAGATGTTGAGCAGCACCACCTTGCCGGAAAGATCGGCGAGCGTTTTCGGTTGGCCCGCACCGTCCTCGAAGCTGATCTCCGGCACTGGGACGGGCGCCTCGTGAAAGGCAAAATTCTGCGGCGGCTCGGCCGCCGAGAGAGGTTGCGGCAAGGCCAGCATGCCGAGAAGACCGAGAAGAATGATGGCGAGCCTGCTCATCGCTGCCGCTCCCTTGCCTCGGCGCGCAGGCGCTCGACCAGCGGCAGGATGGTCTTGGTCAGCGTCTCTTGCGTCACCGGACCGATCTGCTTGTAAGCGATCCGCCTGTCGGCGCCGACGACGAAGGTTTCCGGGACGCCATAGACGCCCCAGTCGATCGCTACCCTGCCGTCGAGGTCGGCGGCCGTGCGCGTATAGGGGTCGCCCATCGTGTCCAGCCATCGCGCGGCATCATCGGGCTTGTCCTTGTAGTTGAGCCCATGCAGCGGCACCGTCGCGCTTGCCGCCAGCTGCAGGAAGACCGGATGCTCCTCGCGGCAGGCAACGCACCAGGACGCGAAGACATTGACCAACGAAACCTCGCCGCTGAGCTCGCTGCTCGACAGACCGAGCACGCGACCCTTGACCGGCGGCAGGCTGAACTCGGGCACCTGCTTGCCGATCAATGCCGAGGGGATGTCGGAAGCGTTGCGGGTGAGGCCCCAGGCGAGCAAGACCGCGAGTCCGACGAAAATCATCACCGGCAGCAGGACCGCCAGCCGCCGCCACGCGGCGCGCGGCGTGGCAAGCGGCTTTGCATCGGGTTGAACGAAGCCGCTGGCAGTGATGACGCGCCGAGCCGACGGCTTCGCGAACCCCTGAGCACGTACCTTCATGTTCGCCAACAGCACGGCTTCTCACTCCGTTGCGTAGACGGTCGGCGCCTTGCCGTCCTTGGGAAGGCGTAGATCGTCCAGGCGCCGTCCTTCTCGCCGCCCATGCCCGGCGCGCCTGCAGGCATGCCGGCCAGCGTGATGCCCGTGATTTTAGGCCGCTCCGTCAGAAGCTTCTTCACGACGTCGACCGGCACCAGCCCGTCGACGACATAGCCGTCGACCATCAGCGTGTGGCAGCCTTCGAGGTCGGCCGGCACGCCGGCGTCGCTGCTGATCTGCGACAGGTTGTCGACCGGCTCGATGTCGACCTTGAAGCCGTTCTGTTCGAGATAGGCGGCGTAGGTTTCGCAGCAGCTGCATTGCGGGTTCTTGTACATCACCGCTTCGATCGTCGCCGCGACGGCCGGAAGCGGCATGGCGATCGCGAGCGCGAAAGCGGCGAGGGAATAAGTCAGTTTCATTGCAGTTCTCCTTGGTTGATTGGCGAAAAACTCAGGTCACGCGGAACACGGTCATCAGGCCGGCCATCTGGTGGTCGGCGACATGGCAGTGCAGCATCCAGAGGCCGGGATTGTCGGCGACGAAGGCGCACTCGATCACGTCCTTGGGGGCGAGCAGCACCGTGTCCTGCCATTGCCGATGCGGCATCGGCGCACCGTTTCGCGAAATGACTGACAGGCTGAATCCGTGGACGTGCATCGGGTGCCACCAGGCGGTTACGTTGCGCATGGTGAGATGGCAGGTGACGCCGCGTTTCAGCGTGAACTGCGGCGTCATGCCCTCATGGCCGTCGCCGGTCATCGACATGCCGTTGATCGCCCATGCCGCGCCGCCGTTCATGCCCATCATTCCCATGCCCATCATGCCGCCAACGCCGGCTAGCTTGCCGCCGCCCATCATGCCGCCCTGCAGCACGATCTCCTGACGCTCGGCGATGTCGGGTTGCGGCAACGGGTTGTGCGGCAGGCCAAGTGGCGCGTCGAGAGAATGGGTCCGCAGCGGCGGCGCGTTGTCATAAGCGAGAGCAGTCAACGTGTAGGCGAGGCCGTCATAGAAGTCGTCGATGACCTGATGGTGGCTGCCGGGATCGCCCTGCATGTCGATCACGACGTCGATGCGCATGGCAGGCGCAAGAACAAGACGGCCGCCATCTGGTTCATGCGGTTCGCAGGGCTGGCCGTCGATCGCCACAACGACCGGGCGGTGGCCTTCGAAGCGCAGCGCCATCATGCGGGCAAGCGAAGCATTGGCCAGCCGCAGCCTGACGCGCTCGCCAGCCCTCACGCCCTGGTCAGCGGGCACGGTGCCGTTGATCGTGATGACGTTGCCGACGCGGCCGGACATCGCCGCATCCATCGCGCTGCCCAAGCCGGGGGCGATTTGAGCGTCCGCTGCAAGCCGCCAGTCCTGCAGTAGCCACAGCAGATCGCGGTCGACTGCAACGGGTTCCGCCTCCTCGACGATGAGGGCGCCGGCCAAGCCGCGGCCGAGCTGCACGAGGCTGTCAGCATGCGGATGGTACCAGAAGGTGCCCGCGTCCGGCGGCGTGAACTCATAGACAAAGCTCTCGCCCGACTTGATCGGCGGCTGTGTCAGGCCGGGCACCCCGTCCATGGCGTTTTGCAAGCGGATGCCGTGCCAGTGGACCGTCGTGTCCTCGTCCAGCCCGTTCTCGACGGTGATGCGGGCAGGCTCGCCCTGGCGCAGGTGAAGGGTAGGGCCGGGGACTGTGCCGCCATAGGCCCACACCGGAGTTTGCGGACCATCCGGACCGCTAATCCGGGCCCGACCTGGCGCCACCGTGATGCGGCGCTCATCGATGGCCGATGCCCTTGACCGTGCGGGCGGCAGGAGGGGAGATGCGGCAGCGCCTGCCACGGCAAGGACGAAGCCGCGGCGCGACATCAAATGACTGAAATCGGTACTCACCCTCAATCCCCTTGCGATCTCGATCGACGGCGAGCCTCTCGACGTCAATTGGTGGGTGCTCGCTGGCGCAAAGTGCCCGCGGCAAATCAAACGCCAGAAATCAGCCGCGGGACGGCTGAAACTGCGTCAGACGAGATCCGTAAATTTGGGAGGGAATGGGTCGGGCAGGGAACTTCGCCCGTGAAGGAATGGAGCTGGCAGCGCCGACGGCAGCGGTGCCCGGATCACGGTCATCGCGGCGAACTCGAGCGGCAGCACCGCGAGGACCGGAGCAATGCAGGTCGGCGGGCAGTGCATCGGATTTCCGTTGTCGCCCGCGTCCTTCAGGCATGCCTTGCAATCGCTGTCGGCCGCCGCTCCCGTATCGGACATCATGCCCATGCCCATTTCGGAAGTCATGGCCATGCCTGCTTCGGAGGCCACGGTCATGCTCACCGCCATAGTGCTGGCCTGCCCGGCAGACACGCTCGCGCTAACGGTGGCGAACACCGCGAGCAGCAACACGAAGACATGTCTTGGCGACAACCGTGCCATCATGCGTTCAAGCTGGCCTCAAAGTGCGGTTTTTGCAAGTCGGATTCCATTGCTGCGACATCGAGACGGCCCAGGACGCTCGAAGCATGTTGAACCCACTGCTCGTTGTCAGGGATGACGCGTCGAATTCGAGACCATCCAGCCAAGCCAGGTCGAAGTCGTGTCTGACGTGACCTGCGGCGGACAAGGATCTGCACATGCCCTGTGACAGGTGCGTTACCACGAGGGGAGTGACAACAGTTTCGGTCGTCGATCAGAGGGGGTGCTATGGCTTCGTTTTCCCAAGAACATTTGCAGGCTATAGCCGACCCGCTCGCGGATACTTCCGAGGGATTGAAGGGCCCTGCTACAATCTATCTAATCTATCTAAAGTTGCATAATATGGCTTATGGAACGACCGGCAACCGATTGATATTGCTACGTAATTATGGTTTTCGCCTCTTTCCAGTGAGTTGCCGATGACCCAACATCTAGATACCGGCCAAGCGAATGCAAATAGGCAACGATCTCCAGCTTAGAAAGTCTCGATCGCCGTAAGCCTCAGCTATACGTGCGAGCTCGTCCCGCGGCTCGTCCATTTCCTCGATATCTCCAACGTAGCTATCGTGGCCAGCGGCACAAATATCGCATCCAACCTTGATGACCTATTCTTCGGCCAATGGATCACGCGCCATCTCTGCATATTCCTCGAGATAGCGGCGTGAGGTTTCGTCGGACATTCTTTCCGATAGCTTTTGCATCATCAGATCAACGTCAGCATTCAAGTCCATAGCGTCGACCTCGCTGGCCGCATTCACACTGTCGAAAATCACCTGATTAAAGGCGGTGACGTCGGAATCAAACGCGTCGCGGACTTCCTGCCGCCGAAGCACTGGCGAACGAATGACCTGCATATCTGGCGCATCCTCGCGCGCCAGATGCCGCTCCCGAACAGGATCCTGCTTCTTAAGGATGCTGGCATATTTGTTACGATAGAGCTTCTCCAGGTCGATCTCTAGGTCGTCGGCTCCGTCCTTTTCGCCAGTCTCCCGGAGTGGGCTCTGCTCAATGACATTATTCAGCGGGCGCGAATCTCCGGAATTCCTTTCGCTAAGTGGGCGCCTCTTCCGGCTCGGGTTCGTATCGAATTCCGACTCACCGCCGATTGTAGGACGCTTGTCGTTATGGCTGAGGGGTGCCGTGTTTGCGCCTGCGATCTGCAGAGGCGGCTGTTCCTTCTGCCGCTCCCTCCGCGAATCCTCTTCCGTAACACCGGCTGAACGCTTCTCATCAAGATCAAGGCGATGGCGTAGCTCATCGAGGGATGAGATATACACCTGGCGGATACCATCCTTTACCGAGAAGCGAACCTCATGGGCGTTCTGTGGCCGCTCAACGGATGCGAAATCGACCTCTCCCATTCCAGCCCTGCCACGCCGGTCTTTAGCTTCGCCTCCCGCCGTCGTCTTCGCAACAGGCCGAGAGTCGTTGAATTTGACGGTATCCGCAACGGTCCATTCTACCGGCTCCATGCGCGGCTTGGTCAGTGGCTTGAACTTACGTACCTTCGAGAACATGCGTTCGCCGCCCGAATCCAGTTTCATAATCCTCATGATTGGCATGCCGGTCACCTGCAGGATGGCTTCTTCAGGCTTCATCATCATCAGCGTGTTGACAGGGAGAAGATCGATGGCCACCGGCACCTTTGAAACGGAGCGATCGCGCCGGCCATGACGATGCGTGTATGACGACTGGTCAATCCATCCCGTCGTCTTGCCGGCCGTCGTGGAGACCGCCGTTGCGTCCTCGTGGTTCTGGAAGTTCATATAGAGCTTGATGGTTGAAGCTCCCATGAGGATCTTCTGGCCAGCTTTCTGGTATAGCCGCTCGAGCTGCGCGCCGTCCTGAAGAATAAAGACGAAGCGCGCGCCGTTTTTGCGGATCAATGGCGCAAGGGTCAGAGCCGTATCGATGCGGCCGCCATTTCCGAACTCGTCGAGCATCATCAGAACTTCATGCTCACCGTCCCGCAACTTTCCCATCTGCACCAGCTTGTCCGCCATCTGCTGGATGAAGATCGAGATCAGCCGCTCATAGATCTGGATCGCATTCCAGTCGGCCTGCACGTAGATCACCATCTTGCGCTTCCGGATGGCATCAACCGGGATCGTCGTAATAGAGGTCAAGGCCTCGACGAGAGGGTTCTGCAGGAAATTGAGCTTACCGACGATCTCGGCCGCGATGCCCTCCCCGAGCTTTTCATGCCGGCCCGCGAATTTGGTCAGCTGCATACGGGTCTGGTCGGAGAGAATGTCTTCATAGTTCTCGAGCAGCTGCACGATCGCCTTGCGCTCGTCCGACATCGAGTTGAGAATGCGATAGAGCTCACTCAATGATTTTCGCGTATCCGGGCATTCGAGGACGAAACCCAACATGGCTGTCATGAGGATACGGGCGCTTTCCTCCCAAAAATCCGATGAATCGGAGCGAAGACGCTCCGGAAGCAGCATTTGCGTCAGCTTCTGAAGGTCGGTGATCCGCTGATTTGGGTCCTTGCTGATCAGATCGAGCGGATTGTAGCCGTCAGTGAGCTTTGATCCTGGCGCCAGCAAATAGACATCGTACCCCTTGTCTTTCATGTAGCCGGAGGTTTCCTCGAACAGCTCGCCACTCATATCGAGAATGAACTGGGAGCCCTGAAAGCTCATCATCGTCGGGATCACGAAACTGCGCGACTTACCCTGCCCTGGCGAGCCGATGACCATGACATGCTGGTCGCCGTCATTGCGCAACAACAGCCCCTGCTTCAGCCCAAGCACGATCCCGTGCTTGTCGCGCAGCCGGAAATCCGCCGCATCCTTCAACGTCGCGAGACGGGCCTTGCCCATGATCATGCGTTGACGCTTCTGCACCGCCGCTCCGATTGGAAAGCCTACAAGAGCGCCGGCCGCTGCAAGCCCCGCCAGTGCAGCCAATACCGTTTGACGCGATGGCCGCTGATAGGCGCCGGCGGCATCAATCGCGCCAAAGGGCGCCTGGTACATGGCCGCGAGGTGATTGCCAAAATATTCGGCCGCGGCAGCGTTATTGCCAAACTTCGTCGCGACCAGATAAAAACCGATGCCATAAGCGATCACGCCGACATAGGCGGCCGCGAAAACTAGCGCCGTGTTAGCGATCAGGCTGAACATCGATCGCACATGCACGAGATAAAGAATCTTGCGCGAAAGCGCCCTTCCACCCTTCAGCATCCACAGGCAAAGCCACGCGAAGAGAAAGGGCGCTGCCAGCACAAACGCAAGAACAGACAAGCCAAAGGTGTTACGGATGCCGATGATCGACCAGGTGTATCGGACACCGTCCAGAAATGGCGCTTTAGAGAGGTAGTCGTAGAAGGAGGCCGTGCCGAACGACGTCACATAGAGGTCATAGATGAGCGTGAAAAAGGCAAGCCACAACAAGATCGCCGCGACGATCGCCACCGGGAAAGTGAAGAAGGAAACTTTCTGAAGGCCCGTCCACTTCGGGCGGACAATCTCCATGTCAGTGTACACGCTTGCCATCTTCGTCAACCTCATCGGCAAAATAAACTTCGCTGACGCCGCGGCCGCCGGCAGCATCGCTCTTCTTCAACTGCACCACGATTGGAATGATGGACCGGATGTAACGAATGATATCATCACGCTCCATGCGAACATTGCTGTTCAAAACCAGCGTCGACAACCGATTAAAAGCATGATGGGGCGAATTGGCGTGAATGGTCGACATCGACCCCGGATGACCAGTATTGATCGCATTCAGGAAGTCGAATGCCTCTTCGCCACGCAACTCTCCCATAAAAATCCGATCCGGCCGCAAACGCAGCGCGGTCGCCAGCAGATCCGTCATTGTCACGCGCGCTTCGCCCTGCCCCCCTTTCGAGACAAGCAGTGAGACGACATTCTCCTGGCGTGGCTCGAGCTCGGGCGTGTCCTGCATCAACACGAAGCGTTCGCTATTCGGAATCGCGGTCAGCATGGTGTTGAGAAACGTCGTTTTACCCGTTGAGGTGCCGCCGGAGATCAGCATGCTGCGATGGTTGATGGCCGCCATTTCAAGAAAGGCCCTCACCCTTCCGGCGCGCAAAAGCTTGGACAATTCGACATCCACATCATCGATGTAGTCGTCGCCTGTCACCTTGGTGAATCGGAAGGCGCCCGCCTTCTCATAGTCGTCAAGGTCGAAGTGACGGATGAACTGCTTTCTTATAGAGAAGGCATGTCCGGTCGCAGAAGTTGGGTTCAAGACGAACTGCACACGCTCTCCATCGACGAGCGTTGCCGACAACAGGGGTTTTTCCGCGTTGATGTTCTGCTTGGTAAAGGACGCCGCACGAGACGCCATATGGCGGATGGCATCCTGCTCGAGGCCTTCAACGCTGACCTTTTCCATCGCCAGCTTGCCAATACGCTCAAGCCACACTTCGTTGCGACGCTGGCACGAAATCTCGACGATGCTCGGATCATCGAGAAAAGTCTTGATTGGCTCTAGCGCTTCCGAGAGAAAGTGCTGTTCAGCCGAAATCGTCGGACGTGCGTTCATTTATAGACGGTCTCGTTTGGCTACGCGGGTAGCACTGTTCCGCGGTTTCCTCTGGTGCAGAAGCCGCTCGTACTCTTCCCGCACCGGGTCGGGATAAAGGTCCGCAAAGTCCAAATCACGGGTGACGAAAACAGTGATGTCAGATCCTTGTGCAATATGGATCGTCGGGCGGATGTTACGGGTGTCTTCGAACGCTTCAGAGGCCATCTGCTGAATCCCTGACGCGATCGTTTCAGCCGCGATTTCTCGCGCCCGGTCTTGGGAACTGTCCCCGTTATCCTGTGGGATGCGCGTGACTGAACCGTCCGAGTTGACGATCGTAACGTACTGCGTTTCCTGCCGGCCAAGTGAGGCAACGTATTGCGCCGCGCCGCCGATCATCGTCATCAACGCTGGCGGGCCGAAGCGTTCCCAATATTTTTTGTTCACTTTGCCCGTCATGCCCGAGCGGCCGAGCCGATCAGTACCATACGAGCCCAACTGCACAGACACGCCGTCGCCACGGATCATGCGGGTCCACACAATGAAAACCCGCTCCTGCCCGCGTTCAACGCCAGACTTGTAGTCGCCGATCAGTGACGAGCCTGCCGGGATCAGAATGCGGCGACCATCGAACGAATAGACGTCCTCACGCACGATGCCCTTCACCATGCCGGCCAGGTCCGAATTGATGGCCGTCTCAAGCGTGCCACGGATCATCGTTCCTTGCGGGATCCACGCATCGGTGCGGCGATTTTCCGTCGCCGTTGAGACTTCAACACCCTGCCCGCCCATGGCCTTCAGGAAAGCGCGATCATTGTCGACAGCGCCACCGCCACTGCCTGCAGCTTGTCCTTCAGCGGCAGACGGCTCGCCACCGCCAAAGCCACCCTGCCCGTTTGCTGTCGCCTGAGCTGCTCCGTTGGTTTGATCGGACTGATCGAAAACCATGGATGACGAACGCACACGCTCGAGCAACTTCGCTTGACGAGCAAGTTCGACGCATTTCGGATGTTCAGGATTGTTGCCGTTAGAACAATCGACGTCTGCCGACGTCGCTACCGGCATAGCTGCCGGAACCACGGCGGCCGGTGGAGGCGGCGGTGGCGGAGGCGGGGCCTCTGGAACCTGCACCGTCGGCAACGGTGGAGGCGCTGGCGTCGTAAACCCGTCATTCCTCGGGGCCTGGATCGGCTGAAACTCCTCTCGCGGCGTTGTATCGACGATCGGCGCGTCCTCGCCACCGGACAAAAGGAAGTAAAGCACGACACCTACGCCCGCGATCGCGGCAACTACCGCAACCGGCCGCATGATGCCAATGCCAGCTTTTCTAACTGGACTGCCGATCGCTGTATCGCCTTCGATCGAATGATAGTGAGAATCGGACATTTTGCCCCCTACCTTGATCGAGTTTCCGGTTGGAGAGGGCCGCTGCGCGATCCGCCTTTGCCAATCCTCTTAGGACCCACTACGCCTTCGATAGGCGCTGGCGCGTCGGCCGGTGCGGTCCGCAAATTGAAGAGGCAAGTTTCTTCCTCTGTGCCGTAGCGCAGCGTCCATTGCCGCGAAACTATATCAATGACGATGTAGTCCGCTTCCCTCCGGTAGTTTACGAGGCTTTCGCGTCGCTTCCGGTCAACGATAAAAATCGCTGGAACGTCACCAGTGAACTTCATGAAGGTTTTCAGCCCATCGTCGAACACCCACAAAGGCTTGGCTGAATCACCGCCTTTGAAGCCGTAGTCGTAGTTGACCTTATCCCGGCGGATGTTCTGGATATTAGGGTTCTTTTGGGCGTCCTGTGCCTGCTTCCACATCTCCGCCGTGCCCCTCAGTCCTGCGTCCTCGGGATAGGTGAAGCGCAGCTTGTAAGTCTGGTTGTGCATCGAGCGGGTGTCGTTAACGCGAAGATCAAAGGAGTAGGTCCGCTTGGATGTGACCACCGACAAATTCGTCGGCGCATCTTTTTCCATAGGCTTCAACGTCAGCGACCGCCTGTTTGCTGATGTCAGTATCTGCCATGACACTGTGTCGCCGGCGACGACCTGGGTGATTTCCTCATCAGCACCGAACAGGATGGTCGTCACCATCCCGTAGGTCCCCGTCACCAAAAAAACCTGCTCTGACGAATAGGGCAATGTCCGCACCCGCGGATCGAGGCGGCCAGGCCGAGCAACCAGTTCTGCATGAGCCATTGATGTCGTCAAAAGCAGGCTCAAGAGGATAGTCGTCGTTGTCTTCATTGACCCACCAACCCGGAAGGCATGTTTTCTGGCACCTTCACATACTCGGTCACGACAAAACCGAGTGGGTTGTAAAGCCTCACCCTGTTGCTTGCCTGCAAATTGATCTGCTTGTAGCGAACCGTGGCAGACCACCTGTTCACCACTTCGCCACCACGCTGGCGCTCTCTCGTCTCGAAGCGCACATTCATGGTGTTGGCGTTTAGAGGATTGACGGAAAGGATCTCCGGGCGAATTTCACCGGTTGATCCCAAAGTCTTCACCGGCCCCCGCGGGTTGGATGGATTAATCGAATCCTCATAGTCCTTAAAGGCCTTCGAGCCCGGCTCGGACCAGAGAGCAATCATGTCGAAGTTGTCCGAAAGGTAACGTGGATCGTAGGTCTCACGCCGGATCACATAATTGCCAACAAAAGCGGCTCGAACAGCCTGCATTTCAGCGACGTTTGTCCGGTCCTTCTCGAGCGTGGTCACGGTTTCCATATAGCCGGTGTTCTTATCGACGATGAGGGGCACGACCTCGGTGCGCACCAGTGGGAATAGTTGCGCGACTGAGAACGACAAAATTCCCGCTACCGCCCAACCAGCCGCGGCGAAGAACAGCAAAATGAGGCCGATCAGCGTCCTCAGTGATTTGTTCTTCTCGCCCCATGAGAGATGCTGATTATAAGTCTCTTGCGGACCTGGCACCTGATCGCTTGGCCCCTCGCTCTGCCGCTTCTTAAAGAACGCCACCTTCCAAACCTCATATGTCCCCAATCAAAACTTTATGCAGGTGATTCAATCGCATGCACCAGAAATTACACTCCAGTGCAAGAAAGGGGTTCTAATGCCTAACGGCAATAACGGCTATCTAGCCGCCGCTACGCCTTCTGTTTGTGAGCATCCGACCCAAAGCACCCGCACCGGCGCCGGCGCCTCGCCCCACGGCCCCTCCGGCAGCCATTGTTGCCAAAAGGGCACCCTTTGGCCCTCCGGCCATTGCAAGCGCCACCCCTGCCGCTTGTGCCGCTCTGCTGTTACCCTTCGAAAGTCTGCTCTGAGCACCGCGATAGAGTTCCGGCACATACCCACCGCCGGAAACACCGCTCATAGCCGCACCAAATGCAAAAGACTTTGCGAAATCCGGCACCTGCAGAATGAAATAGGAAATGATCGCAAGATAGAGAACTATGGCGATCGCGATCGCAAGTGCATTCTCCTTAGTTGCCATGCTATCGTTCACCGTCTCCATCATTCCAGCAAGAAAGCCGAAAGCCAGGCCTGCCATGATGTAGGTGAAGAGGAGCATGAACATGCCATAGGCAATTCCTCTCACCCAGGCACCAAAGACGAAATTCGTGATCTGAAAGAAGTAGCAAAGGATCGCAATAGGACCGACGGCCAACATTATAGCTGTAATCATCTTAGCAAAAAGCGTCACTCCCGTCAGAATCAGGAGCATTGGCAATAGACCAAAACAGAACACGATAAAAACAATAACAGCACCCGTCACATTCGGCATTATTCCAGACTCGAAGGAGTTAAATAGCTTCATCGTGAAATTGTAGATCTTAAAACTCATACCGGAGACTTGCTGCGCCAAATTCTCTCCAGCTACATCTCCGCCCATCGCAGACGATATAGCTGATCCCAACTGCTGTGGAGTTTCCAAGATAAACTGCGCGATGTTGTCGTAAAATATCGCCCACGACATGATTAGCGCGTATGCTAATGCAACCTTAAATCCTGTTATGGCCATGTCCTGCAAGGTCACGCTGGAAAGCCCAAGCGCTCCCCACAAGAAATATAGGATCAAGAACAGCGCCAGGATGGCAGAGATCAAATTCCCGTTCTCGGCGAACAGTCCCCAGGCTCTCTCCAACGAGGCCACGTTGATCTTGTCGAAATAGCTCAGCGCGTCGCCATAAAAGTTGACTGCATAGCTGACCGCGTCCATCGGTCCCCCTTAGAATGGATTTACAGGCCTAATGGGACCGCAATCGTCTTCATTTGTCACAGCCAAAAATACATCCCCTGCCTCTTCAGCTTCCGAGTCGTAGGCCATGCTCGGCACAGGATTCTCATCGGCCGAACATTTTGCCAACTGCTCATATTTGCCTGCGCAGCCGCTATGAGCCACGCAGGCTAGTATCAAAGTAAGAGCAACCTTCACTGATTCTGATCCTCGAAAGCCTTCAACTGATCACGTACCGACGATCCCTGCGTTTGTTGGCTGCCACTGCGGAGGACGCTCTCAGGAAGAGGTGCAAAAACTTTCAAATTCTGTGACGAAGTTGCCAACCCTGCCTTGTACTGCTGATTTAGCAGCATGACCTGGTTGTTGAGCGATCCGACAGCCTCATTGGCGGTCTGGTTCCCCTGAAGCACCATTTGCGTGTTCTGCTCCAGCGCACCCTTGAGGTCCTTCGCCGTGCCAATCTGCTCAGTAGCCTGCATAAAGGAATTCTGCCGATCCTTTGACGCCGCGTTCATAGCATCAGTCAGGGCCGTCATCGTCGTCAGCGCGTTGATACCCTGCGAATAGGCCTGATTGGCGCCTGACAGGCTCCCACCATTCACCGTATCGGTGACCATTTTCACAAGATTGAGCCCATTGATGAGCTTCGCGGCAGCGTTCTGAAACTGGCCGCCGATGCCCCCGAACACCGCAGAATTGCCGGACAGAATGCTATCGAAGCCCGGGGCTTGGCCCATGCTGAACCCGTTGCCGGTGGCGAGCGATGCGAACTGACTGGCGTCCTGGGTACGGTCACCGGTAATTGCCTGCAGGGTTTTTGTCGTGTTGTGCTTGACGACCGACGTATCCTGCTGGATCTGAGCCGATAGCCTCTGGATTTCTTGGTTGATTTTTATATTTGCAGCGTCCGTAACAGGGACCTGCGCATATGCCGACGACATCGCCAGAACGCTCAATGCGCCTGCTATGATGAGTTTCTTCATTTGCCTATCCTCTTTTCCAACTGCTACTGCGCTATCGGCCGGTTATCGACCACCGTTAAAAGCCCCGACGTGGGATCTTCCATCGCCGAGAAGGTTGCCGCCTCCCCCTTCAAACGCGCTTGCTCCTGCAGACTGGTCAACCAGCCCTGAATGTCCTTTGTTGATGCTGTCGACGGGACGGCATAGCAGCGCGTTCCTCCGGTATCGAACACCGTAGGAGGGCACTGCACTTGCGGCATCACAAGGGATCCATCGCCAAATCCCCTGTCACTTCCCGCCCCACTCGATCGCAACCCCGCCGATGCAGCAGTCAATCCGTCCTGCAAGCGCTGCAGGTAATGTTGGTTTGACTCCGTCGATTTCTCAACGAACTCGTTCCAGATCTTGGCCCGTTCGACGCGCGCTTCGGTGTTCCGGTCGAGCGCCTTTTTCAGCTGCTCTCCGCATCCCTGATTATAGCCAACGGTCTCCGGGTCGGGCGTGCTTCCACCCTGGGGTGTCCGATCGCCGTTCTGCGCTTTGTTTCGATTGTAGTAGCCGGAGACCTTTTTGACGTAGTCTTGGGTTTCAGGAATGTTCGGGACCCTGCCATTCCGGAGCGACTGACGATGTGGCCCGGCATTGTAGCCAGCGGCCACAAGATCGGTACGGTTGCCGAACATGCCCTGCAGGCTTTTGATGTACTTCACGCCGCCGCGGATGTTGTCTCGCGTATCGTACGGATTGACGCCCAACTCTGCGGCCGTCCCTGGCATCAGCTGCATCACGCCAATGGCGCCTACACCGGACCGAGCAGATTGCCTGAACCGTGATTCCTGTTCGGCAATCGCCATCGCAAAATTGGGATCGACACCCTGACGGATGGCTTCCTCTTCCACCATGCGCGCAATCTCTTGCTGACTGTGCGTGCGCTTTGCCGCTGGCGCCTGTGTCGTATCGCCCGACATGCCTTCTGCCGAGCAGTCCGTTGGCGATCCAGATCCCTGCCCTGGGGCAAAGCTGTCAGTCGTGCCACCTGATGCGCCCTTCACCTTCTTGGTGTCGGCCTCATAGGTCGTATACCAGCCCATCGTCTGCGTCTGGATTTTTACTCGCGCGCCGTCGATAACTGGGACCTGCGCCAGCGCGGCCGAGGACGACAATGCAGTAGCCATTGCCAACGCAACGGCCAGTGCCCTGTTCGGTGACATTGCGCTATTCATCCCCTTCTCCATCATTCCAGTCACAGAATTTCGACAGCCAGTTCTTCGGATCGTCTCCATATTCGTCGCGAAGAATCTCGACCTCGCGCACGGTTTCCTCGCGACCCGACAGAACCTTGATGAATTCCAGCATGTGAGACATATCCACTCGGGCGATCACGCTGTCTTTCGCGTGCTTGATAAGCATGAATCGCGACTTTGGATCGCCGTTCTTCACCCAATCAAATTCGGCCTGAGAAAGGCCGAATTGGTTCATGTAGGAGCTTTCGTCAGCCTTTGGGTTTGCGAAGAAAATGTTGGTGGATGTCTGCTCGATAATGGTCCGGCTCACGCTCGACCGTACGACGTCGTCGGCCGACTGTGTTCCGAAGATGACAAGACCATTCCGCTTACGGATGGTCTTGAAGTAGTCCTTCATCGTGCGCTTGAATTCATCGTCGTCGAGCAGCTTCCAAGCCTCGTCCATAAGGTTGATGATCGGCGATTTGCCGTCATAAATGGCATCCAGCCGATGGAACATGTACAAAAGCGCTGCCGTGCGGACCGTCGGGTCATCAAGGATTGACGTCATGTCGAACCCGATCATCGGCTTCGTGACGTCCAGATTGTCCTCCGCATTGTCGAAGAGCCAGGCATACGGGCCTTGGTCAACCCACTTGTCCAGCCGGGCAATAAGGCTTCCTTCGGTGCGCTCGCTACCAGCCAGCAGAGCGCGCAGCGACGACAACCGCCGATAAGACTTATCCTTGGTCTTCAAGACCGACTTGATGGCATTGCGGATGATGGACTCTTCCTGGGGCGTGAGGTTTTCGCCCTCCTTCGCCGGCTTGAGCATGAAGCTCAAAAGCCGGTATAGAAACACCCGGTTCCCCTCCGTATCCTTCAGAAGAAGCGGGTTCCAGCCCGACGGCTCACCTGGTTCCAACGTCAGATACGTCCCGCCGGCAGCGCGGACCATAATGTCAAGACCGCGATCTTTGTCGAACACCACAGTCTTGAGCCGTGGATTGACCCGGTAGGCTTGCAGGATCATGAACGCCATGATCACCGTCTTACCGGAACCGGTAGGACCGAACACGGTGGTGTGCCCGACATCGCCCTGATGGAAGTTGAAGAAGAACGGCGTGCCTGATGTCGTTTCGAAGATCGTGATTGCCGGCCCCCAGTGATTACCGTCCGGCTTGCCATAAGGATAGGCGTGGAAGCTGCTCAATCCGGCAAAATTGAGCGTGGAGATCAACGCCCGCCGCGCGATATAGGCCTGATTGCCCGGGAGCTGAGCCCAATAGGCCGGTTCGGCATTGAGATCCTCTCGCACGTAAGAAGCGCCAAGGGCGCCCAACTCGTTACCGACAAGTGCAACGGCATCGTCAAGTTGCGCCGTGGTCTTCGCGATCGGCATGACCGTCAAATGATGTTCAGCAAAAGCCACCCGCTTTCGGGCCAACTCATCACGGGCGATATCGAGATTTGCCTGCACACTGGACCCGCCCTCATCCGCCTTCGAGAGCTGCCGGTCCAACCGCTCAATCCGGTTGCGTGCGGCCATGTCGTCGACGAACGACATCGACTGTGTGACAACCATCTCGAAGGGCAGCTTCAAGATGTAATCGAGCATGCCCGCGCCAGTCTCCGGAGGATACTCCTTAAGCGAGACTATACCGGCGTACCGATCATCTTCGGGCGTGTCGCCCTGCAGATGAATTATGCGATTGCCGATCGATGTGCGCCGTGCGGGCAGCAATTCATCAATCGGAATGTTGCCCAGGCGGATCGGCCTTACCCGACCGCCGTTCACCAGTGTGTAGAAGAACTCGCACTGCTCCGAGAACCAAACCTTCCTCGCGTCCTCTTCAAGAACCATGTCCTCGGAGATATCGCGGTAAATCCGCTTGCCGTTGCCAAGATCGACCTCGACGCGCTGCACGTCGTGCAGCACCTTCGGCCCATAGGCATCCAATGACTTCTCTATCGCGCGTGTGGTCTCGACGAGCTTGTCCCGCATCAGACGGAACTGCTCTTTCCGAACGACATTGCCGCCCACGCCCATGACGCGCGAAAGCGCAGATCCCTTCTTGAAGAAAGGACGCACGACTAACGATACATAGGTGTCGTTCACAAACATTTCGTTCTTCGAAATGCTCGCCTGATAGACGTCGTCCATCCTTTTCATAAACGGATCGGCAAAATTCGAAGGCAACGACGGCGCAACCTTGTGTCGAATGACATGCGTGTAGAGTGAAAAATTTCCAATCGACGAGATCGCGCGGAACGCTGAATTGCGTTGCCGCTGAAGCATGTTGATCGTCTCGATATCAGCGGTCTCGAACGAAAAACCGTTCAGCCGGATCGTCGAGACGAGGCAGTCATTTTTCAGCCGAATGATGCCGTTTTCAATCGGCACGTAGAAGGGGATGTGGGTGGAGATGCTCTTGTCGGCGAAGATCTCCCAACCCTTTGTCAAGGATCCCTTCAAGGAACGCGCCATCGTATTCATCGATCAAACCCCGTAGGTCCGAACGCCGCCCCCAAGCTTGCGGCCCAATGGGTTCACGCCGCACATGCTGAGACGACCGACAATGTCAAAAAACCAAAGATCGAGCTTCACTGTCAGCACATACAGAATGCTGTGGCAGACAATGAAAGAAACCGGGAACCATAAAATGGAACCCAGGATCATGAAAACCATCAGCGAGATGAAGCATTCCACAAGAAAATACGTATACGGAATGCCCATCACCGTCGGCGGTCGGGTCAGTGCCAAAATGACGGGGTAAGACTCTATATATTCGTCTTCCCCGCCATAGCTGTTGCTCCCAGCCGCCATGGATCAGTTGCCGCCACCTGCAAGGAAATCGACCAATTCAGCGGCAGCAAACATGCCAGCAAGACAGCCTGCAACGCGAAGGAGCGCGCCCCAGTTCCAGTACCCGAATGCGGCCGCAAGGAACATGCCGATGAAAGCGATCGCGCCGACCGAACGGCCAAACGGACCAACAAAGAACTGCACCAGACGATCCGCCGCCTGTTGCAAAGCATCAAGGTTCTGCGCAACTGCCGGCTCGAATTGGCTTACCAGCAGGACCATGCTTGATACGGCAAGCATCGCGCCGTTGACCATCCACTTGCGTCCCTTGGCCGAATACCAGGTGGACCGGCCATATACGGCAAGCGCCTGCAACGTCCCCACAATCATATTCATTGATGCACCTCTTCCTTTTTGATCTTCACAGGGCCACTGACGGGAACCTGTCCACTCTCCTGTTCCACACGGCCGCTTGCATCGCCCGTGCTACCAACCGAAAAGACGAGCATTGGCGACTTCGCCCGCTCTGCCCGTCCCGATCTTCCACCCGCTTTCTTTGCCGTCGGCGCAGCGCTGGCACCGCGACGGATCGTAAAAACCTCGTCGGTTGAGCTCATATTCGTGTAGAGCCCCACCACGCGCGTTGCGTAATCCGCCGTTTCCTGGATCAACGGCAGAGACCGACGGACATCCACCCTTGGCTCACCGGCGTTATAGGCTGACGCGATCAGCACGAGGTTTCGGTACTTTTCGACGAGAACGCGAAGAAACCGCGCTCCCACTCGTATATTCTCAGAGGGCTCCGTGAGGTCCGTTGCGCCAAAGGCCTCTCCAACCTTAGGCATGACCTGCATAAGCCCAATCGCACCTGCGGAGCTGACAGCCTGCGGATCGAACCCGACATTCTCAACCCGCATGATCGACAACATCAAATTCGGATCGACGCCCTCTTCCGCGGATATCGTCGTCACCAATTTTGCGTACTCGGCCGGAACGCCCTCCAGCAAATCCGGCCTTGGCTCCTTCCATGATGAAGTCACGGCGTCTTTCAGCACGGTGGCTTCGTCAACGGATGGCCCGTTCGCCATTTCCTCTTGCAACCCCCCATATGAGAAGACCTCTATGGAGGAGCGCACGGCCTGCTCACGCCCAAGCGCCGGTTCAGCTTCCGGTGCATAGGCAACGACCATGCTGCCATCAACCGCCTCAGGCGCCTCTTTAGCTGGCGCAGTATTGTTAACTATATCGACGCTACTCCACCCCTCGCCAAATCGCTCACTAAAGCGATCTCCCTCAAGCGGAATAGCCGTTATATCGTCGGCCCGTGCAACCTTTCCGAGAGAGCTAGGCCCGGCTTCCTCCGGGGAGATCGTCACCTTCATCGGCTGGTAGGCAGTCGCCTTAACCGGCTTTAAAGGCTCATCGCTCTGGCGTGCTGCCGATGCCGACTCGCCGATATTCGACACTGCGGCGAGGCTTGTCAGGACAAAAGCTGACGTGGCGGCAGCCAGCTTGGTGCGCCGCGACCATCCTTTGCCGGATCCTTCCACATGCACTAATGAGTTGCGACCCATCGACTGTGCTACCGTAAGTTCTTATAGTGTAGTAGAACAATTTGAATCTCATTCCAAGCCAAAAATCAACGAGATCCTTCGTACCCCTATGCTCTAATGCACTAGGCTGGTCAATGCCAACATTCTAATCTTCTAATAGATTCAGCCCCGTAAGCGTGACCAGACGTCCGGTTGCCAACGATATCGAAGCTGCTCGCGGTCCCCTAGGACCTTTGCCAGACGCACGGCAGTCCCTCCCTTTATGAACACCGATCCCGCGTCCGCGCCCGACCGAACTCCATGAATTTTGCACAGATAAATCGGCAGTTGCCGCTGCACTCTTTGCATCGGGAAACACGACGACACCTGGTACTGATAATCCCCGCTGCTCGCCACATACGGCCGCGACTTTTGCTGCACAGGCCCCAGGCGCTGCCATCCATAACCGCTCCCGTATTCCAACTGGCATTCAATAATATTGCTGCCATAGGCCTTGCAGGAATCGAGCCGAAGATAGGCGTAAGGTGCAACTGGCAGTGGCCGCATATGCTGAACCCCGCTTGCGCAACCTGCCAAAAACAGTGCCGCTCCAACCCCGCCGATGAGAGTCTTTCTAATAATCAACGGAATAGCACTCCCTATTCATCTTGCTGATACCCCGCGCGGCTCAACGCGCTGAGAAATAAACTCCGGGCAAGCTCGCAATACGGCGATTCGTCTTGCGCCAGATGTAATTGGGTCAACACGAGCCCCAACCCCGTCACATCAGCCACAACCTGTTCCAGATCATCGCTGAAGCCACGGCGCAGCATCTCGCGATCGCCCCGCCCCTTGATAACAACAGCGTAGTCGTTGCGCTCGACGCTGTGCCACAACTCGACCACGCCTTCCCCGCCACTCGCATCTTCAGCGTCACATAGAAGTAAGAGCGAATAGCCACCGCCCTCGATCCCGCTCTCCTGAATCCACGTGCCGCCATGAAACTGCGTCAGAACAACGTTGGACGAGAAGAACATCAGCCGCTCGTTTTTGAGGAGCCTCCGCTGTCCGAGGCGAACAAAGCTGTCCATCGCAGCGACCCGGATCAGCGCCCCGGGCAAACTGTCGCTGCAATGCTCGCACACAGCCTTCAGACCGCCCTCCTGCATTGCGAACGCACTGTGATAGCGCTTCACAACAAAGCGCTCGACATTCTCCGTTCGCCCTCCAAGTTTTTCCACCAGACCGAACGCCTCCAATGGGTCCCATGGTTTCTCGAAGACATCACTATCAAGGTCGAAATCGGCGGCATTGGTGAAACTGGACGGCCCGACGATAATCCCGGCCGAACGCGTCTGTGCACCACATCCGGCGCAATCGACCGAGATCGGAACCACGTACCATTCACTGGTCAGCAACGACCTATCATGCTGCGTCACAGAGCTGTCCCCGCCTGACCGTGCATCACTCGCCTTCGTCATCGGCCCCCGCTGGCTCCGGAAACACGCTCAGCGCACCTCTCGTCATTCCAACCGACGAGACAGTCCGCCACGTCAACAGGCGTTCGCTCATGAGAAGCAATCCCACGACCGGATCCCCTCCGCCGGCATTCAACCAAGCGCTGGCTAAATCAAGAATCTCTGGCAACGCCATTGGCGCTGATTTGCCAGCTTTTCTCCGTACCACCCTCGGATTCGTCCCCTGATGACTGCCTGTCGTCCTGCTCCATCAAAACCGCTTCGGCTCAAAAACATATCACTGCAGTGTAATTTTCTACCGGCGTATATTTGAAAACTCAAGCTTCAAACGGATCAAAACCGACGAACCACAAGCTCGATGAGCACCAGATTCACTTTCAGCAGCAAAGTGTTTCCCGCATTTCCTCCGGCCATAGTGCTTATGTCCTATAGCTTCTTCCCGTTAGCGACTTTATGCGTCTCCGCCCGACTGAGAACGCGACCCAAGGGGGCCTTCCCCATAGGCGCTAACTTAGGGGTAGACTGGTCGAGTCGAGATGTGAGTCCTCGGCCAGATGCGAACGAATGATTCCATCGAATCCGATTGGCAGGCTCTGATATCGAGGCTGTCGCAATCCATTGATCTTGACGCGACGGCGCGGGCGACAGAAGCGCTCGTGCGTCGTCGCAATGTTGCGGACGCAGCAACGCTGCTGCGCCTAGCGTTGGCTTATGGCCCCGGTGGGATGAGCCTGCGCTCGGCTGCCGCCTGGGCCGGGGTGAACGATATTGCGAGCCTTTCGGATGTTGCTCTTTTGAAGCGCTTGCGCGGAGCTGCCGATTGGCTCGGCTGCATCGCAGGCGCCTTGCTCGAAGACGCTTGTGCCAAAAGCACCGTACCGAAGGGGCGTCGGCTGCGCATTGCCGACGGCAGTTCGATCTCGCGTCCCGGCAGTGCCGGCACGGACTGGCGGTTGCATGCCACCTACGAACCTGCGCTTGCGCGCTTCACGCATCTGGAGATCAGCGACGTCCACGGTGGTGAGAGCTTCTCTCGCGTTCCGCTTCGCCAAGGCGACATCGTTGTTGGCGACCGCGCCTACGCCCGTGCCCCATCTCTTGAAAAGGTGGCGTTGGCGGGCGCCGACTTCATCGTGCGCACGGGCTGAACCAGTGTTCGGCTGACCACGCTCGACGGCCAACTGGTGGACTGGAACGCCATCTACGCGCCCATGCAGCCCGGCGAGATTTGCGAGATGGACGTGCTCGTGGAGCATTCGGGCCGCAAAGGCAAGGGCCGAGGCAAGCCGCTCTTGCGGGCAAGGCTCATCGTCAGGCGCAAGGATGCGAAGGCCACCGAAAAGTCAGAGAAAGCGGCAAGGCGGGGTCATCAGCGACGCCGCAACAACCAGACACTGCAGTCGATGACCGTCACTGCGGCAGGCTTCGTCATGCTGCTGACGTCGATCCCGGCCGACGCGATGACGGCCGAGGAGGTTCTGCAAACCTATCGCCTGCGCTGGCAGGTCGAACTCGCCTTCAAGCGGCTCAAGAGCGGAATGGGCATCCACAAGCTTCCCGCACGCGATGAGCGGCTCGCCCGAAGCTGGCTCATGGCCCATCTGATCCTGGCGCTGATGATCGACGAGGCCGTCAACGACGTTCTCGACTCTCCCCCCTGTGAAGACGAAACCGCGCATGGCGCAATCGCTGTCCCTTTGGAGGCTGCATAGTCTTCTGCGTCCTGCGATCCTCAACGCCATACTGAGCGTGTGCTGCGACCGGGAAAAATCGCCGCACGCTTCGCCAAAATCATTCGCCATGTCTGCGATCCGCCAAGACGGCGCAAAAGCCAATCCGCCGCAGCAAGGAGAGCTGTCGTGCCTTAAGTTAGCGCCTATGGGGGCCTTCCCCCTTGCCGTCGCAAAGCGCCCGGTTGCCGACCCGGATGCAGCAAGTCGGTCGCACCCGGAGGGTGCAACCGCGTTGCGCACCCCGTCCGGTAACTGGGCGCTTTTCGCCATCCCCCGTGTCTCTTCGACAGGCAGGAGCAGGCCGAAGGGCCTGCCCCCTTTGCTATTCTGGAGTGCAAAATGAAACCTGTCCGCTACACGGGATTCCTCATCGATCCCCTCAATGCGACCATCGGCCCTGTGTCCATTGTCGACCCTGTCGATGAACATCAGCATCAGCCGAAAACGCAATTGCGCCAGCTTCTTGGCGCGCGGGCGCGCTGCACACCCTCGAAATCGAGCTGAGAGACCGTCGCCATCTGGTCTGGCACAACGCCCAGGATACGGAACCGTATTGGACGGCTATGTTTCAGATCAAACAGTCGCAGTTCCTCGCTAGCCGCGCCGTTGTGTTCGCTGACGACAACAAAGATGAGTTTGACTCTGATGCCTCTCCTTTTGGCATCGAGCCCACAATCTCCATGGCCGAACTCGCAGAGTCGATGACTTGCATTCAACCGATCATCGTTCCCCGTATGCGCGAGGATCAGATGATCGGTCTTGATCTCGCTATCGTCCGCAAGAAACCAACTGTCATTTCCTAAAATAGTACAACATGAACAATTACGCCCCGCTCATTATTTCCTTCCTCCTCACAATTTCCCTGTTAGCGTTAGGAAGTCTAACGCCAACGGGTCTTTTCCTATATGCGGTTATGCGAAACGCCAGCAATGTGTCGTTGACGGCGGGTACAGCCGCCACGCCCACCAATGTGCGCCCCTTACCGGTCCTCTCCGTGCTGCCATCGGCGATACTTCTAGTTCGGTGGAATCAAGTAACCGGAAACTGGACGCGAGCGCAACCGCGGTCTGCCTGTCTGGCGGGGAGGAAAGTGGCGGATTGCGTCATAGGCGAGAACGGTCACCAGGAGCGGGCTCAGGCAAATACAACCAGACGCCGGTTGCTGCTGATCCTATTACCATATCCAGGCCCAAGGTACGCGCCCATCAAGACGCTCCTGTTCGTGATTCATCGTCTTGCACACAAAGAAGCCGCCCGCGATTACGTGGGCGGCTTGATCGATTGGATATTCTGGTTTGCTATTCTGAGCCTCGCCATGGCTGCCCTTGCAGGATTAATCGGCTAGGCCCTCGCCCTCTATCTGAATGGCTACACAAATTGACTCTACCAACCGCCTATCGTGGCAGACCAAGCCCTTCCCGAAACTGCTGTGCCGCCAGGTCATCATTGAGTTGACGATGCCGCTCTTCTTCTTCTCTCCGCCGTTCTTGCGGAGTCCGGCCATCCTTCAAAAAGGCGAAGGGTAATCCTACGAGAAGGGCAAAAGGCGCGATCGTCGCGACGCGGAACCATAGATGTCTATCATAAAGACCTGATGCCCACGCCCACATAGCCTCCGTCCATGCATCCGGCAGGAAGGTGTACGAAAACGTCAGCGCAACCCAATAAGCCACGAAGGCGCCGAGCCACAAGCAGAGCACACTGCTAATCAGGAACCCTACGACCTTCACGCTCATCCAGGCAATCCGGAATGGCAGAATCAGAAGTCTGATCGCCTTCTTTAAGGCGGACATTTCGCTATTCTCCTCCGCTTTTTTCCAGCGCTCAATCCAGGAATATCACAATACGTAGAATTTCCGATACTTGCACTGCACTATCATTTCGTGCAGGTTTCGCCCTGTCAACAGGTGACGATTGCAATCATGGGCTACATTGTTTGGCGGCCTCACCGCCTCTCCTCTCTGGCGCTTGCGAGCAGCCTATTCGTCCCGCCAGCCATGGCGCTGGACGATGCCGTCTCGAAATTCGTCTCCTATTACCAGAACGCCTATGCGCAAGGCCGGGATTTGGTCCCTGGGCCACAGGCAGCGCTTGACACGTCTTCGATCGCAACTCAGCTCACGTTGAAGACGGTCAAACCCGTGAGCGCTCTCACAGGCAATGCGTTTCTCGATTCCAACAGCACGGTTATCAAACTCGCCGGTGTCCAGGGCTGCCTTTCAACTGAAATGGTCCAGTTCATGGGCAATCAGGTGTCATGTGTCACGGTCTCGTTAGCGGGGCTGGCCTCCAGTCTCGACCTGGCGAAAGCCGACGCCGGCGACGCCTTCCCCTGCCACTTCGTCGGACAGAGCCCTGGAAACCCGACCGTCCGCTTTGCTGAGTGTTTTTTCACCCAGGACGACATGGTGCAATCTCTGTCTGAAACCATGATCCGGAAAGGGTTTGCCTTTGCCGCCCGTGATCGCGCTGGCAAGCCGATCTTTCCGGAGTATGCGAAAGCGGAGGATGACGCGCGGCGGTCAAAGGCTGGCATTTGGGGGAACTCCTATTTCACGCACCCTTACGGTGAACGTTATCGAACCAATCCTTCAACGAATTGATGCGGATCCGACTGTTCATGTTGATTACCACGATTGCAGCTTCCGGCCTTTATGCAGGCATGTACGTCATGCCAGAGCTTCTTGCCGAAAAATCTTTGAGAGGGACGCCCTCCCCTCCAGTGGTTCAAGTGCAGGCGTCGCCAAATCAGACACCGCTGGCTCAGACGCAAGACGGGGGCGCTCGGCAATCAAACTTTACTCCGTTTCCAGCTACAGCCCAGTTCGAGACCGGTGACACGTGGATCTCCGACGGACGTCGTTATCGCTTATATGGACTGCAAACCTGCCTCCGCGGAAGCAACATCACCGTCTCCTCTGGTGTCGTCCGGGACTGCGGGGAGCTTAATCTGATCATGGCTCAGGCCCTAATCCGCGATACCAAACCAGTCTGCACCACCGTCAAGGATCTCGACCAGAACAATGCCGTCATCGTCTGCCAGACCACTACTGGCAAGCGGGGTTACGACTTAGCCACCTATATGATTGCCCAAGGATGGGGCTTTGCCGCCGTCGACGGCGCGGGCCAGCTGATCGTTCCAGGCTACAGGGTCGCAGAAGAAAGCGCACGCTCGGCGCGCGTCGGTTTATGGGCCTATTCAGATATGCCGCACCCGGCTTCTGTTCTGATGCAGCAACAGAAAGCGCAACAAGCACAATGATGCGATCAGCTGCCATCACCTTCGCCCTTCTTTCCGGGCTCCCGACGCATTCACTGGCGCAGAGCCGGCCGGCCGACGTACCGCGACAAATCTACGGTAAAGTGCAGGTGATCGACGGCACGACGCTCGACTTCAAGGATCGCGGACAGATTGTCCGCCTTGCCGGCTATGAGGCTCCTCGCCTGGAGCAGACTGCCGTCAGCGACGAGATTGAATGGCCAGCAGGTCAAGTTGCCAAGGCATGGATGATCCTCCGGACCCTCAAAAGGGACGTCAACTGCGCTCCGGTCGGCCGGGACGCCAACAAGAATCTCATCGCTCACTGCTTCGTCGGCGAAACCAATCTGGCAGCCACCGCAATCGCGGAAGGCATCGGCTATGCGTTCAACTACCAGAACGAACCGCATATCCCGGCCTATTTCGACATAGAGAGGAAAGCCCGCGGCCTTGGTTACGGGGTCTGGTCTTCCAAGGATCTCCTTCCGCCATGGCTCTATGTTTCGGCGCGGGATAAAAAGGCACCCGAGCAGGCTCCGGACACGTTCGACCCCGGTCTCCCCTTGCCCCCTCCGGTCACTCCCGACATTCCAGCATCCTCTATAGAATCCCAAGGAGGCTAACATGAACAGTTTGCTCACATACGCACTTGGTACGGGAGCGCTGCTCCTCGCAGCGGCCCCGATCGCAGCAATGTCGCAGTCCGCCACACAAGATGGCCCCACGCAAAAGCAGGTGGAAGAACGCGATCCCAACTATTGCGGTGCCGGCGGCGCCGGTTGCGACCCGCAGGACGTTCAGCAATGGAAGATGATCGGCAACAAGCTTGCCGATCTCTCGTCTGCCGATCTCAGCCAATACGCCTATGCCTGCGTCAAACATACCGATTGGAAGAAGGATTGTGAGAAGGATCCCGCTATCATTCTCAAGCGGCTTGGCATTGAAGGATATTGAGAAGCATCATGCCCAATCCTTACGTTTCCGCAGGTATCGCCGCCGCAGTTGCAGCTCTCGTCGGCTTCGGCGCCGGCTACGAGGTCAACAGCATGACCACGAGCACGAAAATCACGGAGCTCGAGACGAAGGTCACTGAGCTTGAGACAAAAGCGGCCGAAGCAGCGAAGCTGGAAGTTCCTACCGACGAGGAGGCCACGGCGGCACTTCAAAAAACGACCTTCAAAGGGAGCTCAATGCGGATAACCGAATGTCAGAAGCACCCCATAATTCCTGGCGTGATTTGCAACGGCACAGTCTCGGATTCGTCCGGCTGGTCTATGCCTAAGTCGCTTCCATTCGCAAAAATCGATGGCACTTGGGCCTATGCAAACTGATCGTTTTTAATTTCTACAGGAGAGACGAAATGCAATCTTATGGCTTGTTTCCCGCTGCATTGATTGCCACCGGCACGCTATGGGTGGCCGCGCCCGCCCAGGCGCAGGATGCGTCGTGGGGCTGCCAGGTTCTTCTGTGCGCAGCATCACAAAACCCATCCTGGCACGGCGTTTCCTATTGCGTTCCGCCGATGACAAAACTGATCGCGGCCATGGCAAAACCCGGCTTCAGCTGGCCAATTTGCCATGAAGCCAAGGCGGGCACGCCCGGCCGGGAAATTTATGAGCAATGCCCTGAAGGCACAAAGGTCGGCTACAGTGAGCGCGGCCACGACGGCAATCGCAGTGAGCCCGATCGCTGCGTTAAGATGGTCAATGTATGTAGACATCGTTTTACCAACGGGTTCACAGGCAATAGCCGTGATGACCAAATCACCTATCGTAACACTGGCGGCGGCCGTGACGGCGATAGCTGCACCCAGCAAGTTTCATCAGCGCGCCCCCGTCGCGCCGACCCATGGTATTTCGACATCCCAAACGAGCACGGGCAAAAGCAGCGTTTCTGGTTCAATCTCAATTATTGATAAGATGAAGTCGATCTGTAGGCTTGCCCTCGGGCAAACCCGGGCAACGCTCGCTCACGCGTGCTGCGCATAATGACGCTCAGTCGTCTTTTTTTTTGACTTTCGCCCCTTTTCCTCCTGCCGTGTCGGCACTTGGAGATCCTGCTCGCTGACCTCGAACAGATCGTAAATCGAAACCTCGAGTTGACGGGTCATTTTATCGAGCATCGTCAGCTTGACGTCCCGCTTTCCGCGGACGACCTGCGACATGTATCCTTCGGTCAAATCAAGCTTCGCAGCGAGATCCTTGTTCTTCCAACCCCGCTGCGCCTTGATCCGTTCCAGGCCAAACACGAGTCGCTCCTGAAACGTCAATTCCTTCAAATCCTTGATGGTCGTATCTTCGCCTTTGTTTTCGCCGTTGAACCGGGGCATGCGCGTATTGTCACCTTCTTAGCCCGAGAATGATTGGGGTGTGTTCTTGACTCGCCGCCGCTAACCTGACTCCAAAGATTGGGGAATTAAGAGTCCTTGTTCGTGGCACGCCCCTCCGCCCGATGCACGGTATAGCTGATTGAAGTGGTTCAGCTTTTTCCGAATCCCTTACGCTAAGGCGGCTAACCACTTTGTGCAGTTACCTTATTTTAGGTAACCCGAATGCACAAGAATCTTTTACCATTTTGAATGGAACGTGCGGCTACTTGCGCTTGCCCGAATATTCGGCGGCTCGACGCGGAAGCCTGAATGTGATAGCCGAGCAGCGCGTACCAAAGACGCTGCGGTAAGGGCACACAGTATGCGACCGGCGTCGTTGAATCCCATGTGCGTCGCCGGGTCCGCCTGTCGGCCGACATACCTGCTGTTCGCCTTACTCGATACCGTCACGCCGCATCATTTCTTTGCGGAGTTGGAACGCGCGGGATCGCTGGAGTGGCTGGTTGACAAGATGAAGCGGTTGCCGTGGCGCGCACCAACAACACGTGAGCTGGCGCGCCTGGTGTGGCAAAAGGAGAGGGGCGAGAGCCCATGGCCTGCAATGAAGCGATCAAGAGTTGCGATCCTGGAACCAAGCTGCCCGGTCGACCATCCGGACCGCGGCCTTCAATGCCGGCTCGCCTTGGAACCGGCCTTACAGGAATTGGCGGATCGCGCAGCGGGATCCGGCTGGACCGAGGACGAGATAGCCTACGCGCTCCTCGAGCTCGCCGGCGCGCGTCTCAAGAGCAACTCTGCAAATTGCGCGACTGAGAGGGCGATTGACCGCGCGAGGAGCCTTGTCGTTGTCGTTCGCGCCGATCCTCGAAATCATCACGTGCCACCTGCAGGGAACGCAACGGCCTGCTTTTGCGGGAGATGCTGCTGCTGCTCATCCCCCAACAGGCCTGCAGTTTTTCCAGCAGCATTCCGTTTGTTCATCCGGTTGTTCGCGCCCCTGCAAACCCTAACCGGTCAAATCGGCGCTTGGAAGACCACCAGACTCACGTTTGGGTTCAGGCCGTAAGTTTTCGAGCCTGCCTTAGCTTTGTCAAAAGCAACCACCCGGTCGTGCAGCGGACGAAAAGGCACTTGCTTGGCTTTCCGAGCGGGTCACGGCGGCGATCTTGCAGTCCTTGCGAATCCGCGCCAGCGCGTCGTCGAAGGAAGAGGTCTGGTAGAGCGATTTGATCTCGTGGTCGTTGGGAAAGGCGATATCGACCGTGCCCGAGCGCATCAGGTCCAGGAACTCGTCGCGATAGCGGTCGACGCGTCATCGACACCTCGCGACCGGCCGCATGGGCAAGCTTCGCCGTCTGCCGGATCGGCGCGCGGCGGGTCCCACAGATAGCCCCGAAATAGGTGACCTCGGCGCTTGTCGGCCTCGACATCCTCCGGCCTGAGCTCGACGTAGGCGCTACCGAGCCGGTGCTTCTCGGCCAAGTTCCACACATACGGATAGTCGACCATGAAATCGGATCGAGGCGAGGCCTTGGACGGTTGAGCCTTGGTCAGGATGCCGCCGCCCACGAGCCGATCGGCCCTCTCGATAATTTGGCGCACCCTCGTTGTCGACAAGCCATGTTCCTGCGCCAGGTCGGCGAAGCGTGGCATGACCGTGTCACAGCGGAATGTCTGGCCCGCCACTTCTACGACTGGTGCAAGAGACTGCTACCGGAAACCTCCGCTGTGCGGGTGAGCGAGACACCGAAAACCTGGGCGGAATACCGGCCATGACTTGCGCGTTGGAACCCGGAATCCGCGTGAGCGAGATTTTTGGGCCGACCATTCAGGGCGAAGGCATGCTGATCGGCTTGCCGACGGTATTCGTAAGAACGGGCGGGTGCGACTATCGCTGTACCTGGTGCGACAGCCTGCATGCGGTGGACAGTCGCTTCCGCCATGATTGGGAAATGATGTCTGCCGACGCGGTCTGGCGAGAGGTCATTGCGCTTTCCGGCGGTCAGCCAGTGATGGTGTCGCTGTCGGGCGGCAATCCGGCCATCCAGCCGCTTGGCCAGCTGATCGACCGCGGGCATGGTGAGGGCTACCGCTTTGCATTGGAAACCCAAGGCTCGGTGTCCAGGCAATGGTTCGCGGATCTCGACGTGCTGGTGCTCAGCCCCAAGCCCCCCTCGAGTGAAATGACGACGGATTGGGCCGCATTCGACGCCTGCGTCGAGGCGGCGCAGGACAAGCCGCAAATGGCGCTCAAGCTCGTCGTTTTCGACGATGAAGACTATGCCTATGCCAAAGACGCCGCGGCGCGCTATCCGCAATTGCCCGTCTATCTCCAGCCCGGCAATCACACGCCGCCGCGTCCCGGTAACGAAGACGATTTCATCGACATAGCCGGTATGATGAAGCGCATGGAATGGCTGGTCGAAAAGGTGACCCGTGACAGGTGGTTCGAGGCGCTTGTACTGCCGCAGCTTCATGTTCTGCTGTGGGGAAACAAACGGGGCGTCTAGCTCACGCGGAAGGATTGCCGATGACGAGCAAGACAGACATCTAACGCAATCTTACCCAATTGGGCGACAGCAACGCCGTTTCGGCTAGCTCCGAAAATGCCGTGCTGAAAAAGCTTTGGTATCCGCGTGATGGCTCGCCTATCGTGGGCGCTTCGCCGCTCCTCCAGGCGTGACTTGCTCTGATACGTGCGCGAGCACTCCGCCCGGTTTTGATTAGCCGCCGGTCGTCACCGCCGGCCAAATGCGCTTGACAAAATAGCGCCGGCCCGTTCAACCTGAGGCATTCACCAGGGGAGTCCCGGCAAGGGGCTGAGATACTGCTGGCTTTCGCGGCGCAGTGACCCGTTGAACCTGATCCAGTTCATACTGGCGTAGGGACGGTGCAAGCGCTTTGCGGGAGTTCACGCCCGAGGTCCTGTTTCGGCAGGTCGACAGAAGCGTCTTTTCATCCTTCCGGCACAGAACTGGGTCTCCAATGCATGAGCAAAGGAGCCTCACGATGAATGCCCTCACCCCCGCCGTGTCGACGGGACCGCTGCCCGCCTCGCGGAAGATCCACAAGCCCGGCACCATCCACTCGCAGATCAAAGTGCCGATGCGCGAAATCTCCGTCCATCCGACAGCCGGCGAGCCGCCCGTTACCGTCTACGATCCGTCGGGCCCCTATACCGATCCGGCTGTCGAAACCAGCATCGAAAAGGGCCTCGCCCGGCTTCGCCACGAATGGATCTTGGCGCGCGGCGATGTCGAGGACTGTGACGGCCGCCATGTCCGGCCGGAGGACAACGGATTCGCGACGGGCGAACGCCTGACGCCGGAATTTCCCATCCGCCACCGACCGCTCAAAGCCAAAGCAGGCAAGGCGGTGACGCAGCTTGCCTATGCGCGCGCCGGCATCATCACGCCCGAGATGGAGTTCGTCGCCATCCGCGAGAACCTCGGCCGCGAGATCCTGCGCGGCACGCTGCAACGCGACGGCGAAAGCTTTGGCGCAGCCATCCCCGATTTCGTCACGCCCGAATTCGTCCGCCACGAGGTGGCGCGCGGACGCGCGATCATTCCCGCCAACATCAATCATCCCGAGAGCGAACCGATGATCATCGGCCGCAATTTCCTGGTCAAGATCAACGCCAATATCGGTAACTCCGCCGTCAGATCGTCGATGGCTGAAGAGGTCGAAAAAATGGTGTGGGCGATCCGCTGGGGCGCCGACACGGTGATGGACCTGTCGACCGGCCGCAACATCCACAACATCCGCGAATGGATCCTGCGCAACTCGCCGGTGCCGATCGGCACGGTGCCGCTCTACCAGGCGCTCGAAAAGGTTGGTGGCATCGCCGAGGACCTGACCTGGGAGGTCTACCGCGACACGTTGATCGAGCAGGCCGAGCAAGGCGTTGACTATTTCACCATCCACGCCGGCGTGCGGCTGCATTACATCCCGCTGACCGTTGACCGGGTCACGGGTATCGTCTCGCGCGGTGGCTCGATCATGGCAAAATGGTGCCTGCACCATCACCGGGAAAGCTTCCTCTACGAGCACTTTGCGGAGATCTGCGACATCTGCCGCGCTTATGACGTCTCCTTCTCGCTCGGCGACGGCCTTCGTCCCGGCTCGATCGCCGATGCCAACGACGCGGCGCAATTCGCCGAGCTGGAAACGCTCGGCGAGCTGACGCAGATCGCCTGGGCGAAAGATTGCCAGGTGATGATCGAGGGGCCCGGCCACGTGCCGATGCACAAGATCAAGGCGAACATGGACAAGCAGCTCGCCGTCTGTGGCGAGGCGCCGTTCTATACGCTTGGACCGCTGACGACCGACATCGCGCCGGGCTACGACCACATCACTTCCGGCATCGGCGCGGCGATGATCGGCTGGTTCGGAACGGCCATGCTCTGCTACGTCACGCCCAAGGAGCATCTCGGCCTTCCCGACCGCGATGACGTCAAGACCGGCGTGATCACCTACAAGATCGCAGCGCACGCGGCCGACCTGGCGAAGGGCCACCCGGCGGCGAAAGTCAGGGATGACGCCCTTTCCCGCGCGCGCTTCGAGTTCCGCTGGGAGGACCAGTTCAACCTGTCGCTCGACCCCGAAACCGCACGGTCCTTCCACGACCAGACCTTGCCCAAGGAGGCGCACAAGCTGGCACATTTCTGCTCGATGTGCGGACCGAAATTCTGCTCGATGCGTATCTCTCACGACATCCGCGCCGAGGCACAGAAAGAGGGCATGGCGGCGATGGCGGCGAAATACCGCGAGGGCGGCGATCTCTATCTGCCGGCGGACGAGACCGGCGCACCGCTCATACCTCAGCCACGTGAGCGATCATGAGGGTCCTGGTCAAGGGGGCCGGTGTCGCCGGCCTCACCGCAGCTTTCGAGCTCGCCACACGTGGCGCGACGGTGACCGTTGCCGAGATAACACATACCCTTGGCGGCAATGCGTCGTGGTTCGCCGGCGGCATGCTGGCGCCATGGTGCGAGCGTGAAAGCGCCGAGCAGCCGGTGCTGGATCTCGGACGCGATGCCGCCGACTGGTGGGATGCGGTACTGCCGGGTCACGTGACACGGGCCGGAACACTTGTCGTGGCCGCGCCGCGTGATGCGGGCGAGCTCGACCGGTTCGCCAGCCGCACCTCGGGTCATCGGCGTGTCAATGAAGATGAAATCGTGTTGCTCGAGCCCGACCTCGCCGGCCGCTTCCGCCGCGGACTGCTCTTCCCCGACGAAGCCCATCTCGACCCGCGTCAGGCGATGGCGGCACTTCATGACAGGCTGGCGGCGATGGGCGTCGAATTCCACTTCTGCGCTGACGTCCGGCGTGCTTCCGGGTTCGATCGTCAGATCGACTGCACGGGAATGGCAGCAGCCAATGACAGGCTGCGCGGCGTTCGCGGCGAGATGCTGATCCTGCGCACACCTGATATCTCACTGTCGCGCCCGGTCAGGCTGCTGCATCCGCGCTTTCCGCTTTATGCGGTGCCACGCACCGACCACCGTTTCATGATTGGCGCGACGATGATTGAGAGCCGGTCCACGGGACCGGTGACGGCTCGTTCGATGATGGAGCTGCTGGGTGCCGCCTATGCCCTCCATCCGGCCTTTGGCGAGGCCGAGATCGTTGAAACCGGTGTCGGCGTCCGTCCGGCCTTTCCCGACAACCTGCCGCGCGTCGAAACGAACGGTGGAATCATCGCGATCAACGGGCTCTATCGTCACGGTTTTCTCCTGGCTCCCGCCATGGCGCGCCAGGCTGCCGACCTGGTTTTCAGTCAAGACAGAACCAAGGAGCTTGCTCATGAAACTGATGGTCAACGGCGAAGCGCATGAGGTTGCCGCCACCACGCTGGCCGGGCTGCTTGCCGCGCTTGACTATGAGGGTGATTGGCTCGCGACCGCCGTCAACAACGACCTCGTGCACAAAGCCAACCGGGCGGAATTCCAGCTAAGCGATGGCGACCGGGTCGAAATCCTCTCGCCCATGCAGGGAGGCTAGATCATGTTGGAGCTTTATGGAACCGAGCTTCCGTCGCGCCTGCTCCTTGGCACGGCTCAATATCCTTCGCCGGCCATCCTTGCCTATGCAGTCAGGGCTTCGGGCACGGCGGTGGTGACCGTCTCGTTGCGCCGTGAGATGGCAGGCGGCAGGGCCGGCGAAAAATTCTGGTCGCTGATCCGCTCGCTGGGCACAAGGATCCTTCCCAACACTGCCGGCTGCCACTCCGTCAAGGAAGCGGTCACCACCGCGAAGATGGCGCGCGAGGTCTTCGGTACGAGCTGGATCAAGCTCGAAGTGATCGGCAACCACCATACGCTGCAGCCGGATGTGTTCGGCCTGGTAGAAGCCGCCCGCATCCTGTGCGAGGACGGTTTTGCTGTATTCCCCTATACCACCGACGACCTTGTCGTCGCCGAGCGGCTGCTTGCGGCGGGCTGCAAGGTCTTGATGCCGTGGTGCGCGCCGATCGGTTCCGCCCTCGGACCGGTCAACATAACGGCGCTGCGCTCGATGCGCGGACATTTCCCTGGGGTCTCGCTGATTGTGGATGCAGGGCTCGGGCGACCGTCGCACGCGGCGACTGTCATGGAACTCGGCTTTGACGCCGTGCTCCTGAACACGGCGGTCGCCAGGGCGGCCGATCCGATCGGCATGGCGCGAGCATTCGGCAAGGCGGTCGAGGCCGGTCGCGAAGCTTTCAGCTCGGGAATGCTCGAACCGCGCGAGGTCGCCGTGCCGTCGACGCCGACAATTGGCAGGGCAGTTTTTTCATGAAGCTCGATCCGTTCTACCTGATCGTCGACAGCGCCGCCTGGATCGAACGGCTGGTGCCGCTTGGCGTCAAGCTGGTTCAGTTGCGCATCAAGGATAGGGACGAGGCCACGCTACGGACGGAAATCCGCCGCGCGAACGGCGTCTGCGCGGTCCATGGTTGCCAACTGATCGTCAACGACTATTGGCGGCTCGCCATTGAGGAAGGCTGCGACTTCGTCCATCTCGGCCAAGAGGATTTGGCTGCGGCCGACCTGCTGGCGATTAAGTACGCCGGATTGAAGCTCGGGCTTTCCACGCACGATCATCTAGAACTGGAAACGGCCATCGCTGCCGAGCCCGACTATATCGCGCTCGGCCCCATCCATCCCACGGTCCTGAAGCAGATGAAATGGGCGCCGCAAGGGCTCAAGCGGATCAGCGAGTGGAAGCATCGGGTGGTACCCATTCCCCTAGTCGCCATAGGCGGCCTCACCCCTGACCGGCTCGACGGTGTCTTCAAGGCTGGTGCGGACAGCGCGGCAGTGGTCACCGACATCACGTTGAATGCCGATCCCGAAGCGCGCACGCGAGAATGGATCGAAAAGACAAAGCCATGGCGCTGAGGCGAGAACCGCATGTGCTCGTGGTCGGCGGATCAGACTCCAGCGGTGGGGCTGGAATTGCACGCGATATCGAGACGATCTCTTCCATTGGCGTGCGCACCTGCCTTACCGTCACCGCGCTAACGGTGCAGACGCACGAAGCCGTGATGGAAATCCATCCTTCGCAGCCCGATCTTGTGGCCAATCAGATGCGCGCTGCGCTGCAGGCCAACAAGGTGGCGGCAATCAAGATCGGCATGCTGGCAACGGCTGAGGTCGTCGTTGCCGTCGCGGCTGTGCTACGCGAAAATCCACAGGTGCCGGCAGTACTCGACCCGGTGCTGGCCTCGACGTCAGGCCGGGCGCTGCTGGACGCAAGGGCCATCGCCGCCATGAAACGCGACCTGATGCCCCTTTGCCGCCTCGTCACACCCAATCTCATCGAGCTGGCGCTTCTTGTTGGCTTAGAGCCAGCGGTGGATGAAGACGGCGCAGTGTGGCAAGGCCAGAAATTGCTGGTGGCCGGGATGCAGGCCCTGCTGCTCAAGGGCGGCCACGCGGCGGGACCCCGATCGACCGATATTCTGTTGCGCTTGGATCAAGGACCAATCCGCTTTGACATGCCGCGCCTTGCCGTATCGATGCGCGGGACGGGCTGCATGCTGGCCAGCGCGATTGCAGCGCATCTGGCGAAGGCGAGATCACTTGAAGACAGCGTGCGTGAAGGCAAGCTGTTTGCTTTCAAGAGGCTCCAAAAGAATGCAGCCGGACGAAATTGACTTTGCCTCGGTCAATCCAATCGTGGCCCCACAATCACGATATCCACGCTATGTCCGCGCAGCGCAAGATGTCCGCCATCCTTCTGCAAAACCTCGAGAATGGCGATATCGATCCTGTCCAGCGGCATTTTTCGTGACTCGTGCGAAAATCCTGCGATTTCTCGCAACGATTATCGAAACGCGCGATCCCGCGCAAGCGCATTCGCAAACACCTGCGCAACGATTCCTGGTTCACTACACTAGACAGGGAGTGAGCCCAAAAGGGCGGATCAGGAGAAGAAAAATGCGCGTCGGCTGCCCCAAGGAAATCAAGAACCATGAATACCGCGTCGGCCTGACACCGGGTTCCGTCCGTGAATATGTCGCGCATGGCCATGAAGTGCTGATCGAGACCGGAGCCGGAGCCGGCATCGGCGCCGATGACAACGCCTATCGCGCCGCTGGTGCCAGGATTGCCAAGACGGCTGCCGACGTGTTTGCCAAGTCGGACATGATCGTCAAGGTCAAGGAGCCGCAGCCCACCGAATGGGCGCAGCTTCGCGAAGGCCAGATCCTGTACACCTATCTTCATCTTGCTCCGGATCCGGAGCAGACCAAGGGCCTGCTCGCTTCCGGCGTGACGGCGATCGCCTACGAGACCGTGACCGACGATCGTGGCGGCCTGCCGCTGCTGGCGCCCATGTCTGAAGTCGCCGGACGCCTGTCGATCCAGGCCGGCGCCACGGCGCTTCAGAAGGCCAACGGCGGCCGCGGCGTGCTGCTCGGCGGCGTGCCCGGCGTGCTGCCCGGCAAGGTTGCCGTGCTCGGCGGCGGCGTCGTGGGCTGCACGCTGCCAGGATGGCGGCGGGGCTTGGCGCCGATGTCACCATCATCGACCGCTCGATCCCGCGCCTGCGTCAGCTTGACGACCTCTTCGCCGGCCGCGTCCACACCCGTTACTCGACCGTCGAAGCGCTCGAAGAAGAATGCTTTTCAGCCGATATCGTCGTCGGGGCGGTGCTGATTCCGGGTGCCGCGGCGCCAAAACTGGTTTCGCGCGAAATGCTGTCAGGCATGAAGAAGGGTTCAGTGCTGGTCGACGTCGCCATCGATCAGGGCGGCTGCTTCGAGACCTCGCATGCGACCACCCATGCCGAGCCGACCTACGAGGTCGACGGGGTTATCCATTATTGCGTCGCCAACATGCCCGGCGCGGTGCCTGTCACCTCGGCCCACGCGCTCAACAACGCGACGCTCCACTACGGTCTGCAGCTCGCCGACAAGGGCCTGAAGGCGCTGGTCGACGACCACCATCTGCGCAACGGCCTCAATGTCCACAAGGGCAAGATCACCAACCGTGCGGTCGCCGAGGCGCTCGGCTATGAGTTGGTCGAGCCGAAAGCCGTTCTCGCGGCCTGATTCCAGTTACAACCGTTTCCTCCCGTCTCGCCCGCCGGTTCGTTCCGGCGGGCTTTTTCGGTCAGACCTGTCTCCTCTCCCGTTTCCACCAACGTCCGCGGTGAAGCTTCATGCGCGAGACGCCGGTCGCCGATGAAGCTGATCGCGTTCTCACCAGACCGGCCTGACGAACTCCCTCCAGCCCCCTCCCCGAGGCACAAGCTTTGGCGTCTCTGGCTGGTCAGTGCAATCGATCCCCTATCCGATCGTTACTGACGAACAGGAGAACCTGCCCCACCGACGGGTCAGATTCTGCCGCATTATTTGTGTCCTAGTCGTACAGGCGCCGACCGCCTAATGATCACAGTTGAACTGTCACTGTGATACCACCATGCGGGGTCCTATGTGGCAATGCGTTCACGGCCGATCTGCGAGCTCGGGTCGGTCGGCGCGCCGGTGCCAGCTTTGTCGTCAACAGCCCCCCAGGCATCGGCTCGATACGGTCCAGGCATGAAGCTTCTGGATGAGCTTTGGTGGGGATGTTCCTCGCCGAGGTGCTGCTTCGCAGTCCGAAGCTTTGTGAACGACGTGTGCCCAAAATGAGCATTGCAGGCGAACAGCTTTTCCTTCCGGCGGCAAAGAACAGCATCCGGTACTTTATAGTCTACGAAATTGATAGACATAATCAGATGAGCTTGGGCCTTATCAATTGGAGAGAGAGACGATGATGTTGGCTGTGAAGTTTTCGAGAAGGAAGTTTGGTGCATTGGTCGCCGCTTTGGCGGTAACCTTGGTCGCTTCTTCCTCCGCTTTCAGGGCCGAGGCGGGCAGTCCGGACACGGGTAAACTGCCGACCAAAATCCCGGAGGGCACTGTGCTTCGTATCGGCGATCCGGAGACGCAAAGAGCCCTGGAACTCTCGGGTCTGATTGACCAGCTACCCTTCAAGGTTGAATGGGCCAACATCAGCGGCGGTCCGCAGACAATCGAAGCTTTTCGCGCCGATGCATTGGACGTCGGATCGGTCGCCGACATTCCGCCCATCCACGCGACCTGGACTGGGCTCAAGGTCAAGATCATTGCTGCGAAGTTCCGCAGGGATCCGGTTTCACACCCGATTTATCAACTCGGCATTGCGCCGGGCGTCGAGGTCAAGACGCTCGCGGATTTGCGCGGCAAACGGATCGCCTTCAGCCCTGGTCAGGCGCAAGGCGCGCTGGTGCTGAGGGTCCTGCAGGCCGCCGGCCTGAACAAGGAGGATGTAAATCTCATCGAACTGCCCAGCAAAGGCGATGCCTATCCGGTGGCACTTGCCAGCAAGCAAGTCGATGTCGCACCGATCTGGGGCGTCCTCGTCAAGCGCTATCTGCGCCAGTATGGGGCGGACGGCGCCACCACCATACCGCATGGCTTGCGCGATGATCCAGACCATCTTTACGCCCCGCAGGCCGTGCTCGACGATCCGGCCAAGGCTGCCGCTCTCGGCGAATATGTGCGCTACTGGGCACTTGCGGCCCGATGGGTAGAGCAGCACCCGAAAGAGTGGATCGAGGGCTATTACGTCGCCACCCAGGGCCTCAACCACGAAGATGGCCAGTATCTCGTCGAAGCCGACGGACGGTTCGACATTCCATCCGACTGGAACGATGTGATCGTGCGCCAGCAAGCGACGATCGATCTCCTGGCCAAAGAGCTGAACAAGCCTCGTATCCAGGCCGAGGATCTTTTCGACAGGCGCTTCGAGACGATCGCCGCAAATGCGCTGAACGCGTCCTGACGACCTGCTTCCCAGCACTGGAGACGACGCAGATGACCGCAATCTCACATACCGCCGCAGTTGCACTCCCCATCCCCTACGCATCCGATGAAAGGGGGTTGATTGCGCCCGCTGTACAGGCGCGCAAGGCGGGAACGAGGCGCCGCCTCGCCCTCGGACGGGCGATCCCCTTTGGCGCCATGATCGGGCCCGCACTGCTTCTCGTGATCTGGTCCATCGGCAGCGTCGCCGGTGTTATAGATCCAAGAACGCTGCCGGCCCCTTGGTCGGTTGTCGGCACTGCCATCGATCTCATCGCCACAGGCAAGCTCCAGGATCATTTGATGACGTCTGCCTGGCGGGCAGCACAGGGGCTGGTCTTCGGCGTACTGATCGGGACCGTGCTGGCTCTCATTTCAGGGTTGTCCCGGTTGGGCGAGGCGATCATTGACGGCCCGGTTCAGATCAAGCGAGCCATACCGACGCTGGCTCTGATCCCGCTGCTGATGCTCTGGTTCGGCATTGGCGAGGGCATGAAGGTGACGACTATCGCCTTGGCCGTACTGATCCCGATCTATGTCCAGACCCACAGCAGCTTGCGCGGCATAGACAACCGAATGTTGAACTGGCCCAGACCTTGCGAATGGGCTACGGCGAATTCATCCGCCAGGTCATCCTGCCAGGCGCCCTTCCAGGCTTTTTCCTCGGCCTGCGTTTCGCAGTGACCTATGCCTGGCTGTCGCTGGTCGTCGTCGAACAGGTTAATGCCACGAGCGGCATCGGCTACATGATCGATCTTGCACGCAACTATGGCCAGACTGACATCGTCATCGTCGGTCTTGCCGTCTACGCGTTGCTCGGTCTCGCCTCCGACGGCATCGTCCGCTTTTTTCAGGAAAGGTCTTTGTCATGGCGTCGCACTTTGGCGGATTGAGCGGCGCGCCCGCGGTGCGGGTCGAGAGCCTTGTGAGAAGGTTCGGGCCGCGAACCATCCTAGACGGCCTCAGTCTCGACATTGACAAGGGAGAGTTCGTCGCCCTTCTCGGCCGCAGCGGGTCGGGTAAGAGTACATTGTTGCGGGCGCTCGCCGATCTCGATGGCAAAGTCTCCGGGTCAGGCCGACTGGAAACACCCGATAAGAAATCGGTGGTGTTCCAGGATGCTCGGCTGTTGCCATGGAAACGGGTGCTTGAGAATGTCGTTCTTGGTCTCGGCCTGCCGGACGCCACCCAACGCGGGCGCGCAGCTCTCGAAGAGGTTGGCCTGAGCGGCCGTGAGACCGCATGGCCGGTCGAACTCTCTGGAGGCGAGCAGCAGCGTGTGGCATTAGCGCGCTCGCTTGTTCGTGATCCTGAACTGCTGCTGGCGGATGAGCCGTTCGGCGCGCTCGACGCGCTGACCCGCCTGCGCATGCACGATCTGCTGCGCCAGCTGTGTGCTCGTCACCAGCCGGCGGTCCTGCTGGTCACCCATGATGTGGACGAAGCCGTGACACTGGCGGACCGGGTATTAGTGCTCGACAACGGCGCGATCGCCGCCGACATCGCCGTCAATGTCACCAAACCACGCAATCATGGCGATCGCCGGTTCGGCGAGATCCGCTCCGAACTTCTGCGTCATCTCGGGGTCGAGACAGCGCCGGCTCTGCCAGTCTGAGGGCCTCAAGACTTCTCGCCCAATCACTACCCAGGAGACCAACACATGCCTGCCGAAAAACGACAGCTGAACCTCAACCTTTTCATCTATCCTGGCGGTCATCATGAAGCCGGCTGGCGCTACAAGGATTCCGCCCCCGAGAGAGTGCTGGACATCGCCTATTATCAGGAACTGGCGAAAAAGGCCGAGGCGAGCAAGTTCGACGCGCTGTTCTTTGCTGATGGGCCAGCACTCGCCGACAACATCCGCTACGCGAGCCGCTTCAGGCTGGAGCCGCTGACATGGATTTCGGCGCTCGCCGCGGTGACTGAAAGAATAGGCTTCATCGCGACCGCCTCGACCACCTACAACGAACCCTACAACCTGGCCCGGCTGTTTGCTTCTATCGATCATCTGAGCGGCGGGCGTGCCGGTTGGAACATCGTCACCACGGGCGACGCGTCGGCAGCGTTGAATTTCGGCTTTGACCGACATCCAACCCATGCCGACCGTTACGAGCGCGCCGGCGAATTCGTTGATGTGGTGACCAAGCTCTGGGACAGCTGGGAGGACGATGCGCTCGTCGCGGACAGGCAGTCCGGAATTTTTGCCGACACCGACAAGATCCACCCAATCAACCACATCGGCAAATATCATCGGGTAAAGGGACCGCTCACGCTTCCGCGCTCGCCGCAGGGGCGTCCGGTCTACGTCCAGGCGGGTTCGTCTGAAGACGGACGGTCATTCGCAAGCCGCTATGCCGAGGCGATATTCACAGCACATCAGACACTCGGCAACGCGCAGGAATTTTATGCTGACATCAAAGCGCGCGTGAAGTCGGTTGGCCGCAACCCTGACCATGTCAAGGTGTTGCCCGGTATCAGTCCCTTCATCGGTTCAACCGAGGCTGAAGCCCGGGCACTGCATGACGAGTTCAACGAGCTGACGCAGCCGGAATATTCTCTCGATCAGTTACGCCGCATCGTGGACGCCGACCTTTCCAGCTACGATCTGGACGGGCCATTTCCGCGCGAACTCATCAGTGTCGAGGGCGAGCGCGGTGCGAGCAGCCGCTTCCATGTCGTGCTCGATATCATCGAGCGCGAGAATCCGACCATCCGCCAGTTGCTCCACCGTCTCGCCGGCGCGCGCGGGCATTGGGTCCAGGCCGGGATGCCCGAACAGATCGCCGACAAGATCCAGGAATGGTTCGACAACGGTGCCGCGGACGGCTTCAATGTCATGCCGCCCTATCTGCAGGGCGGGTTCGACGTGTTCGCCGAGGAGGTTGTGCCGATCTTGCGAAGACGCGGACTATTCCGGCACGACTATGAGGGGGCAACGCTAAGAGACCATTTCGGTCTGCCCCGCCCGGAAAACACGTTCAGTCAGCCGCAAAAGGCGACCGCCTGAACTTACCTTCGCATCGAGCCTTCGACCTTGAAGCGATTCGATAACATCCTGCAGTCGATGTTGTTGGAACGAAATTCGAAACGGCAAAGTACGGTCGACAGTCCGGCCGAGACCGACGCCGGGCTTGTCTTCATCATCGCGCCTTGTCACCCAGCGCCAAGGCCGCCGAGGCGGCGCGGTCGGTATTGGCTCGTTTGCGCACTGCTCCGCAGTTTTTTCGTCCAAGCAAAATGCGATCAACAAAGTCTATCCAATTAGTAGAATATTCTTTGAGGGCCTAACCCCGACCCGGTACGCTCATCGACACTGGGCGTTCCCGACTGCGCTCCCTGAATTCGGGTGCAACGTGAGGCATGCTTCGTGCCGTGGATTCAAAAGACCTCAGCGACCATGGGAAGAGGAGTCCGATTGATGAATGCCTTCATACGATACGTTGCGAAGCTCGCGCTCGCCGGCAGCATTGCGTTGGGCGCCGCCACGGCAACTCATGCGGAAGACAAGATCGTCCGTATCGGGTTTCAGAAGTACGGCACACTCATTCTGCTGAAGACGAAGGGGTTGCTCGAGGAAAAACTGAAGCCGCAGGGCTACACGGTTGAATGGACCGAGTTTCCGGCTGGGCCGCAATTGCTTGAGGCACTCAATATCGGCTCCATCGATTTCGGCACGACCGGTGAGGCGCCGCCGATCTTCGCGCAGGCGGCCGGAGCACCGCTCGTCTATGTCGGCTACGAGCCCCCGGCGCCAGAAGCCGAGGCGATCCTGGTCCCCAAGGATAGCCCGCTCAAGACCGTCGCCGACCTGAAGGGAAAGAAGGTCGCGCTGAACAAAGGCTCGAATGTCCATTACCTTCTCGTCAAGGCACTGGAGAAAGCCGGGCTGGCCTATTCTGACGTGGAAGTCTCGTTCCTGCCGCCGGCCGACGCACGCGCTGCCTTCGAGAAGCAGGCTGTCGATGCCTGGGTGATCTGGGAGCCATTTCTGGCGGCCGCGGAAGCAGCTACCGGTGCCCGCCAATTGGCAAACGGCAGCGGCGTGGTGGACAACCACGAATTCTATCTCGCCTCGCGCGACTTCGTCGACACTCACCCCGACGTCGTCGACACCATCGTGGCATCCCTCGGCGAGATCGACACATGGATCAACGCCAATCGCGGCGATGTGGCCGAACAGTTTTCGCCGGCACTCGGCATTCCTGCCGACATTCTCGAAGTCGCAGTCCAGCGGCGCTCCTATGGCGTGAAACCGATCACACCGGAAGTGGTGGCCGCGCAGCAGAAGATCGCCGATGTGTTCCATGAACTCGGCCTGATCCCGACCGCGATCTCGATCGCCGATGCCGTGAGGAAGCCACAGTCGTGAACGTCGCCGCCGAGCTTTCTCCCGACCGCGTTAACGTGCTGTGGTTCCTGCCGACTCATGGAGACGGCAGGTACCTCGGCACAGCCACTGGCGGGCGCGCCACAGACCTGCCGTATCTGCGCCAAATCGCCCAGGCAGCCGACCAGCTCGGTTACTACGGCGTGCTGTTGCCCACGGGAAAAAGCTGCGAGGACTCCTGGATCGTCGCCTCGGCGATGCTGACCTCCACCGAGAAGCTGAAATTCCTGGTCGCGGTCAGGCCGGGGCTGCAGCCGCCGACGGTGGCGGGGCGCATGACCGCGACGCTCGACCGTCTGTCGAACGGCCGTCTACTGATTAACGTCGTCACCGGGGGTGACCCCGTCGAGAACAAGGGCGACGGCATTTTCGCGAGCCATGCCGACCGGTACGAGATCACCCGCGAGTTTCTGCATGCCTACAAGGCGCTGCTCGCCGGCGAGACGGTCAACACTTCGGGCAAGCACATCCGCCTGGAAGGCGGGCAGTTGCTGTTTCCGCCTGTTCAGGCGCCGCATCCACCGCTTTACTTCGGCGGCTCCTCGGAGGAAGGGATCGAAGTCGCCGCAGAGACGGTAGACAAATATCTGACCTGGGGCGAGCCGCCGGCGCTCGTGGCGGAGAAGATCGCGACGGTCAAAGCGGTAGCCCGGAAGCACGGGCGCAAGCTCAGCTTCGGCATTCGTTTGCACGTCATCGTCCGCGAGACGTCCGAGGAAGCCTGGGTGGCTGCCGACCGCCTCATAGCGCATCTCGACGACGAAACGATCGCCAAAGCGCAATCGGTGTTCTCGCGCATGGACTCTGTCGGACAGAGCCGGATGAGCGCGCTGCACGGTGGCCGCCGCGACAAGCTCGTCGTCAGCCCGAACCTGTGGGCAGGCGTCGGCCTCGTCCGCGGCGGCGCCGGGACCGCGCTGGTCGGCTCGGCCGAGGAAGTCGCGGCGCGGATGGAAGACTATCGGGCGATCGGCATCGATACTTTCATCCTCTCCGGCTACCCGCATCTCGAGGAGGCCTTCCGCTTCGCCGAGCTCGTCTTCCCCCTGCTTCCGCTCGCCCACGCACCGGAGAGGGCGAGTCTTTCCGTCAACACGGGTCCGTTCGGCGAGACCATCGCCAACGAGATCCGGCCGGCGGCCCGAAGGGCATCCTGACCGTGGCTCACCCGACGCAGCTTCGAAACGCAGGCGCAGCGGCACTGCAGATCCTCGCGTCCTGGGCCTTGCCGATCGGCATTGTGGTCGTATGGGAAATTGCTTCGCGCAGCGGAATAATGTCGACCCGCCTCCTGCCAGCTCCGAGCGCGGTGGCCACCGCTTTTTGGGAAAGCCTGCGCAATGGGACGCTTCTCACCCATGCCGCCATCTCGACGGAACGGGCGCTGAAGGGGCTTGCTATCGGCGGCAGTATCGGCTTCGTCCTCGGCGTTCTGGCCGGAATTTCGCGGCCGGCCGAGACGGTGTTCGACTCGTCGATGCAGATGCTGCGTAACGTGCCGCATCTGGCCATGATCCCACTCGTCATTCTTTGGTTTGGCATCGGTGAAGAAGCGAAGATCTTTCTCGTTGCGGTCGGAACAGCCTTTCCGATCTACCTGAATACGTTTCACGGCATCCGCACCGTCGACGTCAGGCTGATCGAAATGGCGCGCGTCTATGGGCTCGGCCGCCTGGCGCTGTTCTGGCGGGTGATCCTGCCGGGTGCGTTGCCGTCGATTCTTGTCGGCCTGCGCTTCTCGCTCGGCATCATGTGGCTGACGCTGATCGTCGCCGAGACGATCTCGGCCTCCTCGGGCATCGGCTACATGACAATGAATGCGCGGGAATTCCTGCAGACCGACATCGTTGTCCTCGGCATCATCGTCTACGCGCTGCTCGGCAAGCTCGCCGACGCGATCACCCGGCTGATCGAGGCTCGCGCTCTCGCCTGGCATCCGGCGTACCAACCCGCCGCCACCAGGGCAGCACCATGAGAGAAGTTGCAACCGCGCTCCGGCTGCGCGAAGGCGGCCCCACAGTATTCCAGGAAACGGATTCCGTCCTGGTTCGTACCAAGACGCTCCGCGAATTCGCAGAGCGTGGTCTTGAAGAGCGCTCAGCGAACGGAGAGGCCGTGCTGCTCGACGGCTTGTCCAAGTCGTTTGGAGAAAGGCGGGTGCTGTCCGAGTTCGGTCTGAGTATTCCGGCGGGGCAACTGCTGGCGATTGTCGGTCGCTCCGGCTGCGGCAAGTCCACGCTCCTTCGCCTGATCGCCGGCCTCGACCGCCCGACGAGCGGGACCGTCTCGGTCGGCGGCGCGGAGGTCCAATCGCTGCAGTCGAACGTCCGGCTGCTCTTCCAGGACGCGCGGCTTCTCCCTTGGCATCGCGTTCTCAGCAATGTCGGCATCGCACGGGCGTACGGCTGGCGCGAGACCGCCACGGCAGCGCTCGCCGATGTCGGACTTGCGGATCGGGCGAATGATTGGCCCGCGGTCTTGTCGGGCGGCCAGAGCCAGCGCGTCGCTCTTGCTCGTGCCCTGGTGAGCCGGCCCGGTGTTCTTCTCCTCGATGAGCCATTCGGTGCTCTTGACGCGCTGACGCGCATGGAGATGCACCGCCTGCTCGAGCGTATCTGGCGCGAGCACGGTTTCACGACGGTTCTCATCACTCACGATGTCGCCGAGGCGGTGGCCCTAGCCGACCGGGTGATTGTCATCCGCGATGGCGCCATAGCGCTCGACATTCCTGTCGATCTTCCTCGCCCTCGACGCGAGGCCGCGGACACGTCGGCAGTCGCCCTGCAAGCGCGAATTCTCGAAGAGGTATAGGCGCGGCATGCCTTCGATCAGTGCAGCGCTTCGGCGAAACAAGGAGATCGCAATGACGCACTGGGATCACGGATCAGAAGGCGAAGGCCAGACCGGCCGTGAGGCATCCGCACCGGATAGGGCAGATGTCCACAACGGCGGCCGCCGCCGGTTTCTTGGAGCGGCCGGAGGCGTCGCAGCGATAGCGGTTACAGGGTTACCTCCCCTCGCAGCCGTCGGCTCGGCCAGTGCGCATGCCGGCGAGGAGGAGACCGAGGCTCACCTTGTTTTCCGCAAACACGCCTATGTCGCGCGGAGCGCCGCGGCGGACACCGATTTCGCGGTGGCGGTTCCGCTGCATCCGGTCAATGGCGACGAGGAGAAGTATACGAACCTCATCGGTTCCGACACCCGCGGCCTGCCGCATGACGAACGCGGCGAAGTCGACCGACCAGCCTTCGACGCGACGCTGAAAGCCTACGCCTCGGGCGATCCGGTCGACTTCGAGGCGATACCGCTCGGCGGCAAGCGCAAGCAGCTCAATCCAATCGGTTCCCTCGCCGTGAATCTGACTGGCTGCATCGGCCCGCAGTTCGCGGTCCCGCCGGCACCTGCGCTCGACAGCGCGACGCGGGCCGGCGAGGCCGTCGAGCTCTATTGGCAGTCGATCCTGCGCGACGTTCCGCTGTCCGAGCTGACGGACGACACCAGCAATAAGGACGTGGTCGCCGCGGTCAACGAGTTGAGCAAGCTCGCCGCCTTCAACGGGCCGCGCACGAACGGAAGCATTACTCCACAGTCGCTGTTTCGTGGGACGGCGCTCTACGTCGACGCGGCCGATCCGTCAGGAAGAACCAGTCGCTATGTGACGCCGCCCAGACGCTCCATGGTCCCTACATCTCGCAATTCCTGCTCAAGGACGCTCCTTACGGCAGCCAGCTCATCCCCGCCCGCATTCGCACCGTCGCGGCCGGGAACGATTTCCTCACCGGCTACGACGAGTGGCTCGCCATCCAGAACGGCAATCCGCCCGCCAAGCCGACCAGCTTCGACCCGACGCCGCGCTACATCGCAACCGGCCGCGATCTCGCGGAATACGTCCACAACAATCCGGCCGCCTTCTGGTCGGCAGCCCTGCTCCTTGGTGTAGCACCCGACAAGACCAATCCGGACTATGGCGGTTTTGGAATCCCCTTCAGCAAATCCAATCCGTAAGTGAAGTCGAAGACGCAGACCGGCGGTTACGGCACGTTCGGCCTGCCCTACGCGCAGAGCCTGCTGCCGATCACCGCCTCGCTGGCCATCCGCGTTGCGTACTGGCAGAAGTTCTATGTCCACCGCACCCTACGGCCGGAAGCGTATGGCGGGCTGATCCATCACCGGATCGCCAACAAGGTGGACGTCTATCCGGTCCACAGCGACGTCCTGAACTCGGCTGCGTTGGCGCGAAGCGTCGGCAAGTTCGGCAGCCATCTCCTGTCGCACGTCTACCCCGAGGGCGCGCCGATCCACTCGAGCTATCCCGGCGGAGCCGCCCAGATCGCCGCGTCAAACGTGACGATCCTCAAGGCGCTCTTCGATGAGGACGCCGTGATTTCGAACCCGGTTCAGACTGATCCCAAGGATCCGACGAAACTCATCCCCTACCAGGGTGAGCCGCTCACTGTCGGAGGCGAGCTCAACAAGCTTGCCTGGAACTACGGCGTCGGCCGCGACTGGGCCGGCATCCATTGGCGCTCGGATTTCTCGGCGTCGCTGGCGCTCGGCGAAGAGCTCGCGATCAGCATTCTCCGCAACGAGCGGCAAACATATCGCGAGCCGTTCGAGGGGTTCAGATTCACCCGTTTCGACGGCACCAAGGCGGAGGTTTAGTCACCCGATGCCAGTGGTTGTGCAAGATAGTGTTGCAGGACGAACCGTGCCTGCCGTGCCGTCGGCCCGGGGAACCGACGCGATCCGATCATCGAGCCCGACGCACTACCATCGTTCGCCGCGTTCCGCTTGCTTGACGTGCGCGAACCCGCGGCATTCGAAGCGGATCATCCGGCCAATGCCCTCCGGGTGCCGATCGAAGCATGGGAGGCCGCGGCGAAGTCGGGCGAGACCTCCTTTGAGAACGTCACCTACTGGGAGCAGGCGATCACCGATCTCGGCGTCGGCGGCCCACGGCCCGCTGTGATCTAATGACGACGGGCGCATGACGGAGGCCGCCCGCGTCTGGTTCATCCTGCAATATTTCGGGGCAGAGGCGCTCATCGTGAATGGGGGATGGCCTGCCATCCGCGGACAGAGGGAACTGCTTGCGCAGGCAAGCGGACTTTCAGGTCCGACGACATTCCAGGCTCGACCGGGATCGGGATCGGTCGGGCTCGTTGACCGGCAGACGCTGAAGGCCGACCTGGACGGCGTCAGGCTTCTCGACGCTCGGACCGCGGACGAGTTCGCCGGCACGGATCTGCGGCGCAAATCACGGGGCGGCCATTTGCCCGGCGCGCGGTTGCTTCCGCATGAGAGCCTGCTCGACGATGGCCGCCTGAAGTCAGCCGGCGACCTTCGCAATCTTCTCTCCGACGCCGGGTTCCGGGCCGGACGTCACCTGGTCACCCATTGCGACGGTGGTGGCCGCGCGGCACTCGCGGCCGCCGCCGCGGTCCGGGCAGGATATGACGATGTCCGCGCCTACTATCTGAGCTTCGCCGACTGGGCGAAGGACGAGAGCTGCCCGGTCGTACTGGACCCGCAAACCCGGTGACCGCCATGACAACCCCCACCGTCGTCGGCTTCTCAGGCAATCTCACGCGGCCATCCAAGACGCGCGGTTTCGTCGAGCATTTCGTCAGGGAGATTGCGCATCGGCACGGCCTTGCGGCGGTGACCTTCGATCTGGACGATGTCGGCCCATCGCTCGGGACGGCGCGTTGGTCGCGCGACCTCGACGACACAGGCCGAAGGGTGCTTGATGCGGTCGTCTCGGCCGAGGTGCTCGTCGTCGGCTCGCCCACGTACAAGGGCAGCTACACCGGCCTGTTCAAGCATTTCTTCGACCTCGTCGATCCGGCTGCCTTGCGCGGTAAGCCGGTACTTCTGACCGCGACCGGCGGCGGTGAGCGCCATGCACTGATGATCGAACATCAGCTCAGGCCTCTCTTTGCCTTCTTCGAAGCGCTCGTCTTGCCGACCGCCGTTTATGCGACGGACAAGGACTTTCTGGATGGTGCGCTTGCCTCTGAGGCCATTCGCAAGCGCGGCGAACAGGCGATCGACGATGCGAGCTCTCTCCTGATCTCCCGCCGACGCAGCGTCGAACGCGCTTCTTTAACCTGACGACTATTCGAAAAATCCTGACGACTATTCGAAAAATCGATTCTTGGGACGTGCCAGACCAAGATTTTCGCGGAGCGTCGACCCCTCGTATTCGCGCCGGAACAGCCCGCGCCGTTGAAGTTCCGGCACCACCGTGTCGACGACATCGTCGAGCCCGGCTGGCAAGAACGGGAACATCACGTTGAACCCGTCGGCCCCCTCCTCGACGAGCCATTCTTCCATCTGATCGGCTATCGCTTTTGCTGTGCCGACAAACGCCAGGCCGGAATAGCCTCCCAGACGTTGGGCAAGCTGCCTGACGTTCAGGTTTTCCCGGCGAGCAAGCTCGATTACGCGTTCGCGCCCGCTTTTGCTGGCATTGGTCTCCGGAATGTCCGGCAGCGGCCCATCCAGATCGAAATTGGACGCATCGTGGCCTATCGCAATGGAAAGCGAGGCGATCCCGCTTTCATAGTAGACCAGGCTGTCGAGCGTGGCCCGCTTGGCACGGGCTTCCTCGACCGTGTCCCCGACGATCACAAAGGCGCCGGGCAATATCTTGATCTGATCACGAGCACGTCCTGCTTGTTCCGCCCGGCTTTTCACGTCTGCATAAAAACGTTGACCGGCCGCCAGATTCGCATGTGCGGCGAAAACTACCTCGGCCGTCTCGGCGGCAAGCTGCCGCCCCGCCTCCGATGCACCCGCCTGGACGATCACCGGCCAGCCTTGAGGCGGCCGAGCGATGTTGAGCGGCCCGCGCACCGCGAGTTGCGGTCCCTTGTGATCAAGGACATGCAATTTGGCCGGATCGAAGTAGAGGCCGCTTTGCTGATCGCGAACAAATGCATCGTCTGCGAAACTGTCCCAGAGACCGGTCACCACGTCGTAGAACTCACGAGCGCGGCGATAGCGTTCGCCATGCTCGACGTGATCCTCCAGCCCGAAATTCAGTGCAGCATCCGGGTTGGACGTCGTCACGATGTTCCAGCCGGCCCGTCCGCCGCTGATGTGGTCCAGCGACGCAAAGCGCCGGGCGACGTGGTAGGGCGCATCAAAGGTCGTGGAGGCGGTAGCTACCAGCCCGATGTGGTCGGTGACCGCCGCTAACGCCGACAGCAACGTGAATGGCTCGAACGAGGTGACGGTATGGCTCCGCTTCAGAGCCTCGATGGGCATATTGAGCACGGCCAGATGGTCCGCCATGAAGAACGCATCGAACTTGGCGGCTTCGAGCGTCTGCGCGAAACGCTTCAGGTGAGCGAAATTGAAGTTCGCATCCGGGAAGGCGCCGGGGTAACGCCAGGCACCCGTATGGAGACTGACGGGGCGCATGAACGCGCCGAGCCGCAATTGCCGTTTCTGTGTTATGGAAATGAGATCCTGGACAAATGCTCAGGCGATAGGGGATGTCGCACGCATGGATCGACCTTCACCTGCCTGACGCATAATTTCCACTCACCCGTTTCGCCGCCGCCTCGGCGGTCGCCATATCCCGTGCGCGCAGGAAGACGCTCTCCATCCGCCAATGTTCGTTGGTGTAGCGGGGGTCGTGTGCCCATTCGTCCCAGCCATGATTGCGGCGGAATTCGCCGAGCAGGCCGGAAGCCAGGATCTCGTCCTTGTCGACTGGAGTGGCGTTTTCACAATCGGGCGCGACGTAGATCGCGTCTCCCCGACAGTAGAGCTCGCACATGAAGCAGGTCTGGCAGTCCTCCTGCCGGGCGATGTGCGGCACATTGCCGGAGACGATTTCGAGCACGTTGGTCGGGCAGACTTCGACGCAGGCGTTGCAACCCGTGCAACGCTCGGCGATGACGAGTTCGATCATGATGCGAGTTCCAATGCGTGGCCGTAATCTGATCTCGTCCAGACCTTGTCCAGGCCGCCAACGAGGATGCGCCGGTCGAAGCGGGGATCCGTCTCCGGCCGATCGTCGCGCTGGTGCATGCCGCGGCTTTCGTCACGCGCCAGCGCCGACGCGGCACACCAGCGTGCCGTGGCCAGCATGGCCGCAGTTTCTCGAGTTCTCAACAGACCGCCGCCAACACCCTCTGCGTGCGCATCAAACTCCGCCCAGGCACCCTCAAGTACCTCAGCGGAGTGCCGAGCTTTTCCCCGCTGCGGAAGATGTTCTTGTCGTAAGGCTGCATCTCACTCTGAATGGCGGACAGCGTCGGACCAAGGTCGACGTCACGCCGCGCGGCGGCCGGGCGGAGGCCTGCTTGCCCGATGGCGCGCCCGTCCGACGCGGAACCGTTGGCCGCGACATGGCGCGCCGCACCCTGCCCGGCCCATTGGCCTGACGACACCGCCCAGGCAGAATTGACGTTACCGCCGCCTGAAATCGCACCGGCAACCAGTTCACGCGTCGCCGCGTCGCCTGCCGCATAAAGGCCGGGAACCGAAGTCGCACAATCCTCGCCGACAATGCGCAGCCCGCCGATGCCGCGGATCGTCCCTTCCCCATGCAAGGTCACTTCGAACCGGTCCTTGTATGGGTCGATGCCCCAGCGCCGGAACGGCAGCATGAAATTGGGCGAGATCGTCGGCACCTGCGCGCGGATATCCTCCGGCGTGCGGGCGAGATCGCAGAAGACGCGGCCCTTCAGCATGGCCCGCGCCAGTGGCCGTGTCGTCTCCGGCCCCGGCGGCATCGGAATGACTGCACCGTCCTCGTCGTAATAGGTGGCGAAGGCGTAGGACATCGAGCGTGTCATCGTCGAGCGCACCGGCGCGACGGTATAGTAGGTGGTGAACTCCATCCCAGAGAGTTCGGCGCCGGCTTCCGCCGCCATCAAATAGCCGTCGCCCGTATTGGTGTGCGAGCCAAGCAGGCGCGACAGGAACGAAGTGCCGCCGGTGGCGATCACGACCGCGCCGGCATTGACCTGCCAGTCGCCACCCGCCTGCCGCCGGATGCCGCGCGAGCCTGACACCGAGCCATCGGAACGCTGCAGCAGCTCCAGCGCCGGGCTGTGGTCGAGGACCGTCACGCCAAGACTGTCGACCAATTTGCGCAGAGCACGCATGTATTCCGGGCCGCGCAAGGCACGATACTGCTTCACGCCGTTCTCATCCGTGGAGAAGTCGTAGAAGCGTTCGAGTGTCGGAAGGCTCTCCCAGGTCCGCGCCAGGATGCGCGCCATCCATTCCGGATCGTTCAGGCCCGCCCCTGTCCTTCTCCTGTTGCGGATGGCCGTATCGCGCAATTCGGGAGGGTCTGGCGGTATCCACCAATGGCCGGGTCCGGCCGTCGCCGTGACGCCGCTGGTGCCGCAATAGCCCTTGTCGACCAGTATGACGGAAGCGCCCGTGCGCCGCGCCGCCGAGGCTGCCCAGGTTCCGGCAAGCCCGCCGCCGATGACCAGCACGTCGGCGGTCAGTTCGAGAGTCTCGCCGCTCGATCTGCTCATCGTCCAACACCCTCAAGCATTGCCATGAGTGCCATGGCGCACGCCCAGCCAGTCGAGAAGGCTGCCGCGTATCCTGGCGAAGACTGGATCGGCGACGTCGCGCGGACGGGCCAAGTCGATCCGTTCCTCATGCGCGATGATCCCATCCTTCATGACCAGAACCCGGTCTGCGAGAAGCACCGCTTCCTCGACGTCATGGGTGACCAGCAAGATGGCGCAGCCATGCCGCTGCCAGAGTTCACCGACCAGATCCTGCGCCTTGATCCGCGTCAGGGCATCAAGCGCGGCAAAGGGTTCGTCGAGAAGCAGCAAGTCGGGTTCGCGCACCAGCGCGCGGGCCAGCGACTTGCGCTGCGCCTCGCCGCCCGACAGCACCTTCGGCCACACGTCGGCGCGGTGGCCGATGCCGACCTCGTCGAGTGCCGCCAGTGCGCGCGTCCTGTCGGGTCGCCCCGGCAAGCCGAGCACGACATTGCGCCACACCTTCTTCCACGGCATCAGCCGCGGCGCCTGGAAGGCGACGGCGCGGCGCACCGGCACTTCCACCTCGCCGAGGATTTCGCGGTCGAGATTGGCGAGGATGCGCAGCAGCGTGCTCTTGCCGCAGCCGCTGGCGCCGAGCAGCGCCACGAACTCGCCCGGCGCGATGTCGACATCGAGGCTCTTCAAGACCTCGCGATCGCCGAAGCGGCGCGAGAGGCCGCGAACCCTGACTGCAGGCAGCGGCGCTTTCGGCTTTTTCGGGGCGGACGTCGCGGCCGCCTCAACCACGTTCACGTTCCGCTGAAAGCTGGCCGCCATGCGAGAAACACCTTTTCTAGAGTGCGGACGGTGAAATCGACGCCAAGGCCGAGCAAGGCATAGACGACGAGACACACGACGATGACGTCGGTCTGGAACATCTCCCGCGCATTGGCCATCAGATAGCCGATGCCGGCAGTGGCGTTGACCTGCTCGCCGAAGACCAGCGCCAGCCAGGCGATGCCGAGCGAGTAGCGCAAGCCGACCAGCGCGCTCGGCAGCCCGCCCGGCAGCACCACGTGACGGATCATCGCGGCGCGGGACAGGCCAAGCGTGCGACCGGCCTCGATCAGCGTCGAATCGACGTTGCGGATGCCGGCATAGACGTTGAGATAGAGCGGAAAGGCGGTGCCGAGCGCGATCAGCGCAATCTTCGGCGCCTCGCCGATGCCGAACCAGATGATCAGCAAGGGGATCAGCGCGACATTGGGCACGGTGCGCAGCATCTGCATCGTGGCGTCGACCAGATCCTCGCCGAGCCGAAACAGTCCGGCGAGGACAGCGAGCGTCACGCCAATTGTGCCTCCGATCGCCAGGCCCGCCAGGGCGCGGCTGAGCGAGATGACCATCGCATCCTGCAGCTCGCCGGTCTCAATGAGCTTGGCGGCGCTGCCGATCACCGTGGACGGACCGGCAAGCACCTCGCCCGGCAGCACGCCGGTTTGCGACGCGACATGCCAAAGCAGGACCAGAAGCACGGGGCCTGACAGACGCCGCAACCAGCGCGGCATTCCCTGCCCGGCGGAGGACGCCGGCTCGATGCGCTGCCGCGCCGGCGAAGCGTCGGATCTCGCGGTCTGCTCCGCCGGCCGCCTTTCAGCAGCGCCCGGCGGAATGGTAATCGTGGTTATCGAACTCATCGGCTGCTCCTTCGAACCGGCGTCAGTTCGTCGGCAAGCCGCGGTAGACGTAGTCGGCGAGATTGACGTCGCCGCTCAGAACGCCGGCTTCCTTCCAGGTCTCGAAAACGTTCTGGAGTGAAGCGACGAAAGCGTCGTCGATCGGCGTGCGCTCGAAAGCGGCCTCGTCCGGATAAAGGCTCTCGACCGTCGCCTTGTCCTGTTTCGTGAAGGCCGCGTAATAGTCGAGATAAGCCTCCTTGTTCTCCTTCGACCATTTGTAGGCACGATCGGTGCGGGCCGAGAAATCGGCAATCGCAGCCACCTTTGCCGGATCCGACAGCGCCTTGTCCGTGGCGCTAAGCACGCCATTGCCGGTATTGATGCCGGGGCCATCGATCAGCACGGTGGCCTTCAACGTTCCGATCGAGCGCGCCTTGTAGATTCCCCAGGTTGCCCATGCGTCGATGCTGCCGGCCTGGAAGGCGGCGCTGGCATCGGATGGGTTGAGGAAGGCAAGCTTCACATCGTCCTGGGCAAGGCCGGCTTTCTTCAGCACGCCGAGCACGAGGTAGTGCGCGACGCTGCCGCGCGTCGTCGGCGAAATGGTCTTGCCCTTGAGGTCCTGGATGGTCTTGATCGGGCTATTGGCGGGGATGATCAACGAGCTGCCGAGACCGCCGTTCGACCAGCTGGCGACGATCTTGATCTTGGAACCGCCGGCAATTGCGCTGACCGTCGGCGAATCCGCCGCCGACCCGATGTCGACGGCATCCGCCTTCAGCGCCTCATGCAGATTGACGGCGGCTGCAAAGACCGACCACTCAATCTGATAGGGGACGTCGTCGAGCAAGCCGGCCGCTTCGAATTTCGCCCTGGTGGCGCCGGTCTGGTCGCCGACGCGCAGAACGACCTTGCTGAGATCTTCGGCGGCGAGAGCCGGCAGCGCTGTGAGGCTGGCAATTGCGGCCAGCCCGCCTAAGAGGAGATTGAACATGCGGCGGGAGACGATGGTCATGGCAGGGTTCACTTTCAATTTGTGGGAGGGACTTGTTCGGGAATGAGTAAGTTCACTCGGCCGCCACGGCGGCGGTGTTCCTGGCGTAGCGGTTGGGTGGAACGGTAATGCCGAGATTGCCGCGGAACGTCTCGTTTTCGTATTCGGTGCGGTAGATGCCGCGCTTTTGCAGGATCGGAACGACGGTCTCGGCGAAGACTTCGAGCTCCCTCGGCAGCGACACGTTGACCACGAAGCCGTCGGAGCCGCGTTGCTCCAGCCAGCGCTGGAACGCGTCGACGACCTGTTCCGGCGACGAAGAGGAAATCGAACTTCGCCGCCTCGGCGAGTTGCGCCTGCTTCTTGTAGTATTCAAAGCTCGTGCTCGCAGCCGGGTCGGCATCCGGATGGCGCCAGTCGCCCCTTCCAATGCCGACGCCGTGGAGCATGAAGCCGAGTTTCAGCTTGACGTTTTTGGGACATGACGGACTCCCTGGCTGTGAACCGGAGACGACGGTCGTTCGTCTCAAGGATGTCCGTCAGAGTAATTTCTACTAATTTAGTAGACTAGGCACAGCGTGCTGAACTTTTCCCCGATTGGAGAGTCGAATTCTCCTTTTCGGCCCATGCCGGGCATGTTGTCTGGGGGGTGGAAATCGGCTGCCAAGCTTATCGCGATACTTTACGGACGTCGAAGACCTCCATGAGCGTGACCGAACGAAAATCCGATACGAGGACCGTGACGCGAACGATCCAGAAGCCATCCAGCGGCAGCACGAAGCCATCCGCATGATAGATTCCATCGCCGGCCCGGCGCGCTTCCCGCGTGAACGGGCCGATGCCGTAGGACGGCTTGTCGAGATCGACGCTGACGCTGATCGGCTCAAACGGCTTTCCATTGAGAAGCAAATTGCCGACCTCTACCCTGACCGGGCCGACGATCGGCGGATGGATCGACAGGGCAGCGCTGACACTCTCCTTCCGCGCACGGACTTCCTGTACTTCGAACAAACCAGGGTTTGCCGCGATCGCGCGCGGAAGCGGTGTGAAACGCCACAGGCCGAGCACGGCGATGATGGCGGTCGCAAGGACGATTTCAGCACCAACGCTGCGCCTCAGACGCCGCGTCGCGCTTGCGTCGCCAGCGACTGCGGGAGCGGTCAAGTAAAAGCGGTTGAGCGCCGCTAGCAGGAGCAGCGCGACGACCAATGCGAGCTTGGCCAAGAGCACACGGCCATAGTCGGTATCCCAGAGCGCCGGGACGGTCTGCACCTGCACGATCGCCAACAGCAGGCCGGACGCCGCCAAAACCGCCACGATCGCCGGAATGATACGGGAGAACTGCTGCAGGATGATCGGCAACGCTGCGCCGCCGCGGACAAGCACCGCTCCGAGCGGAATCAGGGCGCCGATCCATAGCACGACCGTTATGGCATGGAGAAACACTGCCGGCACCGTGAGATATCGCGGCGGCGCGGTCGAGGCGTGGCCGGCAGAAGCGACCGCCACACCGACCAGAAGCGTCGCTGCGGCGGCGAGCGAGAGTCCAAGACGGGACCGGTAGCCGGCCTGCCCGGCCGCGTAGGCGATGCAGATCGCCGTTGCCGCCAGCAGCGTCGAACGGCCATAGCTCGTCGCCCACAATCCGGCCTCCCAGACATCGGCCGTCGCCACATCGGAAAACGGCGCGCCCAGCGCATCGAGCCCCTGGAAGCCGACCAGCAACGGCGCAGCAATCAGGCCCGCGACCAGGGCGCTCGTCACGATGCGGGCTCCCGGCGCCGGGTTGGAACGGCCAATCAAGGCGTTGAATGCCACGCCGCCGACACCGACGATCAGGCCGACGAGCAGCAGGAAGCGCGCCGACCAGAGCCCGATCCGGACGGAAAGATCGGATTGCTCGATCGTCGCCGGTGCGACCGCGCTCGGGGCGCCGACCGAGAATACCAGGCCGCCGCCGATCGGATGGCCGTCGGACGAGGCGACTCGCCAGGAAAGGACATGCGTGCCGTTTTCCAGGCCGGACGGCAAGGTCAGCACGATCACCGAACCTTTTTCACCGATCTCCTTGAGGATTTCGGTGCGCCCGCCCGGATGGATCAGCCGCGCCACCAGCGGCCGGGCCGGTTCGGAGAACCGCAAGGTGACGGTTCGCGGCGCGATCGCCACGATCGCCCCATCGGCCGGCTCGGCGGCGATCAGCGTCGCGTGGGCAAAAGCCGATCCCGTGCAAAGGCCCGACATGAAAACGGCGGGCAAGATCGCCGCCGCCAGCCGCAACAGCAGGACACGAAGCCGGATCACGACCCGGCGCGTATCTTTATCGACGGAGCCGGGAATTTGAGATCGTCGGATGAGGCGCCGGCCGGCGGGATCTCGATCCAGCGCTGCACGCCAGACTCGCATTCCTGGACGATCGGAACAAAGATCGCCGCCACGGCGATGTCTTCCGCCACCTTCGCGCGGAAGACGAACTCGTCATAATGGGCGTCTTCGAGTTTTCCGCCCGACCAGGCGATCTGCTTGATGACGGTGTCGTCATGCCCGCCATGAGCGTCGTGCCCGGTTTCGCCGGAGCCGTCGCCCTGGGCTTCGACCCTTGTGATGTCGAGCTTCCAGCCGGGCTTTGGCTGCGGCTTGGCCTCCGTCAATTCCTCCGGCAGCGCGATCCTGACCGCCGTGGTCGGAGAATCAGCGCAGCCATGCGGCACCCGAAGTACCAACTTGACCGTAGTGCCCGCCTTCACCTCCTTGTTCTCGAAAGTGATATGGGCATGGGCGGGAAGCGATACCGCAAACGCCGCCACAGCGAGGGTAGCGCGCAGGCCGTAGTTGAGGATTTTCATTTGAAGGATTCCGATCGGTTTACCACGTAGCGGCAAGGCCGAGATGGCCGAGCGCCTCGCGCCTAAGCTCTGCCAGGCGCGGATCGCCGCGGTGGCGTGGATAAGGAAGATCGACCTCGATGTCGGCGACGATGCGCGCCGGCCGCGGGCCGAAGATCAGCACGCGTTGCGTCAGGAACAGCGCTTCCTCGACATCGTGGGTGACGAGGACGGCGGTCAGTCCCGCGCGCTGCCACAGGCCGACGAGTTCGGTCTGCATGGTCAGCCGCGTCAGCGAGTCGAGCTTGCCGAGCGGCTCGTCGAGCAGCAGCAGGCGCGGCTCGTTCACAAGCGCGCGGGCCAGCGCCACGCGCTGCGCCATGCCGCCTGAGAGCTGATGCGGATAGGCCTTGTCGAAACCGTCGAGCCCGACAAGCTGGATCGCGTCGTCGACGCGCTGGCGCGATTTTTTCAGGATTCCCCTGGCTTCGAGGCCCAGCGCCACATTGTCCCACACCGTTCGCCAAGGAAACAGCGTCGGGTCCTGAAAGACCATGATGCGCGAGGGATCGGGCTCGCCGACATTTTCACCATCGACCTTCAAGTCGCCTTTGGTCGGATGATCAAGACCGGCGAGCAGTCGAAGCAGCGTCGACTTCCCGCATCCCGAGGGGCCGAGCAGCGCGACGAACGATCCCGGCTCGACCGAGAAATCGATGCCGTCGAGCACCGGAAGCGGCTCACCCTCGAGTTCGAATTGATGGAAGACGTGTCTGATGTCGATCTTCTGGCCGGCAGCGGTGGATGCCGCTGCCGGGTTCGTTGCAAGAGCTACCATCTGACCAGACCCTTCTGCCAGGACAGCGTCCAGTCACGCACCCTGAAGAGAATAGTGATCAGGCTCGAGCACATCAGCGCCATCACGAGAAGTGCCGCATACATGTTGGCATAGGCCGCCCATCCTTGCGCCCATTGCAGATACCAGCCGAGGCCGGCCTTGACGCCGAGCATTTCGGCGACGACGAGCACCGCGAAGGAGGTGCCGAGACCCATGAAAAGTCCGACGAAAACATGCGGGAGTGCTGCCGGTATCGCCACTTTCAGGATCAGGAAGGATGGCTTTGCGCCAAGCGTGCGGGCGATGTCGTAATAGTCCCGGTTGACACTGGCGATGCCCGACCAGGTGAGAATGGTCACTGGGAAGGCGGTCGCAAGCGCTATCAGGAACACACTTGCCGATCCGCTGCTGGGAAAGATGAAGAAGGCGAGCGGCAGCCAGGCCGTGGCGGGCAGCGGCCCGACCAGGCGCAGCAGCGGATGAACCCAATAGCTCGCCGCTCGCGACCAGCCGATGGTGACCCCGGTGACGAAGCCGGCGAGAGCACCGAAGAAGTAGCCCTTGGCGAGTAGCGCAACTGAATAATAGACGCTGATGCCGAGTCTGCCCCAGTCGTCGAAGAACACTTCCAGAATGCTCTGCGGCGACGAGAAGAAGGGCACGGGCAAAAGGCCGGTCTTCGCTGTCACCACCTCCCAGCCTGCGACGACGAGCGCGGCGGCAATCGCCCACGGCCCGTAGTAGCGAATGGTGGTCGCTACGGCTCCGAAAAGCCGTCCCGTCGAGGCGACCACGATCAATCCGAGCGCGATCACCAGGGCGATGACTGCCAGTTCCCGGCCGTAGGGCTGGGGGATGATCTCCGGCCACAGCTCGATCAGCGCGGCTACGCTGATCCAGCTGGCCGCTGCTGCCAGCCCGAACACCCATATGCCCGCCCAGGTTCGCGCGGGAGCATTTTCCTGGGCGGACGTTTCGGCGCGCTCCGACAGCGCCGGATCAATCGAGGTCATCGTCCAGCCCCCTTATGCCGTCAGCACGTCGGCATAGACGCGCTCAGCGAATTCCTGCGGATCGGTCGAGTTCTTGAACACCTGCACGTCACGCAGCTCCTGCGCATAGAGCGCGATTTCCTGCCTGAGGTCGGCCCCCGTCGGGTTGTGGCCGTGGGTCTGGTCGAGCAGCACGCCGACCAGTTCCTCGACGGTCTTGTCCTTCGGCGCGTTGGGCAGGAACGCCTTGGCGGCGATCTCTGGCTTGGCGACGGTCAGATCCTGCGCTTCCAGCAGCGCGCGGGTCAGCGCCGATGCGGTCGGCAGCTCGTCGCGGACGAGGCTGCCCGTCAGGCCGACGATGCAGCAGACGCGGTTCTCGAAGCCGTGATCGAGATTGGACGCGATCTGAAGGTATTTGGGATCCTGCAGCCAGAAATAGGCCTTGGGGTCACCATCGGCGATGGCGTGGATTTCACCCTTCTCGGCGGCAAGCTGCAGCAGCTCGCCCGGATATTGCCGCCATTCGACGTCAGCGACGGGATCGAGGCCTTCCTTGTGGAGGAGTATCGAGAAGAAGTTCTTGCCGGGACTGGCGAGATCGGAGATGCCGATCGTCTTGCCCTTGAGCTGGCTGAGTTGCGTGATCCCGGCAGACTTCAGCGCCACGAGGCGCGAGCAGCCGCCATGGGTGCCGGCCGTGATCTTGACGTCGAAACCCTGCTCCAGCGCCTTCAGCCAGCGCAGCGCCATGCCGACACCGCCATCCGCCTTGCCGGTGGCGATGGCTTCGAGCAGCGCCTCGGTCGAGGCGCCGAAATTGACCAGCTCGACCTCAAGCCCGTATTTCTTGAAGATGCCCTGCTCCTGTGCGACGAACACCGGCGCGAGGCAGATCGCCGAGGCGTTGGTGGCGAATTTGATTTTTTTCAATTCGCCTGCCGGTGCTGCGGTCTGCGCTGCGAGGCTACCGATCGACAATGCGCCTAGCGGAGCCGCCAGCCCGAGTGCTCCCGCCGTCTTCAGGAACGAGCGGCGATCAAATCCGCCGATAAAGGAGTTATTGCGTGCCGATGCGATAGTCTTCCAGGTCATGTTCGTTTCTCCTGAGGATGCCGTGCTGGATGATGGGAGCGCGTAGCCCGTTGGCCTTGCCCGGGAACTATTCCGCTGCCTGGGCAGGCGCCGCCGCATTGTCCCGTTCAGCGACGAGGGCGCGCACGCGGGGAATGAGATCGCGGCCGTAGTGGAGGGCGTCTTCGAGCGGATCGAAGCCGCGGATCAGGAAGGTGGTGACGCCGAGGCCGTAGTAGTCGAGCATGGCGTCGGCGACCTGGTCGGGCGTGCCGACCAGCGAGGTCGAATTGCCGGCCGCGCCGGTCAGAGCAGCGATTTCCGTCCAAAGCCGCTTATCGAGCCGCGCGCCTTGCGCGGCTGCTGCCAGCAGCCGGCGCGAGCCTTCGTTCGGTGGCTGGCCAGAACCGCTTTTCGCGTTGACGCTTATCAGGCGCTCGCCAGACGCGCGCAGGGCCGTGGCCTGCTGTAGGATGCGGTCGGCCTTCGCCCACGCTTCCTCCTCGGTCTCGGCAAGGATCGGACGCAGCGACAGGCTGAATCGTGGCGAGCGGCCATGGGAAGCCGCCGCAACGCGGATGCGCTGGATCGTCTCCGACACCTGCGCGTAGGTCTCGCCCCACAACGCGTAGATGTCGGCATGCTTGCCGGCGACCGCGATCGCCGCGTCGGACGAGCCGCCGAAATAGATTGGAATGCCATCCGACCCCTGCGGCTTGACCTCCGAGAAGCCACCGGTGACGTGGTAGTATTTGCCGTCATGGTCGAACGGTTTTTCGCTGGTCCATTCCTGCCGCACGATATCGAGATATTCGCTGGTGCGGGCGTAGCGTTCGTCCTTGGTCAGGTGGTCGCCGTCCTGCGCCAGTTCCTGATCGTTGCCGCCGGTGATGATGTGGACAGAGACCCGGCCGTCGCTCAGGTGGTCGAGCGTCGCCAGTTGGCGCGCGGCCAGAGTCGGTGCGGTAAATCCCGGCCGATGGGCGATCATCAGCTTCAGATTTCGCGTGAGGCTGGTCACATACTGGCCGACCAGAATGCTTTCCGGCGACGTCGAATGGAAAGCGAGAAGCACCCGGTCGAACCCGCCATTTTCATGAATGGCGGCAGCCGCCGCGATATGATTGCGGTCAACGATCGGGCCGGAGCGCGCGATCGTCTCCGAGGCGTTGAAATTTCCGATGTAACCGATGAATTCGACTGGCATGAAAACCTCCGTCAATTGTTTGTCAAATGCCCAGGGCGAGACGGCCAGCACCGAGACGGACCGTGTCTTCCTGGGGGCTGTGAATGCGGCCGCACAGCACATCGCGATGATGGCGCTCGAGCGGGTTGTGGCGTGAGATGCCATGATTGCCGGTGAGCTTCAGCGCTTTTTCCACCGCGGTGATCGCGTTTTCCGTGGTGACGACCTTGATCAAGCCGGCTTCAGACAAGGTGAAAGGGCGGCCCTCGTCGACATCGCGCGCCGCCGACGAAATCAGCCGGCGGTTCACAGCGATCAATTCCTCGATCTCGCCGACCGCCTGCTGGATGCGAGGAACGGTCGCCAGCGCCTGGCCAAGATTGGTCGGCACGCGCTCCTTGAGAAAACGCACCAGCCAGTCGCGCGCTGCTTCCGCGACGCCCGTATAGAGCGCGCCAGGCAGCGTACCGAACCAAGCCGCCTGTCCCTCGCCGCGCGTGTCCCACTCGGAGGGAAGTCGGATATCGGCGGCGTGATCGAGCGGAACCCGCACATTTTCCAGCACGGCGTCGTGGCTTCCGGTGGCGCGCATACCGAGCGGATTCCAGGTCTTCTCGATCCGTAGACCAGGAGCATTGGCGGGAACCAAAAAGCCGCCGACGCGCGGCTCGGCTTCGTCCGTCCGCGCCCAGACGATGGCCCAGCTGAGACCCTCCGCGCCGGTCGAATAGATTTTTCGACCGCTGATCGACCAGCCGTCGGCCGTACGCCGCGCCGTGGTGGCCGGAAGCCCTCCACGTATCGGAGTACCAAGTTCAGGCTCGACGCGGAACGCATTGATCAGGGCGCCGTTTTCGACGGCATCGCCGATCACCTTGCGCACGAGATGTTCGGGCCAACGGCTCTTGGGCAGCGTTGCTAGGTTGATGTATTGCATGATCAGGATGAGCGCGGTCGACGGCTCGCCACGCGCGATTTCGCGGATCACTTCGGATGCTTCGGCGAGGCCGGCGCCCGCGCCGCCGAATTCAACCGGCGCCGTCAGGGCGATAAGGCCGGCATCATGCAACCGGAATATGTTTTCGTGCGGAAACGCAGCGCTTTCATCGTAGTCGCCGGCGGTCTCGGCAAAGACGCCTGCCAGTTCAGCGGCAATCTCCACAGCGCTGGGAGTAGCCGTGCTCGACTTTGGACGAAGCGGCGTGACCGTCATTTTGGCATGCCCGCTGTGAAAGAAGAGGGTCTCATTCGGCAGCCATGGCCGTATGATTCGAAATCGAGGAAAAGAATGCCCCAAGCTCCGCAACGGCCTGTTCGGCACGGCGGCGGATGGGCTCGGAGACAAGGCGATAGTCGGCGAAATCGCGGTCGGCGGCATAGACTGCGCTCGGCAGCGTATGCGCCATGAAGAAGCCGAAGAGCGGGCGCAGCTGATGCTCGACAATCAGCGCATGGCGATCGCCGCCGCCCGTCGCTGTCAGGATCACCGGCTTGCCTTGCAGGGCGATCGGATCGACCAAATCGAAGAAATGCTTGAACAGACCGGTGTAGCTACCCTTATAGGTCGGCGATCCGACCACGAGCACATCAGCCGAAACGATGTTCTGCACTGCCTGTCGTGCAACCGCATCGAGGTCATTGGAATGACGAGCATTGCCCAGAGAAGGACCGATATCGGTGAGGTCGTGGAGCTGCGTGCGAAAGCCGTATTGCTCGGCTGCAAGGCCGGCAACCGTCTCCACCAGCGCATAGGACTTGGAGGGGCGACTGAAATTGCCGACCAGGCCGACCAATTTTGCACCAGACATGCAACTTCCCTTCAGCGTTGAAATTCCAGCACTTTTCGAGATCGTGGCGCGTTGCGCCAATTCAATCAGCGGTCGATGCCTCAATATCTACAATATTTATCGATTTTGCAGACAAGGAGTCCGGGACGTTCCGAATGTTCGCGGTCCGTTAGAAAATCATGCTTGGTGCGGAGCCGTTCATGGAACTGCGGGCATCCGCTTTCGGCACGCACTGCGTGCCGGACCGGAGCAGTGTTCGGCGTGCCTTGGCTTGCCGATTTCGGTTGCCTGCCGATCAAGGTTCGGCAAAACGCCGCGATCTGTCCGCTCGAATTAGACAATTCGTTGCGCGGCGAAATCTTCTGCGGAATTTTTTATCTCGCGCCGCGAACTCTCAACTTTATCCTGAGTGAACACGATGGTCTCGCCATCGTCTGTGCCGCCTCGGCGGCCAATTCTCATCGACGGAGCAGTCCGATGGCACAAGCGCAATCGCTCAACGAAACCCTTGCGGAGTTCCAGGCCAAGCGGGCGCTGACGATGCCCGCCGACCGGCTGAAGATCAATGTCGACCAGCGGCGCCTGCTCGTCGATACCGCCGACCGCTCGGCCTTCGTGAAAGCGGGCGACACCGTTCAACCTTTCGAATTGACGGAGGTGGATGCCGGTCCGCTGTCGCTCTCAGAGCTTCTGAAGAACGGGCCGCTCGTCCTGATCTTCTTCCGCTTTGCCGGTTGCCCCGCCTGCAACATTGCTCTTCCCTATTACAGCCAGCATCTCGCTCTGGAACTGCGCAGGCTGGGTGCGACGCTGGCCGGCGTGAGCCCGCAAGTTCCCGAAAAGCTGCGCGACATCAAGGATCGCCATCAACTGGATTTCCTGATCGCGACCGACGCGGGCAATTCACTGGGACGCCGCTTCGGCATCCTCTATTCATTCGACGAAGCCTCGCGCCGCCTTTCGGTGGAGAGCGGGAGCCCGATCGGCGAGGTTACCGGAACGGGAACCTGGGAGCTTCCGATGCCGGCTGCGATCGTCATCGATCAATCGGGCACGGTGCGATTTGCCGATGTCAGCCCAGACTGGCTTGTGCGCACCGAACCGGCCGATATCATCGCGGCCGTCCAGGCCATCACGGCGCGCATCGCTACTGCTTGACTAGATACGACCGGCACAGAGAGAGGCGACTTTGACCAAGGACCACGGCCGCGACGGCCATCATCACGATCACGACCATGATCACGCGCCGGTCGACTGGCGCGAGAATGGGGTAAAAGTCATCCCCGGAAATTCGCTCGACCCCAACACCGCGCAGACACCCGGCATGAATCGGGCGGCGGCGATCAGCAAGGCACGGGCGGGCGCCGAAAGGATCTGGGCTGGCACGGTGACCATTCACGCCAACGCCAAGACCGGCGCGCATCACCATGGCGACCTGGAAAGCATCATCTACGTCGTCAAGGGCAAGGCGCGCATGCGCTGGGGCGACAACCTGGAATATGTTGCGGAAGCTGGCCCCGGCGACTTCATCTACGTGCCACCCTACGTGCCGCATCAGGAGATCAATGCCAGCCGCGACGAGACGCTGGAATGCGTTCTTGTCAGGTCGGGCCAGGAACCGGTGGTCGTCAATCTCGACATCGAACCTGTGGAAGCACCCGAGGAGGTGCTGTGGATAGATCCGATCCACCGGTGAACTGCCGAGCTACAACGCTGATGAGTTGACCTGACGTGCCTGCTGACGCCAGGCGAGATACGGCGGGCAAAAGGCCTAATCATGCCGGATCGCAGACCTCATCTGGTGGCCATAGCCGGAAGCGTGCATCGACCGTCGAGGTCGCGCGCGTTGGCGGAACCGGTTGCGGAGGCGACCATGCACCGAATCGACCTTCGGGTCAGTTTTCGATCTCATCGATGCCGGCTCCGGCCTTGGCGCGGCATTCTCATGGGGCGAACAGTCGATGCGGCTCTTTCCATCATCGGAGGTCGTCGAGGCCGATGCGATTTGCGAGCGATCACGAATTTGCGGACGGGTTTGCGGCCGATCCCGTGGTGAAGGAGCGCACAGACCTGGCCGGCGCACATTTGACCGCATTGTTGTTGCAGCGTCGCCCGTAAATGGTTCTCCGGAAGCGGCGCTCAGAAGAAATTTCCTCTACGCCGCCTGGTCCCGGAGACGCTCCACACACATTTGTCCCCGGCGTCGGCGTGATTGTCGCCACGGCCTTGTTCAGCGCCGTGGCCAACGTCACCGACTTCCGCAGTGGCCGCGATCTCGCCGCCTTCCTTGGGCTTGTTCCGAAGCAAAGATCAACCGGAGGGAAGACCACGCTGCTGGGCATATCGAAGCGTGGCAACACCTACGTGCGAACTCTGATGATCCACGGCATGAGATCTGCTTTCTATAACCGCAAGAAACGCGAAAACGGCGTCACCGCCTTCATGGAACGCCTCGTCGAGCGCGGCATGCATACCAACAAGATCGTGGTCGCAAGCGCCAACAAGGCTGCGCGGATTATCTGGGCCGTCTTGACAAAAAAACATCATTTCAGCCGGACGCCGCATGAGGCAATAGGCTGAATGACTTGCGCCCGCCGCCTGCTGAGAAGCTCGGAGGAAACGGCATCCGTGCTTGACGATGTCACCTTCGATTGCATCCGCCGGATTCTCGCGTATCCTGCTCCCGCGCATGTGAGCATAAGGTGGCGCCTGGCGCTTCGACTAGTGGTCAAAATCTGACTCTTGGTACCGGGGTCGTAAGCCCGCTCAGGGTGGAACTCCGCCGTTCCCTGTCGTCGATAGGAACCGGCAAGTTGCGCCATGAGCGGCCCCTTAGGGACAAGGCATCGAATGACCGTAGTGGGGCCGGAAGCGGAAGATCGGCTTCTGGCAGCAACGAAGATTGCAGACCTTCAACCTACTGGAGAAGGGTCGCGAATTGCGATTAGGACGATGCGCACGACTACAACCACGGGGTGAATTCGACCGGGACGAGTGCGCAACGATGGCCCACGCCGTACGAGGCGGCCGGCCTGGGTGGCGCGGGTTGAACGGAAAAGAAACCATTCAGCATCAGACTAACGCTTTTCGACGCATCTTTTCGAAACGTGGGGACGAGCCGCTCGCGCCAAAAATGCCCCCATTGGTGAACCAATTCCATGATGAACCTAACAATACGTCACCGCATACTCATCAGCTTCGCTGCGATATTGGTGGTGATGTGCGTGATAGGTATCATCGCGTACGTCTGGTTTCTTCAGACGCAGCAGGAGGCGACAGAGGTCGAAAAGGGCATCCTGCCAGATCTCTATCACAGCACCGAGATCATGATGGGTCAGATGACGGCCCATAGCCTGCTTCAAGAATATGCTCTTCAAGACAGCCCGACAGACAAACGCGCGCTTGAAGGCACGATCGCGACCAATCGCGCGCACGTGCAGCAATTGATGGATGATTATGAAAGAACCATCACCTCTGATGTCGACAAGCAGAACTACGCAATCGTCAAAGACTTGGCCAATCAATTTGGTCAGGCAGAAACCGCCGTTTTGGATGCAAGCCGGGCAGCCGTGTCGAAGGGTGAAATTCCGAACGAACGCCCAGCCATTAAGGACGCAGTCGAGCCGATCTTTCTGAAATTGCAGTCCGCTCTGCAAGCCATGGTCGAGGACCACAGAGGCGAAGCAAACAGCGCGACACAACGGATCAGTTCCATCGTTAATACGGCAGAAGTGGCTTTGAGCGCTGGTTTGCTCGTAGCGCTCGGTCTGGCCTTGCTCTGCGGCTATTTCCTGTTCAGAGCCGTAACAGGGCCTCTTAACCGCCTGGTCGACGTCGTCCAGTTGATGCGGCAAGGCGACTTCAGCGGTCGGCTCAATCTTGACCGCCGGGACGAGTTCAGCATGCTTGCCGACGGGGTTAACGCAATGGCGGATGATCTCGCCATACTTATCGGCCAAGTTCAGAAATCCAGCATACAGGTCAACACTTCGATTACCGGGATCGCCGCCACCTCCAAGCAACAACAAGCGACTGCAACTGAAATCGCGGCGACCACCACTGAAATCCGTGCGACGGCAAAGGAGATCTCCGCCACCTCGAACGAGCTCGTCCGCACAATGAACGAGGTCTCGGCGGTCGCCGAACAGACGGCAGCGGTCGCCGGCGGCGGTCAGGCAGGACTGACTCGCATGGAAGCGACCATGCAGCAGGTCATGGAAGCCGCCAGCGCGATCAATTCCAAACTGGCTATCTTGAGCGAGAAGGCCGGCGGCATCAATCAGGTGGTCACGACCATCACCAAGGTGGCCGATCAAACAAACCTCCTGTCCCTCAATGCGTCGATCGAAGCTGAGAAGGCGGGCCAATATGGTCGGGGTTTTGCAGTGGTTGCAACCGAGATCCGAAGGCTTGCCGATCAGACGGCCGTTTCCACGTACGACATTGAGCAGATGGTCAAGGATATCCAGTCGGCCGTCGCGGCTGGCGTGATGGGGATGGACAAGTTTTCCGAGCAGGTCCGTCGCGGCATGCAGGAGGTGCAGCAGGTTGGCGGGCAACTTTTCGAGATCATTCAGCAGGTGCAAGGCCTGGTGCCACGCTTCGAAGTTGCGAATGAGGGCATGCAAGCCCAGGCAGCCGGCGCAGGGCAGATCAGCGATACCTTGACACAGCTAAGCGACGCCGCTCAGCAAACAGTCGAATCGCTTCAACAATCAACGCTCGCGATTGATGAGCTCAATCAAGTTTCGGGCGGGCTGCGAAACAGCATTGCTAGGTTCAAGCTGAGAGCATAGCGAACTGCCAGCCGGAGGTGAAAATGCTATTCCTCGCCTTCAAGATGGGAAATGATCGCTATCTGCTTGATGTTCATCAAGTTGAGGAAGTCTTGCCCTACACTACCGTCAAAGCACTGCCAGGTGCGCCAACTGGGGTGGTCGGCCTTATCGACTATCACGGCGCGCCCATCCCGCTGATCGATATCACTCTTCTTGCGCTTGGCCGTCCGTCGGTTCCGGTGCTGAGCACGCGAACGGTTGTAACGTGCTATTCCACGCAGGATGGTGAGCAGCGCTTGTTAGCTCTGCTCGCGGAGCGAGTGACCGACACGTTCGAGCGAGACCCTTCCGACTTCGTACCCTTTGGACTGGAGCCATCAACTCCGCCGTATCTCGGTCCGGTAGCCTCAGACGACGAAGGACTCACACAGCGGGTCAACGTCGAGGTCCTGCTTTCAGAAGAGATCCGAGCCGCACTACTCTGCCAGGTTTGCGCGGGGTGAATGATGCCCGGTTCGGTTGAAAATCTTCTGAAGGTGACAATGGGGCTGGACAGCGCCAGCGTTGGCCCGACGGTCGTCCGTCAAGCGGTTCGAGAGCGGATGACTGCGTGCCGGATAGCCGAGCCTGAAGCCTATTGGGAGATCTTGAACGGTTCACCGCAGGAACTCCAGGAACTGATCAATGCAGTCGTGGTCCCGGAGACCTGGTTCTTTCGCGACCGGGAAGCGTTCGCGGCCTTGTCTCGATATGCACGCGTGCACAAGCGCGCGAACCAGCCCATAAAAATTTTAAGCCTGCCATGTTCAACAGGCGAAGAGCCCTATTCGGTCGCCATGGCTATGTTTGATGCTGGGTTCGGCCCACAAGAGTTCAAAATCGATGCGGTGGACATCAGCACCCGCAATCTCGCGATAGCGGAGCGCGAAGTCTACGGGCGAAATTCTTTTCGCGGTAGTTCCCTCGAATTCAAAGATCGCTATTTCGAAGCGGTTGAAGGAGGGCTCCAGCCTAACACCGCGGTGTTGAAACAGGTTCGATTCAGAGCCGGAAACCTGTTCGACTTTCAGGCGTCGTCCTTCGGGCCGGGGGGCTATGACGTTCTCCTCTGCCGCAATTTGCTGATCTATTTTGACCGAGAGCTGCAGGATCGCGCGCTGGTCTGCCTCAAAGGGCTCCTCACCAGCGATGGACTTCTGCTTGTCGGTCCGGCGGAATCGGCTCTTCCCAGGCTGCATGGCTTTGCTTCCGCTGAATGGCCAATGGCGTTTGCCTTCCTTAAGTCGAACCGGGTTCAGACCGGGACGCGGGCCATTCCACTTTCCAGTCCAACACGAACCCCATCGGCTCCGAAGCCAAAGACTAAGGTTGTTCCACCGGTGGGGAGAGAAGAGCAATTACAAACCACGGCCCAGTTGCTTGATCAAATCACTGAGAGCCTCAAAACGATCGAACGGATTGCCAATGCGGGGCGGGTTAAGGAGGCACAGGAAGTCGCTCGGGAGCATCTGAAGCAATTCGGTCCTTCAGCGGAACTTTTCTACCTGCTGGGTCTCGCTCAGGATGCAGAGGGTGCTGCTCCTGAAGCGGTCCAGAACTATCGGAAGGCGCTCTATCTCGCGCCAAGCCACCAAGAGGCCCTTACCCATCTTGCTCTGCTCCTTCGAAAGCAAGGTGACCTCAACGGCGCCGAGGCGCTGACAGGTCGGCTGGGTCGAATCCGAAAAGGGAGCGGCACCTGATGTCAGCCTCGACAACGTTCGCGGGCCCGGTGGAGGAGATTGAAATCGACGACTGCTGGCGGCAAATCGGCATTCGGGGTGACAAGTCCTGCCCCGAACTGGAGCAGCATCTCCATTGCCGCAATTGTCCCACTTACAAGAAGATTGCACGAGGGCTATTAGACCGCGCCGTGTCGTCGGCCTATGGCGACGAACTGGCTAGACATACTGGCCGCGACGTCGGCTCGGCAGCCGAAGCCGATGCACTTCGGACAGCGATTCTGTTTCGTTTGGGCGAGGAATGGCTGGCACTCCCAGTTGCCATATTTCACGAAGTGGCTGAATCTCGCCCGATCCATTCGCTTCCACACCGCAGAAACAGCGCAGTGCTCGGCATCGCCAACGTCCGCGGCGAGTTGCTTATTTGCCTGTCCCTGGCTGAATTGCTTGGCATTGACGACGTCCAGAACGGCGAGCCCGGCAGACAAGCCAAGAGTTTTCGGCGCCTGGTCGTGGTAGGCGAGCGCGACAAGCGGGTCGCTTTCATGGTTGATGAAATCCACGGGATACATCGCTTCAGCGAAAATGAAACTCTCGCTGTGCCGACAGTCGGCAAGGCGGTCTCGGCCGCCACCGTCGCGGTGCTTCCATGGCAGGGGCGAACAGTCGGGTGTCTCGACGGAGCTCAGTTGCTCGCGATGTTGGATCGGAGCATTGCATGAGCGACGAGGACTTCAGCCAGGTCTCTATGCTGAATCTTTTCCGGGCCGAACTGGAGTCACAGTCGCAGGCTCTGGTTTCCGGTCTCCTGACACTCGAACGCGATCCCGTCGCTGCCGACGCATTGGAAGGCTGCATGCGAGCTGCGCATTCCCTGAAAGGAGCTGCCCGTATCATCGAGTTGACGCCAGCGGTCGAGGTGGCGCATGCAATGGAAGAATGTCTGGTTGCCGCGCAACGAGGGCATCTCAGGCTGCGTCGGGAGCACATCGATACGCTGCTGCAGGGAATCGACGTCCTTAAGTTAGTAGCGTCGGACCCAACCTCGAAGGAGGGCAGCGCAAATTCTGACGTTGCCAACTTCCTGGCGGCGTTCAAGAAAGTGCCGCTGGCCGAGGACATTGCCTTGGAAGGCAATCTTGCGGCTGATTTCACAGCACCAAATGACGAAGTGCTGGCAAGCAGTTCTTCGGCAGGCCTGCTCCTTCGGCCGGAACCGCAGACTGAGGGCAACGTCGGTTCTGACCGAATGGTTCGGGTTACGGCAGATAGCTTAAACCGATTGCTTGGGCTGGCCGGCGAGTCCCTGATGGAGTCCCGCCGTCTCAGGCCATTCGCCAGCGGGTTGCTCCGGCTGAAACGACTTCAGTCAGACCTCGCAGCAGCGTTCGATGATGTTCGGTCGATGTTGCCATCAGAAGACGAGAGATTGGCCCACGCGCTTGCTGAGGCGCAGCAAAAGCTTCGGCTGAGTCAGATGTTCCTGGCCGAGCGTTTGGATGAATTGGATTCGGTAGACCGAAAGGCCACCGACCTTGCCAATCGATTATATGACGAAACATTGGCGAGCCGGATGCGCCCTTTTGAAGATGGTGTACGGCACTATGCGAGAATGGCTCGTGACCTCGGCCGTACGCTCGGCAAGAAAGTGCGATTGGAGATCGTCGGCGGCTCAACCGGCATCGACCGTGACATCCTTGACCAGCTCGATGCACCCTTGGGGCATCTCCTGCGCAACGCTCTCGACCACGGGCTAGAATCGCCCCAGGAACGTCTCGCGACCGGCAAAACCGAAGAAGGTCTAATACGCCTGGAAGCACGGCACAATGCTGGCCTGCTGCAGATCACCGTTGCAGACGACGGACGGGGGATCGACCTACAGAAACTGCGCGAGACTATCCTCGCGCGGCAGCTTGCAACGGCGCAAACCGTTGCAACGCTGAGTGAGTCAGAACTACTTGCTTTTCTGTTCCTGCCAGGCTTTTCAATGAAAGCAGACGTTACGGAGATTTCTGGCCGTGGCGTTGGGCTTGATGCAGTGCAGGCAATGACGAAGGAGGTTCGGGGCGTTGCCAGCGTCTCGTCGGAATTAGGCGTCGGAACGCGATTCCAATTGCAGCTGCCGCTGACCTTGTCGGTACTCCGCACGCTGCTCGTCGACGTCGACGGAGAGCCCTACGCGTTCCCGCTCGCCGCGATTTCCAAGACAATAAAGTTGAAGCGCACGAACATCGAACTCCTACAGGGGCATCCGCATTTCCGCTTCAACGGCCGACAGATAGGACTGGTTACAGCGCGTGAAGTCCTAAACCGCAGTGACACACTGTTGGATAGCGACGATCTGTCAGTTGTCGTGCTCAATGGAAATCAGGGCGAAGCATATGGCCTGATTGTTGATCGTTTCCTCGGCGAACGTGAGTTGGTGATCCGTCCCCTCGATCCTCGTTTTGCCAAGATCAAGGATGTCAGCGCTGCGGCGCTCATGGAAGATGGTTCGCCGGTACTGATCCTCGACGTCGATGATTTGGTTCGATCCGTCGAGAAGCTTGCCTCAACGGGCGGGCTACGAAGTCTGCGGCGCACCGCAGCCAGCGCCGAAGCGCGGAGGCGTAAGCGCGTGCTTGTTATCGACGATTCGCTAACGGTCCGAGAGCTCGAGCGCAAGCTGCTTGGCAACTATGGCTACGATGTCGAAGTTGCCGTCGATGGTATGGATGGTTGGAACGCCGTTCGATCTGGCGGTCCCTTCGACCTTGTGGTCACTGACGTAGACATGCCTCGCATGGACGGTATCGAACTGGTGGGTTTGATCCGAAAGGATACCCAACTCAAAAACACGCCGATCATGATCGTTTCTTACAAAGATCGGGAGGAAGATCGCACCCGCGGTCTTGATGCCGGTGCGGACTACTATTTGACCAAAGGTAGTTTTCATGACGAGGCGCTGATTCATGCCGTGGTAGACCTGATCGGCGAGGCGACCACATGAGACAGAAGGTGGAGACCAGCAGATGAGAATCGGCATCGTCAACGATATGCCGATGGCCGTTGAGGTTTTGCGCCGGCTGGTTGTTTCGAACACGGAACATCAGCTCGCCTGGACCGCGACCAACGGCCGTGAAGCAGTTGAAGCCTGCAGACGAGATCTCCCGGATCTCGTGCTTATGGACCTAACAATGCCAGAGATGGATGGTGTGGAGGCAACACGCAGGATCATGGCAGAGACCCCGTGCATGATCTTACTGGTAACAGCCAGCATCGCAGCGAATGTGCCCGGTGTCTATGAAGCGATGGGCTACGGCGCGCTTGACGCGGTCGATATCCCGTCGATTGGCATCGACGGCAAAGTTTCATCGCAATCCGCTCGGCTTCTGGCGAGTAAGATAGCGACAATGGGTAAGCTGGTCGGTGACGCGCCGTCAAAGTCGAACAGCCGGATGTCAGATGCAGCTAAATTGGCGCCCCGGCATCTGGTTGCGATCGGTGCCTCCGCGGGCGGACCGGCTGCTGTCGCCACGGTCCTGAGCGCATTCCCCAGTGACTTCGTGGGCGCGATCGTGCTCGTCCAGCACCTCGATGCCCAGTTCGTTCCAGGCTTGGTCAATTGGCTGGGGCAGCATACCACTCTTCCGATCCGTGCCGCGCGGGAAAGAGATAGCCCTCAAGCAGGCACTGTTCTCATTGCCAGCACTACGGACCATCTGGTTTTCAAATCAGCCCAGCAACTCGGATACACATCCAGCCCAAAGGACAATGTCTACCGACCGTCGGTCGATGTGTTTTTTGACAGCGCGGCGCAGTGGTGGCCGGGCTTGGTGATCGGTGTTTTGCTCACAGGAATGGGAAGGGATGGTGCCCACGGGCTGAGACATCTCCGCGAAAAGGGGCATCTCACGATTGCGCAGGACAAAGCAACCAGTGCCGTTTACGGCATGCCGAAAGCCGCCGCCGCAATCGGCGCGGCCCGCGACATTCTTCCTCTAGCCTTGATCGGCCCGCGTGTCATCGAGGCCTGCGATCGTTCTACGTGGAAAGGCACCTTCGCATGACGCAAGAACCGGAACTGGTTCCGCCGCTCCCGGAGAATTATTCATCGATGGTTCTCCTGGTCGACGATCAAATCATGGTGTGCGAGGCCGTCAGACGCGCTCTCAGCAACGAGCCAGATATCGCCTTCCACTTCTGCACCGACCCGTTGAAAGCGATGGCGGTTGCGGACGAGGTCAAGCCGACAGTTATCCTGCAGGATCTCGTCATGCCGGGCATGGATGGGCTACAACTGGTACGGGCATACAGGAAGAATTCATCGACGCACGCTGTGCCGGTCATCGTGCTTTCCAGCAAAGAAGATCCAAGCACCAAGGGCGAAGCTTTTGCAGCGGGAGCCAATGATTATCTCGTCAAACTTCCGGACCGGATTGAGCTGATTGCACGTATTCGATACCACACCCGGGCCTTTCTTGATCATGTGCAGAGAGACGCAGCTTATCGGGCACTGCGGGAAAGCCAGCGGCAGCTGATCAGTGCAAATCTCGAGCTTGAGCGTCTGACACGGATCGATGGTCTAACCGGTCTCGGTAATAGGCGATATTTTGATGAATACCTCGCGGCCGAGTGGAAGCGCGCTTTCCGTACTAAGGGTCCTTTGTCGGTATTAATGATCGATGCTGACAACTTCAAAAGATACAATGATGCCTATGGCCATATGGCTGGCGACGAGGTGCTCAAACAAATTGCCCACGCAATCCAAACTGGCGCTGGCCGGTCCAACGACCTGGCTGCACGGTATGGGGGCGAGGAGTTTGTGATCGTCTTGGTTGACGCTTCAATGGAACACGCGAACGCAATCGCCTCCCGGCTCGTCCAAAACGTGCGAGATCTGAACATTCCGCACGATTCCGGCAGAGTGACCGTCAGCGTTGGCGTCGCTACAACGGTACCCAATGAGAACGAGAGCCCGAATGATCTCGTCAAAGCCGCCGATCTGGCACTATTCCGTGCAAAATCGGAGGGACGAGATCGCGTCGTGGTTGATGGTGTATGAGAAGGCCGTTGCCCCGGAGGTCATGCGCGACAAGCAGTCCGTTTCGACCAAGCCGCTCTCTGATTGAATACCCGCCGAAAAAATCCAGGAGGAACGCCCCTCATTTCAAACGATCCTTTCGCCCCTCTCCGGCAGCGTTTCCTTGTCCGATGCGCCGATCAGCTCACGGAGCTGAAGGCCATTGCACGTCAAGGCGATGCCCTCGCCACCCGTGACGCGCTGATCCGCATCGCCCATTCGCTGGCGGGGGCGGCGGGTACGTTCGGGTTTGGGGAGATCAGCGCGCGGGCGTCCGCGCTGGAGACGCTGCTGATCGATAAGAGGGATGAAGCGGCGCCCGAAGCCGCGCTCCATGCCCTAATTGCGGAGATCGAGCGGACGCTGCAATGATGCGTCCGGCCATGCTTATTTCTTGGTGCCGGACAGGCCGGTCCTGGTCATCTCGCCCCAGCTCTGGTCTGCCCGCAAGAATTGCCACCACCCCTTCACGCGCCAGAAATTGTTGAGTTGGCGATAGCCAAAATTTTCGATCACGGCGACCGCCGTCAGTACCGCCAGGTCGCGGGCGCGCGGGAAGCGCTGGAGCTCGGCCTCTTCGAGGATAAGGGAGCATACGCTGACACAGACGCCATAGGTGAAGATAAGCGAGGTGAAGGCCAAAAGATATTCCGCCGAAAGGATGCCAAGCAGCCAAAAAGCCGGGATCAGGATATAGCCCAGCACCTCCGCCACCGGCCCGAGCACGTCGACAATCAATATGTGGCCGAAGCCGAGGAAGCCAATGCGGCCATAGCGCGGATTGAAAAGCATGGTGCGGTAGCGGAAGAAGCATTCGAGCGAGCCGCGCTGCCAGCGCGTGCGCTGCCTGGCAAGCACACTCAGCGTTTCCGGCGCCTCGGTCCAGCATACCGGCTCGGGAATGAACTGGATGCTGTATTTGCGCTTTTTATCTCGCATGTGGCGGTGCAGCTTGATGACGAGGTCGAGGTCCTCGCCCATCGAGCCCTTGGTGAAGCCGCCCACTGCCACCACCTCGGCGCGGCGAAACATGCCGAAGGCGCCGGAGACCAGCATCAGCGTGTTGATGCGGCTCCAGGCAAGCCTGGCCATCAAAAAGGCGCGCAGATATTCGACCACCTGGAGCAGCGGCAGCAGGCGCCGCGGCAGATGGACCTCGCGCACCCTGCCCGCCTCGATTTTCGAGCCGTTGGCAATGCGGATCGTGCCGCCGACGGCGATGGTGCGCTCGGGGTCGTCGATGAAAGGCTGGGCGGCGCGCATCAGCGCATCGGGCTCGAGGATGGAGTCGCCATCGATCACGCAGAACAGCGGCGCGCGGCAGACATTGATGCCGGCATTCTGGGCGTCGGCCTTGCCGCCATTCTCCTTGTCGACGACGAACAGCCGCTCGGTCATCGGCGAGGAATAGAGGCCCCGGATCGGCATGTGCGCGAGCGCCTCCTCATATGGCCGGTGGAATTTCACCAGCTTGAAGGCCTCGATGAGGCGCAGCAAGGTCTCGTCCTTCGAGCCGTCATTGATGACGATCACTTCGAAATTCGGATATTCAAGCGCGAGCATAGAATGAACGCTCTCGACCACGTTCAACGCCTCGTTATAGGCGGGCACCAGGAGCGCGATCGGCGGCGCGACGTCGCCATAACGGTGCCAGAGCAGCGCCGAACGGGCAACCGGCGGGCGCTTGGACAGCGCATAGCCGGCGACGATGAGCTGCAGGAGGTAGATCGTGGTCTGCGCCAACCCCGCCCCGATGATGAACCAGGACAGGATGGTGGCGGCAAGAACGACCTCGTGGCTCCAGTCGGCGATCATAGGGCTGGCCCCTCGGCGAGAATGAGGGAGGCGGTGCGCTGGCTGCGCGAGACCTCGCTGTCGGCGATCTGGCGCAGCAGCCGCTCTCCCGGAGGGCCGAAGGAGCGCAGCGCATTGGCGGCGGCATAGCGCACGTTCCACACCTCGTCGTCCATCATCTTGGACAGCGGCGGGGCAAGTTCGGCGAGCCCCAGCCGGCCGGCGGCATCTGCGGCGGCGCTGCGCACCTCCCAGTCGGCTTTCGCCATCGCGCTCGCCAGGATCGCCGGCGCGTCGACCTGCCCGGTGAGGCCAAGCGCCCGCAGCGCCGCGGCGGCAACCTCGGCCGAGGCGTCCCCGGCCAGGCGGGCAAAGAGGTCGGCGAAGCTGAAGCCGCCGGCGCGGGCCAGCGCGTCGATAGCGGCCGCCCGGATGAAGGGCACGGCGTCCGCGCGCACGGCATGGTCCGCCAGCTCGTCCAGGCGCGCCGGCGGAAAGCGCCTGAACAGTTCGATCAGGCGCCGCGAACGCTGCCCCGCCACACCGATCTTGCGCAGCGCAATGCCGAGCGGCGGCAGGCTGTCGACATCGCAGAGCGCGATGGCGACGGCGATCCTTACCTCGCGCGAACGGTCGTGGTCGAGCGCAAAAAGCAGGCTTGCCACCGCACCTTCCGAGCGGAGCGCCGCCAGCATCTCGGCCGCATGGATTCGTTCGGCGCCATTGCCTTTTTCCAGCTGCCTTCCGACAAGCACCGGCAGGCCGCACTCGTTGAAAGCGGCAAGGACGTCGTCACGCTCCTCGCCGCGCAAAAGCGAAATGAACTCGAACCCGGCATTGATAGCCACGCCCGCTGGCACCGAAAGGATGTCCGCTTTCAACGCCTCGCGGTCGCGGTTTTCGGTGAAGGCTATCAGCGCCGTCAGAAGCTGGCGCCGCTGGTCGGCCCCAGCCCTTCCCCCGCGCTCTTGCAGCACGCGACGTGCGATCAGGAACAGCATAACTACCAGGGAGAGAACGCTGAGCAATATGGACAGATCCCAGATGTACCACATGGTCAGAACCGCGCAGTCAGACCGAGCCCGAATATGCTTCGGTCGAATGTCGGGCGTTGCTCATGCGCGATGCTGGCGCGCACAGTCAGCGGGTCGCTGACGTCCCAGGAAATGCCGCCGAAGACGGTGCGCGTCGGCACCAGTGTTCCTTCGGAGATTTCAGGGGCGTCGGCGTAGCCGCCGAACACGTTGAAGCGCTGTGTCACCGCAAGATCGGCGCGAAGCACGTAGCCGTCTGCACGCGTACCGATATCGTCGCTCGCGTGCACCCAGCGGGCGGAGAGGCCCAGGCGGCCATCGAGGATATAGCCTTGGATCCAGGGTGAAGCGCTGGTGACGCCGGTATTCGCGAAACTGTCGTAGCGGACATCGACGTTGAGCAAAAGCGGGCCGAGCGCGTGTCCCGGCGCTACGACCTGCCAGGACGCGCCGGCGCCGACCGAATAGCGCGCCAGGAAATCGGCATCCGGCGTCGCAGCGGCCAGGGCATAGGCGGAGAACGCCGGCGAGAAGGCCTGGTCGATGCGGCCCTCGATCTGAACGTCGGTGTGGCCGAAGCGGGTCGCCACCCGGGTGCGGCCTGAAATGGTCGCGCGTGGCGACAGCCGATAGGCAAGGCCAGCCGAACTGTCGGTCCAGTCACCGATCCCATTGGTGAGATCGCTCACCTCGCTGCCGAGGTCGAGCCGCCATTTGCGCGGCGGCCGGACGGCAAGCCTTTGCTCGATGTCGGCCGAGCCCGGCGCGATGGCGAGCGCTTGGCTGTAGGCTTGACGCGCGCCGCCGTCGTCACCCTCGGCGCGGCGCACATCGCCGATCCCCACTAGCGCCTCGGCATTGCGCGGATCGAGCGCAAGCACGCGCTGGAACGACTGCTCGGCGCGGCTGTAATCGGCCTCGAGCAGGGCGACCCTGCCATCGAGATCGAGCGCCTCGACATTGTCCGGCGCCGTTGCAAGCACGCCGTCGACAGCCACGCGGGCGCGCGTCATGTCGCCCTGCCAGATCGCCAGGCGCAGCTTGCCCAGCCGCGCATCGAGAAGACCGGGCTTTATGGCCAGCGCGCGGTCGAAGAAATGCCCCGCCTCGTCGAAGCGCTGGCTGGAGCCGACGACAAGACCAAGGACGATCAGGATGTCGGTGTTCTTCGGCGCCAGCTTTAGCGCACGGCGATAGGCCTTCTCCGCCTCGGGCAGCTTTCCCGCTGTCCGCAGGCGCCTGCCCTGCTCCATCAGGTCGGCGACGCGGTCGAGTCGCAGGCGGTGCGGTTTCTTCGCCGCCGCCGCAGCTGCGGCAGCTCGTTTCGCCTCGCTGGCCTTGCGGATGTTCTCGACAAGTGCTGCGGCGTCGGCATTGCTCGGGTCGGCCTGCGTGACCGTTTCGGCGAGCGGCAGTGCTGCGTCCAGGTTGCCGGAGCGGAACTCGACCTCGGCCATGCCGAAGCTGGCGTCTCGATAGGTCGGGGCGAGCGAGAGCGCCTTGGAAAAGGCGTCCCGTGCCGCAGACAGATTGTCGCGGCCGAGCTCGGCGAAGCCGAGTTGGACCAGAGCGTCGGCATTGTCGGGCTTGAGCGCCAGCGCGCGCCGAAGAAGATAAGCCGCCTCGTCAAAATGCTGCGCTTGCCTGGCCTTAACGCCGGACGCGTAGAGCTCATCCCCCGTCTGCGCCAGCGCAGCCCCCTGAGGCGCGGCGATCGCCAGAACCAGGCATGCGGTCAAGGCTGCGCGCCGGCCACGCCTCATCAGCGTTTCCCGCTCTTGCGCGAGATCAGACGCGCGAGCCGGGCCAGAAGTTCCTCGGGGATGAATGGCTTCACCAGATAGTCGTCGGCTCCCTTTTCAAGGGCCGAGACGATGTCCCTTTCGCCCTTGCGGGCGGTCAGCATGACCACCGGGGTTTCGGACAAAGCCGGATCGCTCTTGATGCGGGCAAGAACCTCCAGGCCGTCGGCCTTGGGCATCATCGCGTCGAGCACGATGATGTCCGGGGCTTCGTGCTCCGCCTTCGCGAGCGCTTCCGCCCCGTCCACCGCCTTGATGACCTCGTATCCCTTTGCCCTCAGCCTGAATTCCATCAGCTCGAGCAACAAGGGATCATCATCGCAGATCAGAACTCTTGCCTTCGCTCCATCCACCAGTTCCGCTCCGGTTCACGCCTCGTAGCCCCCCGGAGTGATCAACCCATGAACCGACATCCGCCAACGCGGTCCATGCTGGAAATACCGCGCGGCTTTCCCCGCGCCCGCCAACGGCGTCAAAGCCGGCTGCTGTGCAACACCTGTAGAGATGCGGCTCTGTCGTCGAGTTCGCGATCCTAGAGGAAGCCGATTCGCGACGGTTGCATTTCGATACAATCACTAGATGAATATCGACCCATGGTATAGGGAGCCGTAAACGCCAATCAGCGTTTGCCGACAGGCTTCTTGCCGTCGCCTTGCCCTGGCGCGTCTAGGTCGTGCCATCGCGCCGCTGGAGCAGCTTCCTTACTTCACCTGCAAGCGCCAGCGGATCGAAGGGTTTGGCGATGACCGCGACCGCTCCCATGGCGAGATAGCGCTCGACCTGATGCGTCTGCGTACGCGCCGTGATGAACGCCACGGGTATCGATGCCGTCAGCGGCGAATCGGCCAGGCGCGTCAGCGTTTCCGGCCCGTCCATATCCGGCATCATCACGTCGAGCAGGATGAGGTCGGGCTGCCAATCGGCGGCATCGGTCAGCGCCTCGACGCCAGAAGTGCAGGACCGCACCTCGAATTCCGGATCGAGCTCGAGCGACATCTGGGCGATTTCGCGGATATCATCCTCGTCGTCCACATATAGGATCCGTGCCGGCATTATCGTCGCTCCTAGCGAGGGGTTGGCGCGCTGCCGTCGCGAGAAGCGATCAGCATGCTTCTGACCAGCTTCGCGACGTCGATTTCGGAGGCCTTGGTCTTGGTCATGATCGCCTGCACCCGGTCGCCGAGTTTCTCGTCCATTTCCGCCGCCGAGAACACGATGACCCGGGTCTCCGGCGGCAGATCGGCGAGCAGGTCCAGACCCGATCCGTCCGGAAGCGCTATGTCCAGGATGACCAGGTCAAAGCGACGCTTCGCGACCGCTCGCCGGGCGTCCTGCAGCGTTTTCGCCGAGGCGATCGAGACGCCCGGACCCAGCCCTGCCGACATCACGGCAAGCACGCCCTCATCGTCCTCGACATGCAGAATCTGCGCTTTCTCGACCCTGCGGCCGACGATCTTGGCGAGAGCGGCGTGAAGCCGCGCCGAGTCCACCGGCTTCTCCAGCCAGTCGACGATGCCGACGGCGCTGCCGTTCAGCGAGCGTCTGGCCTCATCGGCGACGGCGGAGATGACGATGACCGAAATGTCGGAATTCACCGGTGATGCCCTTATATCGTGGAAGAGCTTGATGCCGGATTCTCCCGCCAGCTTGATGTCGAGCGTCAGCGCCACATAGTCGCGGGAGCGTAGCAGCGCCTTGGCGGTGTCGATGTCGGGGGCGACGTCGCTGGAAAAGCCTTCCGCGTCGAGAAGGGCCGCGATCACCGCAGCGACGTCGGGCTCGTCCTCGCAGATGAGGACACGCAGACGGCCATCGCGCTTGCGCGCCCGGCGTTCGGCCAAGATCGGCTTCTCGGCCTGCCTGTGCGCTTGGGCAAGGTCGACGTGAAACGAGGTTCCTTTGCCTTCTTCCGTTTCGAAGGATACGGCGCCGCCCAGCTTTTCCATGATGGTCTTGACGATGCTCAAGCCCAAGCCCGTGCCTCCCTTCTTGCGGGTGCTGGACGCGTCCGCCTGCTCGAACTTGCCGAATATGCGGCTGCGGAACGCCTCCGGGATGCCGGCGCCCTGGTCGATCACGGAGATGCGCAGCATGTCGCGGTCGCGGCGCTGGAACTTCACCGTCACGGTGCCGCCGGCATCGGAGAACTTGATCGCATTCGACAGCAGATTCGCCATCACCTGGTGCAGGCGGTCAGGGTCGATATTGGCCTCGGCGCGCGGGGCATCGTCGACCAGAACGATGCGGATCCTGCTCTCGGCCATGTAATTGGAACTGGCGGCAATGGCCTGCTCCAGGACCGGACGCACAGGCACCTGCCTGATCTTGAAGGCGATCACGCCCGATTCGATCTTCTCCATGTCGAGGATGTCGTTGATGAGAATGACCAGCCTTTCGCTGTTTTTGTGGGCGATGTTGACGAGATTGGCGGCCTTGGGCGACAGTTCGCCCGCCACGCCGGCCGCGATCAGGCCGAGTGACCCGCGGATGGAGGTCAGCGGTGTGCGCAATTCATGGCTGACCGTCGAGATGAAGTCATTCTTGAGCTGGGCGTTTCGCTTCTGCTCGGTGATGTCGCGGTTGTAGGTGATGACGCCGGCGATCTTGCCGGCCTCGTCGCGGAAAGGTGCTTTCAGCGTGTAAAGCCAGCCCTGCCTGCCGTCCGGTAGGAGAGCAGGCTGGTCGATGCGCAATGTCTGCCCGGCCTCCAGCGCGCCCGTTTCATCCTGCCTGAAGCGCTCGGCCACGTCCTTGGGGTAGAAATCGAAATCCGTCTTGCCGATAAGGTCCTCGACCGAGGCGGCGCGCACCAGTTCGGCGGTGGCTGGATTGGCCGCGATGAAGCGGCCGTCGACATCCTTCACGTTGAGGCTATCCGGCAGCTCGCGAACCATGGCTCGGTAGATCATGTTGGACATGGCGAGATCGCTCCGCCGCTGCTGGCGATCGAGCAGCACAGCGATGATGAAGGTGCTGAGGAAGCGGAAAACCAGCGACGGGAACGTGCTCTGCTGCACAAAGCCAGCGACAACTTGCGGGGGGATGACCAGTAGGGTGATCAGCCCGGCCAGCGAGACCGACACGCCCAGGCCAAGTATGTCGAACATGGTGCGCGACCTGGCGGCCACGATGTGGTGCCATGCCAGACCGACCACGGCGGTGATCAGGATGCTCATGACGCCGACGCTGGCGCCCTGCCCGCCAAGATAGAACCGATAAGCAATGGAGCCGGCGGTCGCGATGAACATCGCCGGCCACCCGCCGAAGAAGGCGGCGGCGCCGACAAAAGCGGCGCGCAGATCGACGACGAAGCCGGAGACGGACAGGGCCGTCGCCATGGAAATGATCGCGCCCACGCACATGACCACGCCGAGAAGCAACGACTGCATCCGCCGCGAGAGACGACCGGTGAAATCCGCCACAAGGTCCCAGGCGACCACGAGGATGGAGACCAGGGCAAGGTTGGCGAGGAGTGAGTGCCAGATCTCGTTCATGACTTTCCGGCTCCTTTTGCCGATAGATATCGGCAAAACCTATCCAAGCTCTAAAAAAGGTGCGCGCTAGCCGACGGTGTCGGACCGATAGCAGCCCGACGGGGCAATATGGCAGGCGTTTTAGTTGCTGCACGCTCCTCGGCATCTCTTTGGCGCAGGCTCCAGCTTCGTATTGACTATTGGTTGTTCTCCGGCGTCCGCTTCCGAGCGGAGGCAAAAGATGCTCCTATGGCCGTCATGGGGCGCAAAGCAGTCCCTCATGTCGCGCCGTGCGTAAGTCAGCTTCGGGTCATGGGCGTGAGTTCGGCCAAGGGCGAGTGAACGTCCGCATCGGGGACGGAAGAGGTATTCTGCATCGGGTACCAAGTGTCAGATTTTTACCACTAGCCACCAGCACGAGAACCAGCGTCGGCATGGCGAACCGAAAATGCTGAGGCAAGAGACCGCCATTCCATAAGGAAACAACCGTCATGGAACCCATGCCGTTATTGCGTCCCTGCCAGTCGCCGGGACCGACCGAACGCATGGATCGCCGCCAATCTGAACGGCGCTCTGGTAAGCGGCTTGCCGGGTCGGCCGAGTTGAAGGAGATGGTTTGCCGCCTTGCGGTATTCTTCCGCCAGATCGTGTACCTGCTGCGGGGATGCTAGCTCACCAGGATGGTTGCGTTCTTCGATAATCATTTAGCGCAAATTAAAGATGCTACGGGGAGGGTTTCGTAAGAAAAAACCATGCGGTCACTCTTGCGTTTCTTTCTCTCTTGGCGACTGTTCTGGAACCTTGTCTGGCTAGTGTGTCGTTTACGCTTCCGGTTTCCACTGAGGACGCAGCGAGCGCCCCTCGGCGGCAAAAAGGCGCTCGGAATTCAATCAGACTGGGTTCCGGACGCACCTTGGGCAGAGGAGCGGCCTCGGCCTTTCAGACGGAAAGCCTGTCTCGCTCGGTGTTGCGTGAGATCGACGTTTTCGGGGGATTTGATCTTCGGCGGCAAGACAGGCAATTGTAGCATCCGGCGGGGCATACAGCAGGAGCGGCCGAACCATGATCTTGTATACCTATTCACTTGAGGTTGAGCTGAACGAAGACCGCTGGAAAGACACTGGAACCCCGGGCTTCTTTTTTGCGGAACTGGACGAGGTGCGGCAGGCCGTGAGCGAACTCCGCCGCGAAGTCACCTCGAATGAGGAGGAAGAACCTTCATGGAGTCCGGTTCGCATCGAGCGGATTGAAATCCTCGCTCCGACAGCGCAGGACGTCCTGACCCTACTCAACGAAGGGATTGGACCGCTGATCCAGCGCTATGAGATCGTGGAGACCATTGCGTGAAAGTGATAGTCAAAGGATCGCTCGGCCAGTGGTTCGCGCGGGCGACCCATGCATCCATCTGCGGAACGACTACGCCCTGGTCGATCTGGGCTTGGCACACGCGATCAAGTGAAACCCGCGTCCAACTCCAGAACCCTCACGGACGCGATACAAAGGAGACGCTTTTGGTGCTAGCGAATGTATCGCAGCGTGGCACTGTCGTAAAATTGCCCATGTGGTCGGGCAACGGTTCGAAGAATTGGCTGCTTTGACCGGACCAGCCGGAGCTTTCGCTTTGGACGGAAAGGCATCCGCAGCGGCACTATCGGCCTTCCGCACGCATGAGGGCCTGCGCACGTCGCTGGGCCACGGAGTCGGCAAAGTCGTGCTCGACCAACGAGGCGGTTGGTTGCTCGTCTTGCGAACGCTTGCCTTCCGATCAAAGCAACCGCAACGTACGGTCCTTGTTATCGAAGAGAACGAAGCTGAAGAAACCGTCAAATCACTCCAAGCCGCTGGGCAGCGGCTCCTTTCGGAACTAGGAAATTTGCGGCATGCCCTCGGCCCGAGCTGAATCCTCGGGCGGAAAAGAGTGCCTGCATGCTTCCGTAAAGCCCCGGGCGAGGCGGGGGATACGCTGGACAGTTGTGCTATCTCACGAAAAGCCCGCCGCGCCTTTCGCGCGCAGCGGGCCTCCTCCTTCGAAGCTGGAGTGTCAGCAGCTCCAGAAGGTTACAGGTCCTCTCTTCAGCGCCGCGCGAGTTGCAAGCAAAGCTGACGCAGGTCGCTATCATACGTGCCTTCGTTGTTGATGACATCGATGCAGCGCTTCTTCATGCGCGCCAGCTGGCCGCTCGATATGTTGCCAGAGATGCTAGGCATATTGGAGCTGCTGGGAGTCCCGATGGTCGATGGAGTGGTCCCGACGCCAACGCCGGCACCCAAGCCAGTCCCGGTACCGACCGCTGCGGTGGCGTTGTCGGTCCCGAGAGTTACGTTGGCAACTCCGCTTGTTCCTCCGAGGCAGGCGTCACGCCAGAGCTGCCGATTGAGGCAGTCGCGTGGGCGCTGTTGGCACCGGTTGAGGCATTGGCATTACCGTTTGCTGGTGCACCGGAACCGCCAACGTTGGCGCTAGCGCTCCCGCCCCGGACGGATACTCCGCCTACGCCACCTATACTAATTCCAGCGGCATTGGCCGGCATGCAAAGAACGGCGATAACGACTCCGCTGAGAATGCTGCCAGTTAGACATTTAAACATTTTTGTCATGTGAGGCCTCCCTTTAATTTGCCGTATTACGAATTCCAAGCAGTGCTGTCCTGACAACGAGCAAGACGAGGCATAGGTTTCAGCAAGAAATAAATTTTGCTACAACAGGGATGACTGTTATGTAAGTTAATTTAACCGAATATAATCAAATTTTAGGTATATTCATTTTCGTAGAAGGGGTATCCCACCAGCCAAGGCCGATGGGAAGACAAACAGCAAAGCGCCAGGACTTTTGTAAAGACTGCGACACTCATAGAAAGGCTTCGACACATCGGCTTCAACTATGTCAAGTCGCGATTGCGGGGATTGCTCGCTTCGGCTTTCTGCTGGCAAGCCTGCTTGCCGGCCTCCTCGCCTCATGATCGGCTTACGGCCGGACGATTGTCGGCTCCGTCCTGCTTTCGGTAAAGCCACCGATCAGCTGCAAGTGTTCGCGCAAATGACCGAGCAGTGGGCAGGCGCTCTTCTCAGAGTCGCGCCGGAGGCTGAAGGCGCCCAGAAGATGCTTAAAAACATCTTCGAAAACACAGCGGCGGTCGGCATCGAACTATCGCTGAAGACGACTCTTTTCTAAAAAGAGAACGCAGAACTGCGAGTGGACCACTCCAAAGTCATTGTGGAGGTCGTTCCACTTTTCGGCCGAGCGGCGAGCATGGGGAAGCATCTGTCTTAGCTCGAAGCCGGGGTCAGGTCATCCCGCCAGCTGGCGCACGCCCTCTGCGGCCAACCGCTGGACGACGGGCTCAAGGTCTTCGATCGCGATGCGCGTAAGGACTTCGCTCTGATGTTCCATGAAAAAGTGATCGCCGGCGCAAAAATGCGCCTTGAACTGTTTCGTGGTATGCTCTTTCCAGCCGATAATGTGGTCGCCCGTAACATAGGGGTCGATGCGGCCTCCTATCGCTGTGATTGGGGCGTCGAGCGGGGGATGGGAACCATAGCGATAGGCGTTGTTGATCTCGTAGTCCGCTTGGATAATCGGAAGCATCATCGCGCGCATTTCGGGATCTTCGAACAGCGCCTTGTTGTTGGCGAAATTTACCTCCTTTAGCATCTCGACGAACTCGCTCTCGTCGAGTTCGTGTTCGGCCTTGCCGGTCTCATGATTGAACTGCTGGACGTCGATGGCGAACTGGTCGTCATTGTAGATCTGTGGCGAGCGACCACCGGCCACGAAGAAGTATTCCGGCTCCAGCCCGTGATCGCGGCGCACCCGCTGGGCAACCTCGAAGGCCTGGACGCCGCCATAGCATAACCCGAAGAAGGCGAAGGGTTTTTCCTTAAGGAAGGGCAGTATCTCCGGCACGATGCCGTCGACCATGTCCTCCATCCGCATCCAGAACCCCTCTTCCAGGCGCGCGCTGCGGCCTGGCATCTGCAGGATGCCGAACTCTATGTGATCCGGCATCTTGTCGATCCAGCGCTGGAACACGAGCGGGCCGCCGCCGGCATAGGGAAAGCCGATCAGACGGATCGGCGCGTCAGGCTTCGGACGCGGAATGATCACCACGCTCTTGTCATAGCCCTGGGCGCTGTTGGCCGCGACCGGCGCGGTCAGTACCGCCTCGCCATCCGCAACGCCCCCGAGAGCGGCGGTCACCTGCGTCTCAGTATAGGCCGCGATCTCCGCGATAGAGGCACCCATCACGAGGTTCTGAAGCGAAACCTTGATGCCGGCCTTGGCGAGTTCGTTGCGCAACTCAATTGTAGCCAAGGAGTCGAATCCCATCTGGTTGAGTGCTTCGTCCATCGGCAGGCTGTCCGGATCGGCCATGCCGAGCACACGGGCGACTTCTCCGCGCAGGAAGCTTTCGATCGCCTGACCGCGTTCGCTCGGTGCGACCGAGCCGAAGCGCCGCGCAAGTGGATCTGTCGCTTCGTCGACATTGGCCTCCTGCGGATTCTTCTGCACATTCGACAGAGGCGCGAGCCAAGCCGGCGTCTCCCCGTACTGCTTCTTGGCGAAACGTCGCCACAGGATCGGCGCTGCGGTGAGCGTGCCATTTGAGGCGAACAGGCCCTCCAGCCGCTCGAGCGCCTCCCGGTTGCGGATTGCGAGCAGGCCGAAATCGGTCAGGCGCTTGCGCAGGCGCTCGTCGAGACCGGATGCCATACCGGTTTCCGCCCACGGACCCCATTCGATGCTGACGCCTGGCAGACCCTCGGCGTTGCGGCCCTCGACGATGCGGTTCATGGCAGCATTGGCCGCAACGTAGGCCGCTTGGCCCTTCATACCGAGAAGCGCGCTAACCGAGGAGAAGCAGACGAAGAAGTCGGGTGAGAAGCGACGGCTCGCATTGTCGAGAACGAGCGTGCCCTGGAGCTTGGCCCGGAGTGCGCGTTCGAGTTCGCTCGCCTCCTCTATCGATCCGAGCGTGGCGTCCTGAACGATGCCGGCGGTGTGGATGATCCCGCCGAGTTGATGGCCCGCCTCCGAGAGATCGCCCAGGATTCGCTCGACTCCGACCTGGTCAGCGATGTCAACCGCATGCGCCGCGATCTCAGCGCCTGAACGGCGCAGGGTTTCGAGCCGTTCCTGTTTGGCGCCGTCCGCGATGTCCCTGTTGAGAAGCACGAGGCGGCGCGCACCGCGATTGATCAGCCATTCGCCCACTAGCGATCCGAGAGCGCCAAGCCCGCCGGTGACGAGATAGGTCTTCTGCGGATCGACCGCGCAATCCGTACCGACATCGCCGCTTTCGCTTAGGCGCAGGACGTAGCGTTCCTCGCCGCGCACGGCGTAGGCGGTCTCCGACCCAGAGCCAGCGAGGAGAATGCCGATCGCGACCGCGATTTCTGCGTCGCTCGGCTCCGCGCCGAGATCGATGTCACCCCCCCACCGATCTGGCTGTTCGCTCGCGAGCACCATCGCCATGCCATGCAGTGAGGCGCTGACCAGTGAGGCTGGACGAGCGGCGTGCGGAATTGGCCTGTCTGTTTGCGGCACGGCACGCCCGGACTGGCCGACGACCCAAATCTTCGCCTTTGCCAGATTGCCATGTTTGGTGGCTGCTTGAACCATCTGGACGAACTGCATGAGGGTGGCGGCGTGACTGTGCGCCGCCTCGCCGATCTGTCCACTTGAGGCGCCTTCCGCGTTCTCAGGGGTGACGATGATCCCCGCGATATGCGCGTCGAGCACACCGCTAGTGAGACATGTTTCGACATTCGAAAGAACGACCGCTGTCTGTTCCGGCCCTTCCCGCTTCGCCTCGATGGCCTGAGCCAAGCGTCCGGCGAGACCGAGGGCATTGCCCAGGATAATCCAAAGGGCCTTGGCTTTCGGCGATTGCGGCGCCGACTGCTTTTCCACGTGCCATTCGCGGCGGCAGTGCCATGCCAGCCGGTCGCTCGCTTTCGTGTCGATCCAGTGATGCTGACGCTCGAAGGGATAGATAGGAAGATCGACGAGCCGGCGTTCATTTTCCGGCAGATCGGTGAGCGTATTGATCGTAAGGCCGGCCAGGAAAAGGCGGCCGGCTGTCTCGGCGAGAACCTCTTCGTCATTGCGGGTGCGATTGAGGCTCGAAACGAATTGCGAGGGCGAGGCAATGCCATCTAGGGCCGCCTGCGCGATCGGAGTGAGGACCGGGTGCGGTCCGATTTCAAGGAAGAGATTCGCCCCAATTTCCTTTGCCGTCATCATGCCCCGATGGAACAGGACGGGCTGGCGAACGTGGTCGGTCCAGTAGCGCGCATCAGCGACTTCCTCGCCGGCGATCTGACCCGTCTTAGCACTGATCAGTCGGCCGTCGGGCTTGGAAAAATCGAGGGTGCTCGCGAACGCCTCAAACTGCTCGAGGATCGGATCCATGAGATGGGAATGAAAGGCGTGCGAAACCTTCAACTGCGTCGTGCGGACGCCTTTTCCCTTGGCGACCTTGATCAGCGTTTCAAGCGCGTCCGTCTCGCCCGCGACCACCGTACTGGCTGGTCCGTTCTCGGCCGCGATGGCGAGCTTGACTTCGGCGTTCCGGATCATCTGATGGGCTGTGTCCGGATCAGCCGTCAGGACGACCATACCGCCATTGCGCGGAAGCTGCCCCATCAGTTCGCCGCGCTTGGTGATCAGCTTCAGCCCGTCCTCGAGCGAGAACACGCCGGCAAGATGGGCCGCCACGTATTCTCCGATGCTGTGGCCCATGACGATCTCTGGGACGAAGCCCCTAGCCTCGAGAACTCGGGCGAGTGCGAGTTCGATCGCGAACAAGGCGGGCTGGGTATATTCGGTATCGTGAACGAAATGGGCGAGCGTCCTATCACCGTAAAGGATCTCGCCCAATCCGTGTTTTCGAAGCCGTGCGACCACCGCGTCACAGGCGTCGAAGGCTTCGCGGAAGATCGGATCGCTCTCGTAGAGTCCGCGCCCCATAGCTTCGCCCTGGCCGCCCTGTCCGGTGAACAGGGCGGCGGGAACCACGTGTTTGGAGACATCGACGCGGGCATAATCGCTTGCGCGAAGACTCTCGGCCAACCCCCTGGTTGTCCGACCGGTCGCGAAACTCCGATACTCAAAAGCGCGGCGGGCGGTGTTCGCGGTGAAGCAGATGGCGTCGCGCTCGTTGGGCTGTGCCGTATCGAGTCGCAAGGCAAAACTCTTGGCCATGGCGCCCAGGGCCTGTGGCGTGCGTGCCGAAATGTTTAGCGTACGAGGCACGTCGGGGTGGTGCGGCGCATCGTCCGGCTGAGATGAACCGTTCGTCTCGCTCGGTGCTTCCTCCAAAATGACATGGGCATTCGTTCCGCCCACGCCGAACGAACTGACGCCCGCGCGCCGCGGACCCTCGGACGTCCAGGGCACAGCGCTCGCCGGCACGGCGAAAGGAAGGCGATCGAAGTCGATCTCCGGATTGGGCGTCTTGAAATTGACCGCCGGCGGCAAGGTTCGCGACTTCAGTGCCATGACCGTCTTGATAACACCCGCGACGCCGGAAGCGGCGATCGTATGGCCGATATTGGCCTTCACCGAACCAAGATTAATCGGCGCGGCGTCCGCCGGCAAACCGGCGAAGACTTCGCTGAGGGCTTCGATCTCGATCGGATCACCCAGTTTCGTGCCCGTTCCGTGCGTCTCAATGTAGGAGATCGTTTCCGGCGCGAGCGAACTGTTCATGAGTGCTCTTGCGACGACGCTCGATTGGCCCTCGATGCTCGGTGCCGAGAAGCTGATCTTGTCGTTTCCATCATTGTTGATCGCCGACCCGCGAATAACAGCGTGGATGGTGTCACCATCGGCAAGCGCGTCATCGAGACGTCGAAGCGCAAGCACGCCGACGCCACTCGAAAACACCGTGCCGCTGGCCTCGGCATCGAACGGACGGCAGTGCCCGTCGCGGGACAAGATCATGCCCTCTTGATAGCGATAGCCCGCACCCTCGGGAATGATTGCCGTGACACCGCCCGCCAGCGCCAGGTCGCATTCGCCGTTCTGCAGACCGCTGCAGGCCAGATGGAGACTTACGAGTGAGGTTGAACAAGCTGTTTGGACGTTGATGGCGGGACCGATGAGGTTGAGGCGATGGGCCGCCCGAGTCGCCAGGTAATCCTTGTCGTTTCCCAGCATGGCCTGGAAGCCGGACATGGTGTCGAGCATGCCTTCCTTGCTGAAATCGTGCGAGCCGACTACGCTTCTGGCGAAATAGCTGTTCGGGCCGGAGCCGGCATAGATGCCCGTTGTCATCTCGGTCGAACGGACGGCGTAGCCAGCATCTTCGATGGCGTGCCAAATGTTTTCCAGGAATAGTCGGTGCTGCGGATCGAGGAGAGCCGCCTCACGAGGCGTGATGCTGAAGAAGTCAGCGTCGAAGTAGCCGAGGCCCGTAAGTGGGGCGCCGCGGCGGATATAATCGACCGCTTCCCACTCCTCGGGCTCGACGCCCGCGCCGGCGAGTTCAACATCCGACAACTGACGAACGCTCTCGCGTCCGGCAATAATGTTTTCCCAGAACGCCTTGGGCGTATCAGCATCGGGGAACCGGCAGGCCATGCCAATAATCGCGATGGGGGTAGCTCTGTGAATGGGGCCGTTCATTTTCACCTCGTCGCTGCTCCGGCTTATCTGCTCTTTGGCTTCCGGAGCGCGTTAATCTGGTCTGCTGGAGCGGGTCATCGGTGCGCAGGATCAGCGCGGAGAAGCGCGTCTTTTGGTCGACACACGCCGGTTTGCGAGACCAGCCAACGTCGTGTTCAATGCATCGCCCTTCGCCGATCTTCGCGATAAAAAGTCGGCAAGCCCCCTCGGCGAAGGATGCCGGAAGACCAAGATCGCGGACATGTTAATCCCGAATTGGCGGCGAAGGCGGCGCTGAAGCTCCGGGATCATGATCGAACGCGCGCCAAAATCGAACACGTTATCCGAATCCGCGAGCGAGGGATGGTCCAGGAGCTCCCGCCAGTGAGAGGTGATCGCGCCGCACAGATCGCCGTCCTTCGCCGATCCGCTCGTAGTGGCACTGGCAGGCTTCTCGACAGGCGGTGCCGAGGTCTTGACCTTTTCGGCACACAGCTTTTCGGCGATTGATTTGCGATCGACCTTGCCACTCGCCGTTTTAGGCATCGCGCCGATGATCTGGACACGGTCCGGCGCCATGTAGCCAGGAAGCATCTCACGGACATGGGCGCGAACTACTGTCTCGAGACAGTCGGTTGACGCCCCATCTTTGCTCGTTAGGCAGGCGATCAGTCGTCCCGTTCCATTTGCATCGCGCTCGAAAACCACGGCGACTTCGGCTACGTCCGGGTGATCCGCTATAACGCTCTCAATTTCTCCAAGTTCAACCCTATAGCCGTCGATCTTGACTTGGTGGTCACGGCGACCACAGAAGAAAAAACAACCACTTTCATCTGACGTCGCAAAGTCGCCGGTCCGATACAATCTCGTTGGCGTGCCGTTAATATCGATAGTCACGAAGCGTTCCTCTGTTCGCTCCTTATCCTGGAAATAAGCCTGCGCGAGGCAAACGCCACCAACATAGAGCTCTCCCACCTCTCGTGACCTCACCGGTCGGGCATCTTCACCTAAAATAATGAGTTCGACATTCGGCAGAGCCCGACCGATAGGCGGTAACCTAGGCCATTCGGCTGGATTGCTATCAAGCTCGTGACAGGTGACGACGTGTGTCTCGGAGGGACCGTACTGATTGAAGAGCCGACACTCGGGGAGCTTGCTGAAGAACTCGCGCAAAGCGGAAGAGACCACGAGTTGCTCGCCGGCGGTGTGGATCTCCCGCAGACTGTCGGGAAAAAGATTGCGCTCCACACAATTCGACGCCAATTGTTGGAGAGCGATAAATGGCAGGAACAATCGTTCCACCCGGGCACGCTGTATCTCGTCCGAAAGCAAATCGGGGTCGATCCGCTGTTCATTCGTTAGGATGACGATACGGCCACCAGAACAGAGCGTGGAGAAGATCTCCTGAAACGATACGTCAAACGAAATTGGGGCGAACTGAGCCGTTGCCGCATTGTCCGACAGGGTCGAAAGCTCGATCTGCCAGTCCACGAGGTTTTGAAGTGCTGCCCCTCCCATGTCGACTGCCTTCGGCTTGCCAGTCGATCCCGAGGTAAAGATAACGTAGCCACCGGACTTCGGCGGCAGCGCCAAATCTCGGTTCAACGATTCATCATCGGCTGCGCCCACTCCAACGTCCTCGACCATCACCGCCGAGCATGACGAAACATCCTCGATGATCGCCGAATAGACCGCCGATGAACTGAGGAGCACGCTCGGATCCGCTTGCGCAAGCATCGCGCGAATGCGACGCTCTGGAAGATTTGGTTCCACGGGAACGTAGGAAACACCCAGGATTTGACAACCGAGGATCGCCGCGATCCGGTCAATGCCGATGGGAAAATGAAGGGCGACGCGGTCCAAACCCGCTTCACGTCCAGTTTTTAGGGCGCGAGCTATCTCACAGGCTCGCTGCCACAAATCCATGTAGTTGATCGCTTCTGTTCCGAAAATAACAGCAGGACGACGAGGAAATTCGGATGCATACCAAAGCACTGACGCTGCAATGGTCCGATCTGAAGGGCCTGCGGCCTTTTTTAAACTCTGCATGTTTTCCCTCAGAATGCGAGGACATTGCTAAATAGCTTCGCTTTGATGTATGCGCGGCAAGTTACACGGTCAATCCATTCACCAAAACTTCACATTTTCTTAATATTTCGGCCGAGGTCTGCGGGTGTCGCCGCATTCAGTTGTCCATCCTCCGGGTAGCTCGCTGCCGGTTTCGAACCCATAAGGAAGACGCATTCGTATTTGTGGCCGCGCCACAACTACTCGGTGACGACGTTGTTCATCCGGTGCCGCGCCCGTCCATGGGTATGCGGATGCCGGCGTCCTTCAGCGTGGCCGTGGAGGCGAAGCTCGGGAAGTTGCTCCCCTGTTAGTCAGTTTTGAAGATGTCGGGCCTGTCGTGGCGAGCAACGTACGTGCACCTTTCAGCGCACACGGCTCTTTAGTCAATCTTGGCCCATGGCCATAGCGGTTCACGATAGGTTGCGGGTGACGATGCTGCGGGTTCCGCTCCGGTAGAAATAAGGGTTGCCCCCAGGGTTCCGCAACTCTAAGCAATCCGACAGGATCACAATAACTGAATCACTCACCCCTTTCTACAACGGACCCTTACATTTAAGCGCAGTGCGAAAGCGCAGCCTCGCTTGCCATGATCTCACGGGGGGCCTTCGCCAGAGGCGTACGAAAGGAGCGGCCGTTCGATTCCGCGTTCCTAGGCCGGGACCCGATTTCCCGTACGATCCTTCAGGTCGGACTGGTCAAGAATCGCAAAAATCTGCTCATGCGATTCCATGATGTTGCGCTCGAGGGCGTCGGCGGCAGCCAAGCCGTTGCCCTTCTCCAGCTGGTCGATGATTTCGCGATGATTGTGGTGGCCCGGAACAAATTTGGGTTCCTTTCGCCTGAGGCTGAGGACCGGGCCCGCCTGAAGCCAATGCGCCTCGATCGTGTTCATCAAGACCCGGTTTTGAGAGAGATTGTAAACGGTAAAATGAAACAGTTGATTCAGCTTTATATACGTTTTCACGTCAGCGTTCTTCTCCAGATTGAGCAGATACATCTTGTCGTTGATTTCTCTGATATAGTTCAAGCTCTTCCCAGCAGATTTCTTCGCGCCCCAGACTATGGCCTGCCTTTCATTCAGAAGGCGCACTGCCAGAAGATCGCGTAGGCCTTCAGCAGTGATCATTGGAACGCGCGCGGACTGACGCGGCGCCCGTTCGAGTATGTCGATGCCGCTGAGCCGGTTGAGCGACTCGCGGATCGGCATGTGGCTGGTGCCGAATGCGACAGCCAGTTCCTTGAGACGCATCGGCTGCCCGGGCGAAAATTCCCCGGCCATCAAAGCGTTCTTCAGTTCGGCATAGACATGCTCAATCGTCGAACTCGGGGAAGCCTTCAATGGTGGTATTTCGTATTTCGAGCTTTTTGTCGCCATTTGGCATGATCTCCAAAACCAGGAATGGGTGCTTCGAAGGCCCTGTGAACACGTTTCACGCGCTGCATGAAAACGGCGGGGCACCAGCCCACCCAAGCGCTGATCCGCTGGTCCATGCACGAAGTGCGCCGCATCGCAAACCGCTTGGCACAGCAACGCATCGAACCGGCTCATACGATCGCGTGATCCTGCTGGAGACGCGCTCACCAAGCCCCTTCCCAGAAGGGCACATATCAAACGAAATTTGCGGCTGTAATGCTTGAGTGGCCTTGGGGAAGGCTAAGGTTGCTCCTGGCTCGCGATCCAGTATCTTTTTTCATGACTTTGAATACGCTTGGGACCGTCATCATCGCACTTTTCCATCCTGATCGATGGGCACCTGCCGCCGAGATTTCCGGCAGCGGCGGCCGACGGCAGCCGCCATCTCCAGCGCTCTGGTTCCCAAGCTTCGGCAGCCTTAACAATGTACCAGGCGGAGCCGCTACATTGATATATGCTGGTTTGTTACTGCCAACCAGGTCAACACATGGCCAGCCGCGATGCTAAAGCGAATGTCATAGTGCTGGCCCTCGAGCAATTCGGGACAGATAGTTTGTGTTAGATGCAGTCGTATTTGCCCCTTCCTAGGCGTCGTTCGTAACTCTGCACAGTCGAATCCGAAAAGGCGCCTTGCCACAGGATAGAGCGCTTTGAAAAGTGTTTCTTTAGCCGAAAAAACCAAGCTCGCCAGCCGTTCTGGAGATAGGACGACTTGTCGAGCGATCAAGGCGCGCTCATCCTCATTGATGGTCATGTTTAGGATCGCATCCAGGGCATGACCGCTGGCCAGCGCCTCAACGTCGACACCTGCCCGCCAGTTTCCATTGGCGATGGCGAAACAAGCGCAATGCCCGCGGGCATGCGTTATCGACCCAGCGGAAGAGGAAGGCCAGAGTGGAGCCCCGCCCAGGCCGATTGGAATCTCAGCAGCGGCTTGACCCAGCGCCCGCAATGCGGCCTGTGCCATCGCTCGCCCGGCTAAAAACTCAGCACGGCGTATGGTCACCGCTGCGGACAGACTGGCAGGGCAGTGTAACGCCAGCAGGTTAAACAGGTCGTCCGTATAGCTTTTGAGATCAAACCTGCCGCGCACCAAGATCGCATTGGCGAGCCCGGAATCATGTAACTCAACATCGGTAAAAAATCCACGTGAACGAGCAGATAGAGCGTCAAATTCGAGATCGGCAAAACCGGTCATACCCTGTCGCCTCTGCCCTTAACCCATGTCGCATTTTTATCATGATATTTTCAGGGACCGAGATTAAGTTCTGTTAATTTATATTACGTATTTATTAAGATGGGAGCTGCTCGACATCATACGTTCAGAGACCGTTTGGAAAATCGGTGTGGGGTTTTGCGGTGAAGTGATTTATGATTCAAACTCTGGATGTTGACCGAGCAGAGCCGCGGGCGAATGGCCAAGATCGCCAAGAAAACCAAGCGCCACCGCCCGATGTGATGGACGAGGAATGGGAGCTGATCGCGCCGCTAATGCTCAGGCCCGGGCGTCGCGGCCGTCCGCCGGAAGGTGATCAACGCCGTGCGCTACTTGGTCCGTTCCGGTTGCGGTTGGCGGATGCTGCCGATCCATTTCGGGCCGTGGCAGACGGTCTACGGTTGGTTCCGCGAGTTGGCGCGGCGCTTTCTGTTCCAAACCATCCATGACCTGGCGCTGATGCTGGATCGCGAGCGGGCTGGGTGCGAGGCCAGTCCTACTGCTGGTGTGATCGACAGATCGGTATTCGGCTTGAGCCTCATCGTTTGGCGGTGATGCCATCAAGGTGCTGCGCTTGGAGCTGATGATAAAAGGTGGTCGGTTGCAAACAGCCACAAGCCATCAGGAAGGAGAAGCGTAGCGTCAAACATTGTGCAGGATTGGATTTTTCGGTGAAAGAGACCGCTAGCTCAAGGATCCCGCCTGGCGGTTGGAACGCGTCGGGTTTGAAGCCGGGCTTTGTCGCAATGGCTGTTCGAGGGGCTTGCCAAAGCCGGCTTGCCAGTGGTTTGCATTGCGACGCCCACGTCAACGCCTTCCTGAAGGCGCAGCCGAACAAGACCGACCGCAATGAGGCGCGCGGCATCGCGCAGATGATGCGGGTCAATCTGTTCGCCCGGTGCATGTCAAGACCCTGACGACTGACGAGCCAGAAAGCGTCGGACGCTGCTGACGGCGCGCAAGTGTTGCGCAATTTTGGGCTCAAGGTCGGCATGGTCGGTTCGGTCAAGTTCGAGGAGCGGATCCGCGAGCTCACCGAAGGCATGCCCGATCTGGTCGAGATCGTCGAGCCGCTGCTCGACGCGCGCCGCAAGCTGCCCCAGAATTATGCCGCCCTGCATAGCAAGCTTCTGGCGATCGTCCGGGATGATGAGGTTTGCCGCCGGCTGAGTCGATCCCCCGGTGCCGCCCCGTCGTGTCGCTGGCCTACACCGCGACGATCGATATCCCGACCGCTTCCGCAACTCCAAGGCGGTCGGTCCGATTTTGGGCCCGACGCCGGCGCTCCATGAATCGGGCGAAAGCCGCCGGGTGGGCGGGATCTCGTTATGCGGCGACGGCATGATGCGAACGTTGCTCTACGAGGCCGCGCAGACGCTGCTGACGCGGGTGACGAAATGGTCCTGGCTGAGAAGGCCTGGGCGATGGACATCGCCAAGCGGCGCGGCCAGCAGAAAGCCATCGTTGCGCTCGCCCGCCGGCTGGCGGTGATCATGCATCGCATCTGGAGCGACGGCACACAGTTCCGCTGGACCAGGACGGAAATCAAGCCGGTCGCCGGCTGAACAATTGATAAACATCGCCCCCGATAGACGGTGGAAAGCTGTCCTTCGCGGACGAGGATGAGGTGAGTTCGTCGACTGGCTTGGCTCGATTGCCCATCATCGGCAATCAAGCCGCTCGACAGATTGTTCCACCCATTCTTCTGAATCCCCATAGAGGGCAGGGCCAGAGCGCCGATCCCGGAGAAAAGCAAGGCCCCGCGAAAGACGTCCAATGCCGACGAAGCGACAAGAACTAGGAGGCGCTTGACTTCAAATCGCCGAATAGAGAAGCCAGTCGGTCAAGGCTCAGCAAGCTTAAACACGGGGGTTATTAAGAAGAAGATTGTCGGGCGCAAGCGCCACATTGCCGTCGAGACGGATGGGCGGCACTTGATGGTCAGCCTCAGAGGTGGCTCGGTTTGCCTGAACAGTTCCAGGGCTCTCGCTAACCTTTGCCACCTCTCCAAGGCCAACAACTGCCACCCGGACAGGGTGCCCTCGCGGGTGTCGTTGAGCTATCATTCGGCTTGCGCAGTCCCCCTGCTTAGCTTGCTCGATCGTCTCACTACGAAAATGTCTGGAAATCTTCTCGCTTTGGAAATGTCAGTTGAAACGGACAGTATCCGTTCGTCGCACAAAGCGACTGCCAGCAGTCGACGGCCCGAAAAGCGACTTTTCGGGCCGCCCTGGGAGGCGACATCCGCTTCACTGGAAGCGGATGTCGGAGAGTCGGTGCACGACGTAGATCAGCAGTATGGTCGCGAGCACCATTATCGCCGAAATCGCGTTCACCGTCGGGCTGACGCCGGCACGCATCTGACCCCAAATCACGATCGGAAGTGTATTGTCGGATCCGATCGTGAAGAACGACACGCTGAACTCGTCGAGCGACCACGCAACAACGAGAAGCGCCGCACCTACCATGGCACTCCGTATCAGAGGCAACGTGACCCGGTAGAATGCCTGAGCGGGGTTCGCTCCCAGTGTTGCCGCTGCTTCGGGGATCTGCGGGTCAAGGCTCGCAATTCGGCTGGTGAGTGTGAACACCATGAATGGCAGAGTTATCAGTACGTGGCCGATGATAGCGGTCCATACCGAAAGACCGATGCCAAGGCTCGTGAAGAATGATAGCAAAGAGATCCCGAGCAGAAGGTGCGGCAAGAGCAATGGCAGCGCCATCAAACCAGCGAACAGCGATGCGCGACGGAATCTGAATCTGGCGATGGCGAAGGCTGCCGAAGTGCCGATCAGTATGCAGCAGATCGTGGTGCCGAGCGCGACGAACACACTGTTGATCGCAGCCTTACGCATGATCGGGTCGCGCGCGACAGACATATACCATTCCGTCGTCGGGCCCTCGAAAGGGAAAGCCGCAAGTCCTTTCGCATCGAAGGAAAAAAGGACCACGATGGCGATAGGAGCGAAGAGAAATACCAGCAGGATTGCCGTGTATAAACTAAACGCAAAAGTCGAGAGACGTCCCTGGTTCATGGTCGATCCTTGATTCCAATACGCCTCAGCAAAGCGGTGACCGCCCATAGGAATATCCCCATGGAAATTACCAAGCTGAACGCAATTGCGGACCCGAGCGGCCAGTCAAATGAAAGACCAAATCGACCGACCACTGCGTTCCCGGCAAGCTGCGCCTTGGGTCCGCCAAGAAGTTGAGGGGTGACGAAATCGCCAGCTGCGATGACGAACGTCAGCGCAAACGCGGACACGATACCGCGGCTGGCCATTGGCACGGTGACCCGGAAAAAGGCACCGAGCGAAGTGGCGCCGAGGCTCTTCGCTGCCTCGATACATTGCGCCGACACCCCGGAAAGGGCCGAAGCGAGCGGAACTATCGCGATCGGTACGAGGATGCTTGTCAAAGTCACGATCACGGCAGCCTTGCTATACGCGAAGGTTTCCAATGGCGCGTCGGTGACACCCGTCCAGCTCAGCAACTGGCTGATCGCACCATTGCGGCCGAGGAGTGACCGCCATGCGTAAATCCGCACGATGTAGGCTGTGAACAGGGAGACCATCACCAGGAGCAGAATAACGGTCCCTGCCCGCCGAAGCGGGCCTAGCGTGATCGCATATGCCAACGGAAACGCAAGCACGACTGACGCCAGCCCGATCGTCGATCCCATCCAAAGAGATCGCAGCAGAATTTCACGGAACATTGGGTCCGTGAAGATCTTGATGTAATTCTCTGGCGAGGTACCGAACGAAATATCGGCGTAGCTTGTGCTACCGAAAGAATACGCGAATAACACGCCGCATGGGATAATGAAGAAGACGGCCATGAAGAGGCTGGCCGGCGCAGCCATGAGGTAAAACTGCCTAACCATTGGTGTCGTCTTCGATTTGCGCGACCGAGTTGTCCGGCCAGCTGAGAAGAACGCGGTCGCCTTGCGAGAATGCGCCGCCTCCGCCGGGGAGAACCGGTTGCTGGACCATAATGCTTTGCTCGCCGACCTGGACCAGATAGCGCCTGAATGCGCCTTGAAAGATTGCCTCTCTAACCTGTCCGGTTAGCGAATTTGGCTCGGACGCGACAGACGAGACGTTCGGTGCCACCTCAATCTTTATGGACTCGGGTCGGACGCAGACGAGGCCCGCTCCCGTGTCTCGATCATCGTGAGCATCGAAGCGGATGTTCACATCAGCCGATTGAAGCAAGGACTTATTTCCCTCACGGCGGAGCGACCCGGTGAAGATGTTCGCTTCCCCCAAAAACTTTGCGCTGAACAAAGTTTTCGGTCGGCTATAAACCTCCTCAGGTGAGCCACGTTGAACGATGGTTCCGCTGTTCATAAGGACGATCTCGTCGCTCATGACCATCGCCTCGTCCTGATCGTGTGTGACGAACAGGAAGGTCGCGCCGATGCTACGCTGCAGCTGCCGAAGTTCGAGCTGCATCGCTTGGCGAAGCTTGAGGTCCAGTGCTGACATCGGCTCATCGAGCAGCAAAACCGGTGGTCCGGCAGCAAGAGCGCGCGCGAGCGCCACTCGCTGAGCCTGGCCGCCGGAAAGCTGATCGATCGGGCGATCTGCAAAGGCGCTCAGCCTGACGATCTCGAGAAGCTCGCCAATGCGATTGGCAGCCTTGTTGTTCTCCACCCGTTGCAGCGATAGCGCAAACCCGACATTCTGGCTTACCGTCATGTGGGGAAACAGCGCGTAGCGCTGGAAAACGAGACCAACAGGGCGGCGATGCGGCGGCGTCAGCGACAGATCTTTCCCCGCTATCACAACGCGCCCTGTTGATTGACGATCCAGCCCGGCGATGATGCGCATCAACGTCGTCTTGCCGCAGCCTGACGGACCAAGCAAAGAGACAAAGCGGCCAGGCGCCACATCGAGCGAAATTCTCGACAGGGCGGTGAATGTGCCAAACAACTTCGTGACCCCTTGGACCGAGACTGCGGAATTTCCAACTTCCTGCGAGATCATGACAGCTTGATTCGTTCCCAAGCCTCGGTCCAATCGCGCATGGTTGCGATTCCACCCTCGGCCTCAAGGGCCGGCGGAATATAGAACGTGTTCTTTTCCAGGAAGGCCGGAAGATCTTCGTAAGGATAAAGCTTTCGCTGATCCTCAGGCAGAAGCGCAACCGCCTCGGCGTTCACAACGCCACAGCCGATTGCAGCGCCGATGATGGCGTTGCCCTCTGCGGAAAGCATCTGATTGAGGAACGCGTAAGTCTGCTCCAGATGCGGCGCCTTTGCGGCGATGCAGTATGAGTCACACCAGAGGAATGTGCCGTCTTCCGGTGGAACATAGGACACTCCATCGATGCCCTTCGCCTTCAGCTTGGTGTCGATAAACCGCCATCCGAGTACACTTGCTTGTGCATCCCCGCGAGCCAGAACGTCAGCAATATCACCAAAGCTTGGCGCAATCGTAGTCAGGTTGGCCTTGACCGGCATGAAAGCTTCGGCAGCCTGACTGACCTGATCCTTGGTCATGTTGGAGAAATCAGAGGATTTGAATAGTGCCCGTGCGAAGATCCAGAGGTTTGCCGGATCATCCAGCGTGATGAGCTTTCCGCGGTACTTCTCATCGCCGAGATCGGCCCATTTCTCAGGAAGATCCTTGAAAAGGTCTGCGCGGTAGCTCATCGGATAGTCGCTCCAGCTCACCGGGACGGCATAGTTCCTGCCTTCCGACTGCTGCCACGCCATGTTACGGAACTGGCTGAAGAAGCGCTCGCTGCTTGGCAGTTTCGTCGCGTCAATCGGCTCGACCAGCTTTGTCCTGATCAGGGGCTCGACGGCACTGATGCCGGGCGTGACAACGTCAATCGACCCCACTCCGCCGCTACGGAGTTTCGTTACAATCTCAGCATTGCCGGTGATGTATTGGGCATCCAGGGTGAGACCCTGCGTAGCAAGCGTTCCCATTGCCTTGGGGTCGTCGTAACCCTGCCAACCGAGGAACTTGAGCGTGACGTTGAGCGCTCCGGCACTTGCTGCCGCTCGCGCGCCCATTGAAGGATATACTGCAGCCATGCCGACGGCGCCAAGAAGCGCTCCTTGGCGAGCAAGGAATTCACGACGATTCATCTTTAGTCTCCCGGTTTTGGCCGCCAGCTTTCCCGTGCTGATCGGCAACATGATCCTTGATCAAAGATCAACGCGAGTCAATAGCGTTTTCAGGCGATTCTTCAGGCTTTTGAGCGAAAAAACCAAGTCGATCATGCGGTGCACATCGACGCCAAAACTGAAAGCGCCGCCGGCTGGCTCGGAGGCGCTGTTTCGGCCAACCGAGCGGCAAGCAATTGGGGCATCTCAGGCAAGGCGCCCTTGTTCTCACACTTCGGGTCGCCCTCACTGGCCGACCCGAGCGAGCACCGGGTCAGTCAGTCGTCATCAAGCCTCCACTAGCTGCAGCGGTGTTGATCGAGCTACGAAGACGGCCACCGAAGCGAACCGTGTAGGTGGAGTTGCATGCGCGTATCCGTCCGCCAGCCCCTCCGGCAGATCGAGGTGGCCAAAAGCTCGATCGATATAACTTTCGACACTTTCAAGGAAAGACACTTCGCCCAACGCGGCCATAATTATCTACTTGGCGAGAAGTGCTTTGGCGGCCGCAAAGAGCTCCAGCGCTTCCGGATTGGCGAGCGCTTCCTTGTTCTTCACCGGTCTGCCATGCACGACGTCGCGGACGGCGAGTTCGACGATCTTGCCGGACCTGGTGCGCGGGATGTCGGCGACCTCGATGATCTTGGCCGGCACATGCCGGGGCGAGGCGCCGGTGCGGATCTTTGTCTTGATCTTCTTTTCGAGATTGGCGTCCAACTCTAGCCCGGGTGCGAGGCGGACGAAGAGGATCACGCGGACATCGTCGTCCCAGTCCTGGCCGATGCAGATGGCTTCCGCGACTTCATCGAGCTGTTCGACCTGGTTGTAGATCTCGGCGGTGCCGATACGGACGCCTCCGGGATTGAGTGTGGCGTCCGAGCGGCCGTGGATGATCAGGCCGTCATGGTCGGTCCATTCGGCGAAATCGCCGTGGCACCAGACATTGTCGAAACGCTCGAAATACGCCGCGCGGTATTTCGCGCCGTCCTTGTCGTTCCAGAAGCCCACCGGCATCGATGGGAAGGCGCGGGTGCAGACCAGCTCGCCCTTCTCCCGACGCACCGGCTTGCCTTCGTCGTCCCAGACATCGACCGCCAGGCCGAGTCCTGGGCCCTGAATCTCGCCGCGCCATACCGGCTTGACCGGATTGCCGAGCACGAAGCAGGAGACGATGTCGGTGCCACCGGAAATCGAGGCGAACTGGACGTCCGGCTTGATGCTGTCATAGACGAAAGAGAAGCCCTTCGGAGATAGTGGCGAACCGGTCGAGGTAATGAGTCGCAGCTCGGAGAGATCATGTGTCTTCAAGGGTTCGATGCCGCTTTTGCGGATGGCGTCGATGTATTTGGCGGAGGTGCCGAAGACGGCGAATTTCTCTTCCGCTGCATAGTCCCACAGCAGGTTGCCCGTGGGCGCGAACGGCGAGCCGTCAAACAGGCAGAGTGTTGCGCCGCTCGCTAGCCCCGAGGCCAGCCAGTTCCACATCATCCAGCCGCAGGTGGTGAAGTAGAACATCTTGTCGCCATCGCCGACACCGGAATGGAAACGGTGCTCCTTCAGATGCTGCAACAGCGTGCCGCCGGCTGAATGGACGATGCATTTCGGAACACCGGTCGTGCCGGAGGAGAAGAGGATATAGAGTGGGTGGCCGAACGGCAGTTTCTCGTATTCAACCCGCTTGGCGGTGTAAGGAATCGTCGCGGCGTCAAAGGTCCGCGCATTGGCGAGCGATGTGGCCAGCGCCTCGGCATCGCCGGCATATTTGACCACCATGACCGGGCAGCCGAGCATCGGCGCCATGGCGCGGACCTTGTCGCCGACATCCTGCAGCTTGCCACTGTACCAATAAGCGTCGCAGGTGATGAAAAGCTTGGGCTCGATCTGGCCGAAGCGGTCCAGCACGCCCTGTTCGCCGAAATCAGGCGAGCAGGACGACCAGATGGCGCCGATCGATGCGGCGGCCAGCATGCAGGCAATGGTCTCCGGCATGTTCGGCATCATCGCCGATATGCGGTCGCCCCTGCCCAGCCCCATCGCGCGGAATGCCTGCTGCAGCTTGGAGACGGAGGAGTGGAGCTGATCCCAACTCCAGCGGTAACTGACCTTGTCCTCGCCGCGGAAGATCAGCGCATCCTCGGGACCATGCTTGATTAGGAGGTTTTCGGCGAAGTTTAGGCTGGCGTCAGGAAAGAAGCGAGCGTCGAGCATGACGTCGCCGTTGATGAGATCGCGCGGCCCGGGCTGTCCAATCACGCCGCAATAATCCCAGACGGCAGACCAGAAAGTCCCGCGTTCATCGATTGACCATTGTTGAAAGGCATCATGGTCGGGTAGATCAGCCTTGTAGGTCCACGCGCAGAATTTGCGAAATGTCGTGATTGCGCTCGTGTGAATTTGGTCTGCGCTGGGCTGAAATAAGGGTGAGTCGATCATCGACGAGTTCCTTTAAATCAAACATTTTGGCGGCCGCGGGACAGATGCCAGACCGATGCGATGGAGGCGCCGGGCACAACCAGATTTGTCGCCAACCCGCTAGGAGGGAGAGAGGTTAGTTGCGCCGCGATGAGTGCGCATGGCGGCATCGACACAAGTCCTGCATCTCGGGATAGCTAGCCTAGGTAGGATGCTATGACTGCAGGATCGTCCCTTATCTCTGCTGCTGACCCGGACAATGCAACGCGCCCCTGCTCAACGACATAAGCATGTTGTGCATACTCAAGCGCAAGCATGGCGTTCTGTTCGACGATCAACACACCGATCCCGTTTTCGCGCGAATAGTCGCTGATGGCCGAGATGAGCTGCTCTTCGACCATAGGGGCGAGTCCAATGGACGGCTCATCAAGCAGAAGCATTTTCGGCTGCGCCATCAGCGCGCGGCCGAAAGCCAGCATCTGCTGTTCACCGCCGCTCATTCTACCGGCTTGTTGTTTTTGACGGTTGGCGAGCACAGGAAAGAGTTCAAAAATCCGCTCCAGCGTCTTGCGCCGCACTGCGGGGTCAGGCCGAACGGTCGCGCCAAGCAACAGGTTCTCCAGGACTGACAGTTTCGGAAAAAGCTCGCGTCCCTCGGGCACAAGCGAGATGCCTTTTCGCACGATCTCATCCGGAGCGAGCCCATTGAGCCTTGCACCGTCCAACCGGATCTCGCCGGAAGCGAGTTTGACGAGACCACAGATAGCATTCATCAGGGTCGTCTTTCCCGCGCCGTTGCTGCCGACAACTGCAGTCACTTCCCCAGTGCTGGCCGTAAAGCTCATCCCATTGAGCGCGCGGACGCCACCATATTCGAGTACGAGATCTTTGGCCTCAAGCATCACTATTCCTCTTCTGACCAAGATACGCCTTGATCACTTCAGGATGACGTCCGATTTCGTCAGGCGTTCCTTCAGCAATGACGCGGCCAAAATTCAAAACGGTGATCCTGTCACAGAGACGCATCACCGATTTCATGTCGTGCTCGACGAGCAAAATCGAGATTCCATCTGCCCGCAGCTGTTCCACCAGTGTCGAGACCTCGGCCTTTTCGGTTGCATGCAGCCCTGCCAACGGTTCGTCCAGGAGCAGTATTCGAGGGCGGGTCGCCAGCGCGGTTGCGATGCTTAGGACGCGCCTCAGGCCACCTGGAAGGTTACCGGCAGGTTCATTGGCGCGTGATGCAAGGCCCATCCGCTCAAGTGCCTCGAACGCAGCAATATTGATCTTCGCGGTCTCTCCGGTCGGTATCCATCTCTTGGGGTTCCACGCCGATCCATGTGCAGCTCGGACGCCGAGCGCCACGGCTTCCAGCAGGGTCCCCGAAGTGTAGACCCTCGTAAGCTGAAATGTTCGAACCAGGCCCAGTCTGGCAACACGATGCGAGGCGAATCCTTCGACGCGGACACCATCCAGGCTGACGTCACCAGCAGAAGGTTTCAGGCTTCCGCTTATCAAGTTCATCGTCGTCGATTTGCCCGAACCATTCGGCCCGATAAGGCCGCGGATCTCGCCCCGTCCGACCTTGAGCGACACTCCATCTACCGCTTTCAAACTGCCGAAGATCTTGCTTATATTGTTGACCTCAAGCATTCTTAGTCCTCCAGGCCATGAGGCGGCCACGCGCCCATTGTCCGAAGAGTATCGCGATGATGACAAGCACCCCCCAGATCATCGGAACGAACTCAGGGACAAATCTGAAAGTTTCTTCGATCAGCGTAAGAAACAACAGTCCGAGAATTGGACCGGAAAAACGGGTCGTGCCTCCGATCACGCAGGCCGCGACGACCTTGAACATCAGCATGGCATTGATGTCCGACGGCGAGACGATGCCGTTGTACGTGGCGAATAAACCTCCGGCTATTCCGGCGCCGAATGAGCCAAGTATGAACGCCAGGGCGCGCAACGCCCAGGCATCGATCCCGATTGACGACGATAGTGGCTCGTCCTCGCCGACAGCCTTGATCTTCAACCCCGTGTCGGAGGCATCCAGTGACGCGTAGAAGATGCCCAGCAAGACCAGCACAGCGGCCACCAGGCATAGGAACTCCAGCGTCGACGACGGGTTGGGCAGGATTTCGGGTCGCTCTATGAAGGCGATGCCCGATGTGCCGCCAGTGATTTCCCGGAACTGAATGAAGCATTGGCGCAGGGCCTCTCCCGCCGCAAAGGTCGACAGGAAGAAGTAATATTGTCGGGTCCGAAGCACGGGGTAGGACAGTAGCCCCGCAAATAGCGCCGCGAACAAACCCCCTGCGACGATCGCCACGAGCACCGGCAGGTCGAATGGCGGCTTCGTAAGGATTGCGACGGAATAGCCGCCGATCCCCATGATGGCGATATGCGCGAACGACCAACCTCCCATTGTCGTGATGGTGCGATACGACAGCACCAGGATGGACGTCAAGCCGAAGAGCACGAGGACACCAAGCATGTAGTTGCTGCCGAGGAAGCCGCCGACGACAAGCGCGGCGCCCAGTGCGCACACGGTCAGTAAATCGCGTCGGAACGCACTCATTATTCCTTCTCCCCGAACAGGCCCGATGGCTTAACACTCAGGACGAACAGCATGACTGCCGCGCTCGTGAGAGCGAGAAAACGACCGGCACCGAACTGAGACATGAGGGTATCGAGGATACCGAAAATGGCAGCAGCAGCGACCGCACCCCAGATGTTGCCAATACCACCAACGATGATGATGATGAACGCCTTCCATAGCGCACCCGCGCCCATGAAGGGAGAGATCTGGCTGATCGGGCCCATTGCCGCACCGCATATTCCCGCGATCGACGATCCGAGGATGAGCGTAAGTCGGCCCACCTTCTCGGTTCGTATGCCTTGCAAGAGAGCGCCGCGCGGGTTTTGAGCTACCGCGCGAATGCGCCGACCTGCCTCGGACCTCATGAGGAAAACCCACAGACCGGCTGCCAGCGCTGCGGCCGCCCCGATGACGACGAGCCTCGATGCCGGAAGAATGGCGCCGCCGAAGTTCACGACGCCTCGAACGGGCGGGGCGATCGAAAGACCAACGGGCCCAAAGATTTGAACGACAATCGTCTGAATTACATACGACAACGCAAGCGTCGATATGAAAATCGCCAAAGGCTTGTCGCCGAGTGGCACGACCATTGTTCTGTGTAGCACCAGGCCGAGGAGCCCGGTCACCGCCGCCGCAACGATTGCACCGATGGCCCATGCGACAGGACCACCCACCTGGGGTGAGAGAGTCGAAATACAGAGATATGTTGCGTACGCGCCGATCATGAAGAATTCGCCATGGGCGAAATTGATGATCCGCATCACTCCGAAAACCAATGCCAGACCGAGGGCGAAGCAAAGGTAAAAGGACGTGAGCGATAGGCAATTCAAAAAGATTTGCATCGGGTCTGTCACCTGAGAGAGGTCGGAGTGGCCGCGGCAAGTCCGCGGCCAGCTATGCCCATAAGCCTCACTTTGCCGAAACTTGGCCGCCTTCAGACAGTGCCGGCAGCGCTGCGTCTTTGTGAGCATTCCACCAGGCAGCCACATCAACGACGGCGTCAACCTTCACACCGCCCTTGTCGTCCGTCACGTAGACCGGAAGAGGGGTCATCAGCCAGTTGTTGGCACCGAAGAGTTCCGATCCACCCCAGCGCGAGGGTCCGAAAAGAGGCTGGTTCACAGTGTCGCTTGCGAAAAGCGCGTCCCGCACACCTGCACCGGTGGGATCGGAGGACTTCTGAATCCCCGCCTCGATGGTTGTCATCGCTGCGTAGGCGACCGACGCGAGTGCCGACCATTCCTTCTCGCCGAACTTCTCGACGTAAGTCTTGTAGAATGCCGACACGCGCGGGCTGAAGTTCGGCTCCGAAGCATCGACGACATAAGCGCTGAAGATACGGCCAGCGACTTCTGAAGCCGGAACACGTTCCGTTACCAGGCCCATGGTCCAGCCTTCGCTGCCGTAGAGCCCCTTGTAGCCCAACTGCTCCATCGACTCGATGAACAGGGCCTGCTGTCCAGGTGTGAAGCCCAGCTCGACGACAAGGTCGGGATTGGATGCCATCACCGGTGTGGCCAGACCGAGCATGTCCGACGTCGATGCCGGATCATAGGGTTGCGAGTAAACGATCTCGACGCGATCCAGGTAGGGAGCGAGGCCTGCCTTGTAATAGGCGAGCGCCGCCTGGCCGAAGGAGTGGTCGGCCGTCACGATTGCGACACGCTTGATCTCTGGCCGGGTCTCCAGAAGATGGCTGACAAGAAACATGTACGACGCCGGCGAGCCGGTGACCGAACCGATGAGGAACGGATACTTGGCGCTGAGATAGCCAGCACCATAGCTTGTTGTTAGGACCTTGTTTTGTGTGGTGATCTCGGCGACGGCCTGGCGTGAAGCAGGGGTGAAAGTCTGGAGAATGAAGCTCACCTTGTCATCGAGAATCGCACGGCGGAAAGCGTTCAGCTCATCACCGGCGGTATAGCAATTGTTGTCGTAGCCGGTTACCTCGATCTTATGCTTTTTCCCCGTTGCGTCAGCGATACCGCCGTTCGCGTTGAATTCTTCGGCCCAGATCTGGACACCGCGAGTGATCGGAACGCCCCATTGAGCGCACTCGCCTGCCTGTGGCTGGACCACTCCCACTTTGATCGTATCTTCGGCGGCCGCCGACGTTCCTAGAGCACCGGCAAATGCGCCGGCGATCAGCAGTCTAGTAAGCACGTTCATGTCACTTCTCCCTTTGTTGAAGTTCCCCGATTTTTTCTATCTGAGTATCTCCGTGTTCCCGCAGACACCCAGTGACTGCCCCGAGATTGATCTGCCCGCGTCGGACGCGACGAAAACCGCCAGATCCGCAATTTCCTCAGGTTCGATCATTCGACCCAGTGATATCGTCGCCACTTCCTCGGCCTCGATTTCGGCGAGCGGGCGTCCGGTAAGTTCTGCCCGGGCGGACATCACTCGCTCCATGCGCGGCCCATGGACTGAGCCGGGAAGGATTGCGTTCACGCGGATGCCGAACTGGCCGACCTCCATCGCGAGCGATTGGGTAAGGCCGATCACGGCCCACTTGGCTGCCGCGTAAGGCGTCCGCATCGGCATGCCCAGTCGTCCTGCCGCCGAGGACATGTTGAGGATCACCCCCGACCGCTGTGTCTTCATCCCGGCCATCACACCGCGAATGAACAAGAACTGGGCGGTGAGATTGACATCGACCGTTCGCGCCCAGTCCTCGGGCGAGACGTCCTCGATCGCAGCCGTCGGACCGGCGATGCCGGCATTGTTGAAGAGGATGTCCACTGCGCCACCCAATCCCGCGAGCATCGACTGGAGAGCGGCCGGAACGCTGGCGGGGTCAGCCACATCGCAGACGACCGCAGTGGCTTCGGGATATTCCGAGGAGAACGAGCTAACCGAAGCGGGATCAATGTCACAGACTGCGACCCGCGCACCGGCTTCTATCATTTTCTTGGCGACGACCCTGCCAATCCCGCTGGCGCCGGCAGTGATGATCGCGCGCTTGCCGGACAGAGGGCTCATGCTGCTGCTCCCAATCCCAGGCGATCGCGGGTCGCGGCGGACGACATAATCCGCACACCCATGCGTTCGACGATTTCGCGCGCACGCTGCACAAGCGCGACATTCGTCGCCGGAACACCCCGGTCGAGCCAGATATTGTCTTCGAGACCGACACGCACGTTCCCACCAAGCAGAACGGCCTGGGCGACCATCGGCATCTGCATGCGGCCAACGCCGAAGGCGGACCAGACAACGTCGGCGCCGCGGGCTGCATCCGCCATGGCCTTCATTGCCGTCGTGGTGGCCGGAGCGCCCCAATTCACGCCGAGGCAAAATTGGATCATCGCAGGCCCGGCGAACGCGCCTTCGCCGATGAGCTTCATGACGAAGTCAAGATGGCCGGTGTCGAATACCTCGAGCTCCGGTTTTACACCGTAACCCCGGATCAAAGCCGCCCCTTCGCGAATTTGCTCGGGCGTGGAAATGTAGACCAGATTGCCTTCACCGACGTTGTATGAGCCGCAGTCGAGCGTGCAGATGTCGGGCCGCAGCGCCTCGACGTGGAGGAGCCGGGTTTTCTGGTTGACGAGATCTGTGCCAGCGACGGCCTTGGTCGGATCTTCGGCGTCGAGAACGAGATCGCCGCCCATGCCCGCCGTCATGTTGACGATGATGTCCCTGTTGTGGTCACGAACGCGCTCAAGCACTTCTGCATAGAGTTTGACATCGCGACTTCCGTCCGTCGTCTCCGGATCGCGAACATGGACATGCGCGATCGCGGCACCGGCTTCGGCGACGGCCAGGACGTCGGCCGCGATCTGCTCTGGAGTCACGGGGACATGCGGGTTCTTCTTGGGGGCCGCACCGGCGCCGGTAATGGCACAGGTGATAAAGATTTCGTTGTTCATGCCTGTTGTCTCAGCTTGGAGGTTTCGTCTGAAAGAATTTCAAGAGTTTTGGGGTCGATCGCCACGCCGTAGTCCCGGCGTGCGGCTTCCGCCGAAATGTAGCCGTCGATCACGTCTTCGCGCACACGCTGGGGATCACGGGAGCGCGCAACACCCCAGCCGCCGCCACCCGTGGACAAGAACTCGAATGCCTCGTTCGGCCCAAACTTGTGGGATGACAGAAGCGGAGAGCGCCAGGTGCCATCGGGCCTTGGACCACCAATTATCTCGCGGCGCCCATCGCCATATTCCTGCAGCAGCATCTGTACGGGGCTCCTGCTGCCGCCGTTTACGCCTGGGCTTCCCTCGATTGTTCTGGATGTCTCGATCGAAAGCTCGCCGCCATTGAGAAAGCGGAACTTGAACCGCGCGCCCAGACCGCCCCGGTTCTCGCCCGGGCCGCCGGAATCCTGGCGAAGGTCGAAGGCTTCGACGACGACTGGGTAAAGCAACTCGGCCGCTTCCGCTGGCATGTTGGTGCAGTTGCCCAACGGATCCAGAGTCACATTCAGCCCGTCATTGTACGGCGTTCCGCCCCAGCCGCCCGCCGGGATGTCCGAGAAGACATCGATGCGCCCACCGGGACCGCGAACCGCGGCAACGAACCAGTTTGCATCAGCGCATGTAGGAGCGATCGCAAGATCGGGAATGGCCTTTGCCACCGCCTGCCAGATCGCGCTCTGCACTTTGCCGGAGGTTACCGTGGTGCAGCCGACGACGGGAGCGGGCCAGCGCGCATTCAGCCAGCAGTCATCCGGAAGGCTCAATGTGATTGGCGCAAACATGCCGGCATTCGGCGGAGCGTCAGGCGCCAGGAAGAACTGCAAAGCAGTGTACACGGCGGCGGTTGTGTTCGCGAACGGCGAATTGATCGCACCTGCAACCTGGGGATCGCTGCCCGCGAAATCCACGTGCAGGTTTGAGCCCGATACGGTCAGCTTGACGCGCACCCAGACCTTGGCATCGGTGATGCCATCGGAGTCCGCGTAGTCAGCGCCTTCGTAGACCCCATCCGGTATCTTTTCGATTTCCGCACGAACGATGCGTTCGGTGTAGCGGATCATGTCGTCCATTCCCTGGAGCAGGGTCGCACGGCCGTATTTGCGCGCAGTAGCCTGGAGTTCATCCTCAGCAGCCAACAGGGCGCCCATATGGGCTTGCAGGTCGCCCCGGATGTAATGCGGCGTGCGCGTGTTTCGCAGCAGGATTTCGAGAAGGTCCGGATCGACCTCATAGTTGCGATAGAGCTTCAGTGGGGGAAGGCGAAGCCCTTCACCGGCGACGTGCGTTCCGAAGCCCTGACCACCGGGGCCGCCACCACCAAGATCCATCCAGTGACCCCGGCTTACCGCGAAGCCGATCAGCACGTCTTCATGGAAGACAGGCATGGTCAGCGTCACATCATTGATGTGGGTGCCGCCGTCATAGGGGTCATTCAGCACCACGACATCACCCGGCCGGAGCGTCTCGATGCCGAACTTCCGCGCCACTGCCTGGACACTGAAATGCATCGCCGCCAGATGAACGGGACAGTTCGCGGTCTGACCGACCAGACGCAGCGTGGGATCATAGATCGCGTTCGAAAAGTCGAGATTTTCCGAAAGGATCGGCGAGAAGGATGACTTCTGCAGAATCACCGTCATGCGGCGGCAGACATGTTCGAACGTGTTGCGAAGGACTTCGAACGTGATTGGGTCGATTGAGGTAACCATTATGACCTCTCCAAGATGCAATTGCGGGCGGGGTCAAAGCGTGCCACCCAACCCGGTGGAATGACGATGCTGGTGTGCGGATCTTCAATGAGAGCAGGGCCGCTGACATCGACCGCGCCGGCGGCGTCGTGAACCAGGCTGTCGGTCCAGCCGCCAAACCAGACCTTGCGTTCGGCTTGACGTGGCGAGCCGATAGCGGAACTCGTGCTGGATTGCAGAACGCCAGCGGGTGATGGCGCTTCCGCCGTCACTGCCAGTGCGACAATCTCCACGGGGAAATCGTCCGAACGGACACCGAACTCTCTCTTGTGCGCGCTGTGGAAAGCCTCAGCCAGTCTATCGAGGTCGCGTCGCTCGATAGCATCCCGGTCCTGCACGACGTCCACTTCGAAAGTCTGGCCCGCATACCGCATGCGCATCACGAAGCTTACCTGCACGCCCTCTGCGCTGGCGCCCTGCCCAAGAAGGGCTTCGACGGCTGCGTCACCGAGGTTCTCCAAACGAAGGCCGATTTCATCGAGCTCCTTGGCGGCCAGCGGAGCGTAGTAGAAAACTTCTTCGTCGTGCTTGATTGCCAGCCGCAGCGCTCCATAAGCAGAGGCAACACCGGAATATCTCGGGACGATGACCGTCGGCGTGCCGAGTGCCTCGGCGACTGCGCAGGCGTGCAGCGGTCCTGCTCCGCCGAAACTCGCAAGCGCGAAATCGCGAGGATCTCGGCCGCGAGAAGCAAGAACAAGCTTGACGGCTTGTGCCATAGCCTCAGTCGCGATCCGAAGCATGCCTTCGGCACATTCCTCGATGCTGAGATTCAACTGAGACGAAAGGGTCTCTACGGCCGCGCGAGCCGCTGCGACGTCCAGTTTGAATTTACCCGAAAGGTCCGGGCTAATCCTGCCGAGCACCAGATTTGCATCCGTAATCGTCGGCCGCGTTCCACCTCGCCCATAGCAGGCAGGCCCGGGAACCGAACTTGCCGACATGGGGCCGACGCGGAGTGAGCCACCGCTGTCGATCCAGCCGATCGACCCCCCGCCGGCGCCGATTGAGCGGATGTCAAGCATCGGCACTGCGACCGGAATGTCGAACTCTATTTCATATTCGCGGGTGATGAGGCCCTGGCCGTCCTCGACGATGGACGCATCGAAGCTCGTTCCGCCCATGTCGGTATGAATGATGTTCACAAAGCTCGCAGTGCGCGCTATCTCGGACGCATATCCGACGCCGCCCGCAGGCCCCGACTCCACCAGTTCCTCGACACGCAGACGAGCCTGGTTGACGGACATCATCCCGCCATTGCTCTTCAGGATCATGAGATTGCCGGTAAATTCCGCTTCACGGAGCCGGGCCTCAAGACGCTCGAAATAGTCGGCCATCACCGGTAGGATCGTGGCTCTAACCGAAGCCAGCGTGAAGCGTGTGTGCTCTCGGAACACCGGCTTGACATCCGCCGAGGGAACTGCCCGCACGCCGGGCAACGCCGCCGTGATGATTTCGGCGACCTTACGCTCGTTTGCCGGGTTCGCGTAGGAGTTGATCAAGCAGATTGCCACGGACTTGATGCCAGCCGCTGCGATGGCCTCGATAATGGGCTGAAGCTCTGCAGCATCAATTTCCTTCTCAACCTTCCCGGACGCATTGGTTCTTTCGTTGATCGTGTGGCGATGCCGACGACGGATCAGAGGCTCAGGCTTGGTTTGATAGGGCCGATAAAGATGTTCGCGGTGCATTCGGCCGATTTCGAGCACGTCGCGAAAGCCCTCCGTGGTGATCATCGCAGCATCCGGGAAGGTTCGCTCGATCAGGGCGTTGGTCGCGGTCGTAGTGCCATGGACAAGCAGCTCAATCTCGTTCGGCGCGATGCCGGCATTTGCGATGGCGTTCAAGACACCGCGCGACCTTTCCTCAGGGGTCGTCAGAACTTTACCGGTTCGCTCTTCGCCGGTCGCACTGTTGACCGCGAAGAGGTCCGTGAAAGTCCCTCCCACATCAATACCAACTTTCCACATTTCAGCTTCCCCATTTTTTGATCGTTGATCAAAGAATTGACCATAAAATAATTTGTGTCAAGACCCCGATTTGCATGAGATATCTAAAATGCCGTACCTAGGCTTTTTTGATCGTTGATCAAGGGAATTATTGTCGCTATGCTCACGTGCGTCTCATGCAGATCAGGAGTGAAAATGCCAGCGACCAAGTTTCCCGTGCTTCGGCCGCGCCCAAGAAACTCAGATTTGGAACATGTTTATGCAGAGCTAACTCGGTCAATCATGATGGCCGAGTTTGCACCTGGTCAGAAGCTGAAGCTCGATGACCTGGCCACCGCATTCGGCACAAGCCACATGCCGGTTCGAGAGGCCCTCAATAGACTTGTCATGGCTCGCGCGCTGCAGGCCGAGACGAGGCGAACTCCCTTCATTCCCGAAGCGAGCGTTGAGCGTCTCCGCAATCTGCTTACCCTTCGAACAGATCTTGAAGGCAAAGCGGTGGCGATGACGATCGAGCGCGGCGAGAACGGACTTGCCGATCAGCTGGCACAGATAAATGCCCGGATGGACACTGAAGCGGAGCGTGGCGCGTTAGGGACGCGAGCGTATTTGCAACTAAATCACAAGTTTCATTTTTCGCTGTATGAACGATGCGGAAATCCTGAACTTGTGAACCTGATTGAATTGCTTTGGATGCGTTACGGACCGTTGTTGAGCCTGTTGAAGGCGACTCCAATGTCGTTCTCAGGGCATCGGCATCACGCAGAAATAATTGCCGCCGTGAGATCGGGCGACAGCGCCAAAGCTGTTCAGAACCTGGTCGCCGACCTGCAGGAAGCTGGAGACGCTATCGCGACAGCCTTGTCCACAAAAATGCAAAAAGCGCACGGCTCTAGATCGAGCGCACCGTAACACTTTGACCGCAATTCCTGGGTTGCGCGTTGATCTCCAGAAGGACGAACGAAAATGGCAGAATTGGAAAACGACCCACGCGTTGCGAGGGCGGTGCTTGGCGGTGGGATGATATGGATCGACACTGGTAGCGAGCGACCCGCGGCCTCGGCCTCGGGCGAGTCTAAGTTGGGGCTCAGGCATTCCGATGCCCGTCGTCGCTCATTTGGACTCGCGAGCCTCCTTTCACGACGCCTGCCGCTGTTTCGGTTGGGCATTGCTTCTCGGGTAACTCGGAGCGGGTAGTCCGAAAAGGGTGAGTGGGCGCGAAAGCGAAGCTAGCGTCTGCGCTGCCCATGACTAATTCAGCGGTGTCGGAGTGAATGGCCAAGCATGGGTTATCCTGACGATACGACAATTTCCGCCAACTCGTAGGGAGTAATATTTTGATTGACGAGATCGATAGTTTTATGGGCGTCGCGCAGCCGTGGATGTGCGACGAGTTTGGTCATATGAACCGCCGATTTTACGCGGCCATGTTCGACGACGCTACATTGGTCGTCTTGCGGTTCTTGGATGTTGATGACCGCCAAGACTCCCTTGGATGGGCAGACGTCAGGACCGAGACCGATTTTCGCACGGAGGTGAGCGCAGGAACCATTCTCAAAATCCGGTCCTCGGTCGCAAAGATTGGGAGAAGTTCGGTCACCATTCGGCACGTCATGACGAATTCGTCCAATGGTGAGACTGCTGCTGTGGAGAGCTGCGTATCGGTTAGGTTTAATCTCCAGCGACGTGAATCGAGCGAACTAGGTGCAGCCGTCATCACTCGCGCGGAGCTATTGTTTGCCGCGTAGCAGAGCAAGCACCTCTTATGTCGTCATACTGGAACAGCCGCTGGAGCTGCTGGAGCCATTTCTGCGATATAAGGACTGGCTTGCAAAAGGGCGGTTCCGTAGCTCACATAGGCCGGATTTTATCCCGGCACGCATGGCGTCGGCCAGGGCATCTGCTGAAATACGTGAGAACGAGTGTTCCCGCTTGCCATAAAGGTCATGGCCGCGCCCGATGATGTCGCCATTCTTCACGGCTGCTGGGTATGAAAACACTGAGGTCGGAAAAGGATTTCACGCCGCATGGATGGCCATGAAACCCGATGAACGGGCGGCGGTTGAAAGACTGCGGCGAGGACCGTGCGTTCAGCGGGTCGATGCGCGCCGACAGGGTAATCGATGACGAGGTCCGCTCGATCCCGTCAATGGCGCCGCGGAGATTCCCGATCGCCGACGCGTCGACAATGACGATCATGTCGAAATTGCCGCTGACGAGCGCAGTGTCCTGACCAGCGCAGCACCTACAGAGTCCGTTCTTGTCGGCGAGCTTCGTCGTTGATGGCAGCACATGCGCCTTAAGCAACCCTTGCCAACAGGGTGCACGAAAGTGCCGAGCCGTGGTTCCATCGCAGCGCGGCGAAGGTATTCTGTTCTTCTGCTGTGGGCTTCCGAAGCATTTCACTGCCGCGTCGACTCACCATGGCACAGTGTTGCGCCGGCAGGCCGCCTGTCAAACCTTTGCGGCTCAGTGGTGTTGCGACCGGCGCAGATATGTCTCCAGCCAGAGGCTGTAGCGCGAGCCGCCGAAGCACAGCACGAAATAGATCAGCGCAGCGAACAGATAGGCCTCGTCGTAGTAGCCGAGCCACTGCGGATCGGTCGCCGAGGATCGGGCCGCATTGAGCAGGTCGAAAATGCCGATGACGGCAAGCAGCGATGTCGCCAGCAGGAAGCCGATCGCCAGATTGACCATGCCGGGAATGACAAGGCGCAGCGCCTGTGGCAGCACGACAAGCTGCATTGTGCGCCAGTAGCCGAGGCCAAGCGCGGTCGCTGCTTCGTATTGGCCGGATGAGATGGCCTGGAGCCCGGCACGAACGACTTCGGCGACATAGGCCGACCAGAACAGCGTGATCATGATCATCGCCCGGACATTCTTGTCGATCAATTGGCCATTGGGGACAGCCATTGGCAGGATGAGCATCGCCACATAGAGGATGGCGACCATCGGTGTGCCACGCATCAGTTCGATGAACGCAATCGCAAGCGTGCGTAGCCCGCCCATTCTGGAGCGCCGCGCCAGGGCCAGCAGGATCGCCAGCGGCGTCGCCAGGCCGAAGCAGACCGACCACACGAACAGCGTCACTGCCAGTCCGCCCCACTGGTTCGATGGGACGGCCGGAGGCGTCAGCGTGCCGGACATCAGGATCCAGCTGGAGGCGATCACGACAGGCCAGGCGACAAGCAATCCCTTGCGCCAAAATCGCGGCTGCGCGGTGATGATGAGGAGCCCCAGCAGCAGCACCATGACGACCAGCGGTCGCCATTGCAGCGCCGGCGGGTAGAAGGCGAACAGGATGAAGCGGAATTTTGCCCCCACGAACGCCCAGCATGCACCAGTGGCGAGCGCGCAGTCGGCCGACGTTCCCGTCCATGTCGCGTCCAGGATGGCCCAGCGCAGCAGCGGCGGAACGATCCAGCCTAGCAACGCCACAGTGACGACGGTGATGGTCGAATTGAGCGGCGTGCCGAAAAGCCCGGTCTTCAACGTCTGCAGCGTTGCCGACGATCGCCATGTCCGTGCGTCAAGAGTATCGGAGATGCTCATGTCCGGGCAGTTCCCCTGAGAGCGACGCGCCTGTTGTAAAGGTTCATGGCCGCCGAGACCGACAGGTTGATCGCCAGATAGACGGCTATCAGCAGCGTCAGCGCTTCCAGCGACTGTCCAGTCGTGTTGGCCGTGGTGTTGATGATGCTGACAAGGTCGGGGTAGCCGATGGCGACGGCAAGGCTGGAGTCCTTGGTCAGGTCCAGATAGCTGGACGTCGTCAGCGGCGTGATGACGCGCAATGCCTGCGGCAGCACGACCAGGCGCATGATCTGTCCGCTATGCAGGCCGAGCGCCCTCGATGCCTCCCATTGGCCGCGGTCCACCGATTGGATGCCGGCCCGCACGATCTCCGCAATGGCCGCCGAGAATTTCACCACCAGGCCGGTCAGCAGTGCCGCGAATTCCGGTGTCAGATTGTAGCCGCCGCGAATGTTGAAACCGGCAAGCGCCGGTATCTCCCAGCTCGCGCCGGCGCCGGTCAGCGGAAAGGCCAGGACTACGCCACCCACAAGTATCGCGGTTGCCAGGCCCACACGCCTGCCAGGCACGCTACCCTTTCGTCGTGCCCATGTAAGGAAAGCCAGATAGACTACTACGAAGCCGCCAAGCAGCCAAAGCGTCGGTGCCGACACATTGTGAAAGCTGAGTCCCGGGACGAACACACCCCGGTTGGTGAGGAAGAAGGTGCCAAAGGCCGAGAGCGCCTGCCGTGGCGACGGAAACGATTTTGCCAGCGACATCCAGAAGAACAGCTGCAGCAGAAGCGGCGTGTTGCGAACGATCTCGACATACCAGCGCACCAGCCCTGCCAGCAGCAGATTGCCGGAGAGGCCGGCAACGCCGAGAACGACGCCGAGGATGGTCGCCAGCACACACCCAAGCGCTGCCGCTTTCACCGTGTTCAGCAGTCCAGCGAGGATGGCGCGTATGTAGGGATCGCCCGCTTTGAAGGCGATCGGCGCCTCGCCGATCTCGAAATTCGCCGGCCGGCCGAGGAAATCGAAGCCCGGCGTGATGCCGATACGAGCCATGGTCTCGGCCGTGTTGTGACCGAGCAGCCAGAACAGGGCGATGATCACCGCGATCACGGCAACCTGCGTCAGCGGCCAGGTACCCAACCACAGGGATATTCTGCGCCAAATGCCGGGTCCTTTTGGACCCGGCACGGTTTCGACGGTCGATGACATTGGTCGAAAGGTCTTAGCGGAACGGCGGCGAATACAAGAGACCACCATTGGTCCACAGGCTGTTGTAGCCGCGCTCCCAGCCGAGGGGCTTCAGATTGCGGTCGTAGATTTCGCCGTAATTGCCGACGGTCTTGATGATGTTGTAGGCCCATTTCGGATCGAGGCCGATCGCCTGTGCGAGCGACGGATCGACGCCGAGGAAACGCTGGATCGCTGGGTCCGGCGACTTAAGGAACTCGTCAACGTTCTTGCTGGTGATGCCCCATTCCTCGGCCTGGATGGTCGCATTGACCGTCCAGTTGACGATCTCGAGCCAGCGGTCGTCGCCGCCAGCGATCGCTGGTGCGAGCGGTTCCTTCGACAGTCGCTCGGGCAGGATGATGTAGTCGTCGGGCTTCTTCAGCTGCGTGCGCTTGCCGACGAGATCGGATGAGTCCTGCGTGATGGCATCGACGCGACCGGTCTCCAGTGCGTTGATGAACTCGCCGGTGTCCTCGATCGTCACCGGCGTGAACTTCTTGCCGGTCTTGCGGAAGAAGTCGGCGATGTTCAATTCACCGGTCGTGCCGCTCTGGACGCCGATCGTGGCGCCGTCGAGGTCCGCCGCCTTTGTCACACCGAGATCCTTGCGGACAAGAATGCCCTGCCCGTCATAGAAAACCGTCGGGCCGAAATGGAAGCCGAGCTGGAAGGCACGCGTGATCGTCACCGTCACGCCCGACAGCAGCACGTCGAACTCGCCGGACTGAAGCGCCGGTAGACGCTGCTGCGGCGAGGAGTTGGTGAACTCCACCTTGTCCGGATCGCCGAACACGGTGATCGCCAGGGCGCGACCGTAGTCGACGAAGAAACCCTGCCAGCGGCCGTTGCCGTCCGGTGAGAAGAAGCCGGGTGTCGTGCCGACGCCAGCCTTGATCGAGCCGCGTTCCTTGATCTTGTCGAGCGTCGGGCCAGCATAGGTCGCGGTCGAAAACAATCCTGCCGCCACCACCAGCGTCGTCGCCAGTGCCGTCCTCCAACCGGCGCCAGGCCGCATTGCAATCGTCATGTCAGTCAACTCCTGAGGTTCATCATTGTCAGCCGATGGCGGAACGTCCCCCGCCCTGTTCGACTGCCTCGAAGTTAACTCTATAATTTTTGTAGACTAAGGAACGACAATCCAATTTTCCGCCGGCACGGAAAGCAGATTGCTGCGAAAGTGCACATCGGCGGCGAATGCGAACCGTCTTGTTTCCGAATGATTGACCCTAGGGAAAACGCGTTCCAGACAGCGCTGAACAAGGAGCCCCCGAACAAAAAAGGCCGGGCTCGAATGTGGCCCGGCCAAAAGAAGGGTCAAAACCTTCAGAGGGGAACACCGTCCGGCGGAATGGGAGGAAACCACCGAACGATTTTACCTGTTTGAGCTTATTTCAAAGCCTTGGCGACGAATAACATTCCAAAAAACATACAAAGCGGCAAAAATTCGTGCGCCGTACTGTAAACCCTCACGAGCCCGCGGTTCCGGTCTCGAGAAGATCGGCATAGTGGCGGCGTGCCACGTCGGGATGTGAACGCAGTCGGCTTTTGAGCACATTGGTCCCGACATCGCGGAACAATGGGTTGTCGGGATCGCTTGCCGGTCCGCGCGCCTGTGCCGCCAGTTCTTCGGAAAGGCTGAGAAGCGGTATGGTCGCATCGAGCCGCGCGCTGAAAAAGAAGGGAACGGAAATCCGCTCGACGCCGGCAGGCGGCGTCACGACGCGGTGCACGGTGGCGCGCAGGTAGCCATTCGATGCCAGTTCGAGCAGTTCGCCGATGTTGACGACCAGCGTTCCGGGGATCGGGTCGACATTCACCCAGCTTCCATCATACTCGACCTGCAGCCCCTTGTTGTCGTCCTGCAGCAGCAGGGTCAGGAAGCCGCCATCCTTGTGCGCGCCGACGCCCTGGTCGGTGCCGGTCGCCATCCGGCCGGGATAGCGCACGATCTTCATGCGATGGTTGGGCGAGTCCCGGTAGATCGCGTCGAAAGCATCCTCGGGCTGATCGAGCGACAGCGCGAACGCGTTCAGCAAACGGATCGCCACCGAGGTCGCCTTGGTCTGCCATGCCAGCAGCGCCGGCTTGAGCTCTGGCAACGCCTGGGGCCACTGGTTCGGCCCTTGCAGCCGTGTCCAGGGCGCGACTCCCGGCCCTTGCGCTATGGGCTGGCGCTCGACGCCGATATCGAGTTGCTCGCGCCAGTCGGCCGCACCCTGGGTCAGTTCGCCGCCGGCGCGTGTGTAGCCGCGAAACTGCGAGGACTTGACCATTTCGATGGCCAGCTTGTCGGCCTCCGGCAAGGCAAAGAAGCGTCGCGACGCGGTGAGCATCTCGCTGATATCCGCCCAGGAGATGCCGTGCCCGGCCAGATAGAAAAAGCCGATGTCGCGCGAGGCGGAGCGCAAGTCCGCCAAAAACGTCCGGCGCTCCGATGCACCTTGTTCAAGTCGGCTCAGATCGAGCACAGGCACTATTCTGGGCATGGTCAGATCCCCTCGCCTAGGCGGCTTTCAATTCTTTTTCGCTCGTCACCTGATCGAGCGCCTGTTCGAGATCGCGGATGATGTCGTCCGGATGCTCGATGCCGATCGACAGCCTGACATAACCGGGCGTGACGCCGGTCGCGAGTTGTTCTTCCGGCGAAAGCTGCGAATGGGTCGTGGTTGACGGATGGATGGCCAGCGAGCGCGCGTCGCCGATGTTGGCGACGTGGTAGAGCAGCTTCAGTCCGTTGATGAAGGAACGTCCCGCCTCGCGGCCATCCTTCAGTTCGAACCCGACAAGCGCGCCGTAGCTGCCTTGCCGGAAATAGGCATCGGCCCGGCGCTTGCTCTCGCCGCCCTGGTAGCGCGGGAAGATGACGTTGCCGACCTTCGGATGTCCGCGCAGATACTCCGCCACCTTGATGGCATTCTCATTGTGCTGGCGGATGCGCAGCGGCAGCGTTTCCAGGCCCTGCAGCAGCTGAAAGGCGTTGAATGGGCTGATCGCGGCGCCGACGTCGCGCAGAAGCACGGTTCGGATGCGCAGCACATAGGCCACCGGTCCCAACGGCTTGGCCGCCTCGACCCAGACCTTGCCGTGATAGCTTGGATCGGGCTGGTTCAGCGTCGGGAAGCGTTCGGCATGGTCTTCCCACGGGAAATTGCCGCCATCGATGACGATGCCACCAATCGACGTGCCGTGGCCGCCAATGTATTTCGTCGCCGAATAGACCACGACTGCCGCGCCATGGTCGAACGGCCTGATGATCAGCGGTGCGGCGGTGTTGTCGATGATCAACGGCACGCCGAGCGACCGGCCGATGTCGGCGACTTCCTTGATCGGGAAGACATGCAGTTTCGGATTGGGCAACGATTCCGCGTAATAGGCGCGCGTGCGCGCGTCGGTGGCACGGCGGAAATTCTCCGGGTCTGACGGATCGACGAACCGCACTTCCACGCCCAGATGCTTCAGCGTAGCAGCAAACAACGCCCAGGTGCCGCCATAGAGATCCGTGGCGGAGACGATGTTGTCGCCCGCGCCGGCAAGGTTCAGCACCGAATAGGCAGAGGCTGCTTGGCCAGAGGACAGAAGAAGGGCAGCCGCGCCCCCTTCCAGTTCCGCGATGCGGGTTTCCAGCGCATCCTGTGTCGGGTTCGAGACACGCGTGTAGATGTGACCGATCTCATCGAGCGCAAACAGGCGGTCCGCGTGAACGGTGTCCTGGAACTGATAGGACGTGGTCTGGTAGATGGGCACGGCAACGGCGCCGCTGGTGGGATCGGCGCGCCAGGAGCCGCCGTGAAGGGCGAGGGTCTCGGGAGAAAGATTTTCCAGGGTCACGTGTCGTTCCTTCCTGATGGTTGCGGCGGTCAAGCGACGGGTTCGGCTTCGGCGCGGACCTGGGCGGCCAGCAGATCGGCGTGATGGCGCCGCGCGACGTCGGGATGCGAGCGCAGCCGGCTCTTCAGCGCGTTCTGCCCGGAATTGCGGTAGAGCGGATTCGTAGGATCGCGGGTGACTCCATTCGCCTGCGCCTTCAGCTGCGGCGCCAGATCCAGCAGCGGTATCTCGGCATCGAACGGAGCGCCGAGGAAGAAGGCCACCGACAGCCGGTCGGTGCCGGCCGGCGGCGTCACGACCCGGTGCACGGTGGCCTTCAGATAGCCGTCGGTCGCCATTTCCAGGAGTTCGCCGATGTTGACGACAAAGGTGCCGGCGCGCGGCGCGGCGTCGATCCAGCCGCCGTCGGCGGCTTCGACCTGCAACCCCTTCTGCTTTTCCTGCAGCAGAAGCGTCAGGAAGCCGCTGTCCTTGTGGGCGCCGACGCCCTGCTCGCTTTCGGTCGAGTCACGGCCGGGATAGCGAATGATCTTGATGAGATGGTTTGGCGTGCCGGCATAGATGTTTTCGAAAGCGTTCTCGTCCTGCTCCAGGACAATGGCGAACGCCTTCAGCAGGCGCGTCGAAAGATCGGTCAGGCGATCCTGCCACTCCAGTAGAAGCGGCCTCAGTTCCGGCAAGGCGCTTGGCCACTGGTTCGGCCCCTGCAAGCGCGTCCACGCCGGCAGGTTCGCATTGCGCGGCAGCGCCGGCGCCTCCGAGCCGATGTCGACCTGCTCGCGCCAGTCCCTCTGAGCTTTCGTCAGTTCCTGGCCAACCCGGTTGTAGCCGCGGAAATGCGGCGAGTTGACCATCTCGATCTGGAGCTTGTCCTTGTCCGGCAAGGCAAAGAAACGTCGTGACGCGCCAAGCACATCGTCGATCAGCGACTGCGCGATGCCGTGTCCCGTCAGGTAAAAGAAGCCGATATCGCGTGCAGCCCGCCGCAATCCCTCGATGAATTCTTTGCGAGAATCCGGATCGGCTTCGTAGCGAGAAAAATCCAGTACCGGAATCGTTCTCTTGTCGGCAGGACTGCTCATTTTGATCCTCATGTTTGGTGATCGAAGCGTCGCACCGCAGGCGCTGGAAACAAAGAAAACGTCATCCCTTTCGGAGGCAGGTGAGGAAATTCCAGTATCGCGCGTGTAGCGCGGGCAGCGCGTTTTTGTTAATTCTATAAATTAGTAGATTTTGATTTGTGACTGGTATCACGCGGATTTCTGTTCCGCGGCCGCCCGGTTGATCTGCTCGCGGCTGCGCTCCTAGGACAGGCCTGGGACCGCCGTCAGCAGTGCCCGCGCATAGCCGGATCCGGGGCGCGTCAAAACCTGCTCAGCGGGTCCGTCCTCGACGATCTTGCCGCTCTGCATGACGACGATGCGGTTGGCGATCGCCGAGGCGACACGCAGGTCATGGGTGATGAACAGCATGGACAGGCCGAAGTCGCGTTTGATTTCGGCCAGAAGGTCGAGAATTTGCGCCTGGATGGAGACGTCCAGAGCCGAGACCGGTTCGTCGGCGACGAGCAGGTCGGGCTCGAGCATGAGCGCGCGCGCCAAGCCGATGCGCTGCCTTTGGCCGCCTGAAAAAGCATGCGGAAATCGATCGGCGGCGCCGGGGTCAACCCCGATGCGGGCATGAAGTCGGGACATGCGCTCCTCGGCCCTCTCATGCGAAAGGCCGTTGACTATGGCGGCTTCGGTAAGGATGCGGCGGACGCGATGGCGAGGATTGAGGGGGGCGAAGGGATCCTGAAACACCATCTGGATACGCGGGCGCAAACCGCGTTCGCGTGTCGTGCCGGCGAGATCGCGGCCGTCGAAGCTCAGGCTGCCTTCGTCCCAGTCGGCCAGCCCGACGACGCATTGGCCCAGCGTCGTCTTGCCCGAACCGGATTCAACGACCATGACGACCGTCTCGCCTCGCCCGATCGTCAGATCGACGCCATCGAGCGCCCTGGCGGCGGATGCCTGCCGCCATGGCGCGCGGCGATCGCGATAGGTCTTGGTCAGCCCGCGGACCACAAGAAACGGCTCCCCTGCGTCCTGTCTGTCCGTTGCACTGGCATGCAGAACCGGGACGGCTTCGATCAGGCGGCGTGTGTAGGGCTGCGACGGCGCTTCGAGGACATCATGTGCTCTGCCGCTCTCAACCACCCGGCCCTCCTTCATCACCACGACACGGTCGGCAATGTCGGCGACCACGCCGAAATCATGGGTGATGAACAGGACGGCGAGGCCGAGCCTTTCGCGGATTTCAAGGATCAGCGCAGGATTTCCGCCTGGGTGGTGACGTCGAGCGCGGTGGTCGGCTCATCGGCGATCAGCAGATCCGGATCGTTGGCGATCGCCATCGCGATCATCACCCGCTGCCGCTGTCCACCCGAGAGCTGGTGCGGGTAGCGGTGGATGATCGTCTCGGGGTCCGGAAGCCTGGTTGCCCGCGCGAGCTCCAGCACGCGCGCGGCGCGTGCCTTGCGGTCGCCACCGTCATGCGCGCCGAGCGCCTCCTCAATCTGGCGGCCGATGGTCAGCACCGGATTGAGCGCGCTCATCGGCTCCTGGAAGATGAAGCCTATGCGCTTGCCGCGTAGTAGGCGGAACGAAGCCTCGCTGATCCCGGCAATGTCGCGACCGTTGAGATCATGGCGCTCGCGGCGTGGACAGTTCCGCCGATCCGGCCGATGCGGTGCCGGCGGCCATCGATCTTCTGGAGCATGCCACTGCCGTCTCGGCCTCGGGTCCGGTCGATCATGTCGTGGGACGCGTCGACGGCCAGGTCGTGCTGGTGAAGATCGGCGGTGGCAGCGCCCTCCTGTGTCGCGGCGACCGGCTGCTCTCTCGGCGCGCTGGCGGCCGCTTATGCTGGTATAGCTCCCGATCCGCTGACAGGTCTGGTGGCGGCTCATACACATTTCGCGGTGGCGGCGGAGCTCGCCGAGGCGATCGCCTCGCGGCCGGGAAGTTTCGCCGCGGCTTTCATCGATGCGCTCGATGCGGTGAACGAGGCATCGATCCGCGGACGGGGAAAGATCGAGTCGGCCATCAAGCTCAGTTAAGCCTAGTCATGGAATCAAGGATTTCTTCCGTATAGCCTTGACGGAGACTCTCGATCATTACGGCTGTCTTGCTCAGGCCCTCGACCGGCTGTCAGCGACAAACAAGCCGACGCATGTCAGACACAAGCCGGCCCAGACGAGCTCAACGGAATAACCCTTGATGCCGAGGAAGTGGTTACCTCTGCAGAGGACCTGCGCCAGCGAGCAGCGATCGGACGAAGCGAAGAGGCACGGCATCGCCTGGGGATAGCTCATATAGTCGTTAGAGATGACCTGGCTGTAGACCACCCACCACCAGCCAACCGCGAGCAGGAGAACCAGGACGCCTAGCGCGGAGACAGCTATCCCGACATGGGTCCTAGACATCCTGGGATATCCCGAGCGTGGCCAGCACGGAGCGGCGAAGTTCGACCAGGTCGGGATCATCGCGCCGCCGCGGATGCGGCTTGTCGACGGCGACTTCCGCGATGATCCGCGCCGGGCGATCCGAGAGCACAATGACGCGGTTGGCCAGCAGGATCGCCTCCTCGACATCGTGCGTCACCAGGAGCGCGGTGAAGCCGACTTTCCGCCAGAGCGCCAGGAGTTCATTCTGCATCGAGAGCCGCGTCAGCGAATCGAGCTTGCCGAAGGGCTCGTCGAGCAGCAGGAGTTGAGGATCGTTGACGAGCGCGCGGGCGATCGCGACGCGCTGCGCCATGCCGCCGGAGAGCTGATGCGGATAGGCGTTGGCGAACTTCTCGAGCTTCACCAGCGCGAGGGCTTCGTCGACACGATGGCGATGCTGTGCAAGCAGGCCGCGCGCCTCGAGTCCGGTCGCGACATTTCGCCAGACCGTCCGCCACGGAAAGAGCGTCGGATCCTGAAAAACGAGAATGTGCGAAGGATCCGGCTTGCCGATCTGGGCGCCGTCCTCAAGCAGCTTGCCGGCGCTGGGATGCTCCAGCCCGGCGGCAAGACGCAGCAAGGTCGATTTACCCGAGCCGGACGGTCCGAGCAGCGCCACGAATTCTCCGGGTTTCACCGAAAGCTCGATGCCGTCGAGCACGTCAAGCTTTTGGCCGTCGAGATCGTAATGATGCGAGACGGCGCGAATATCGAGCGCGACATTGCGGATCTGCGCCGCCGCTGCACCGGAAGCGAACGCCATCAGATGATCCCCTTCTGCCAGCCGAGCAGACGATCGCGGATGACAAACAGGAGCTTGACGATGCCGGCGCAGAGCAGCGCCATGATCACCAGCGTCGCATAGACATTGGCGTAGCCTGAATAGGCCTGCTGAAACTGGATGTACCAGCCGAGGCCATATCTGGCGCCGAGCATCTCGGCGACGACCAACACGGCGAAGGAATAGTAGAGACCCATGAACATGCCGACGAAGACGTGCGGCAGCGATGCTGGAATGGCGATCTTGAGGACAAGGAAACGATCATCGGCTCCAAGTGTGCGCGCCACGTCGTAATACGCCCTGTTGACCGAAGCGACGCCGGACGCCGTCAGGATCGCCACCGGAATGCCGGCCGAGAGCGCAACGATGAAGATCGAGGCGTCGAAGGTCGTCGGGAAGAAATAGAAGGCGGCGGGAATCCAGGCCGTCGCAGGCACCGGGCCGATCAGTTTCAGGATCGGCATGCCCCAATAGTTGAAACGCGCCGACCAGCCTAGAGCGACGCCCAGTGCGAAGCCGGCAGCGATGCCCGAGAAGAAACCGAGCGACCAGAGGCGCAAAGTGTAGAGGATGCAAATGAGCAGCCTCGGTCCGTCGACGACATAGACATTCAGAAGGCCGTGCGGCGGTGAGAAGAAGGGCTTCGGCAGCCAGCCGAGTTTCGCGGTCGTGAATTCCCAGATCAGGAACCAGAGGCCGAGCGCCAGGAACCATGGTCCGTAATAGACGAGCGTGCGGCCGACCCGCCCGAGCAGGCCGACCGAGACGGCAAGCACGGCAAAGATCGCCGCGCCAATGCCGGTCAGGATGGCGAAAAGATCAGCGCTGCCCCATGGCACCACATCGGGCAGCGCGACGGTGACGACGGCGGTTGCCGCCCACGCGGCGGCCGCGTACAGGCCGAACTTCCAAACCCCGCCGAAGGTCGCCGACCGAGCTTCCACCCCGCCGGAATCGAGGGCCTGTATCGCGTCGCTCATGAAAAGGCCTCAGGCGAGCAGGTTGACCGTGATCCGCTCGGCGAAGGCCTTCGGATCGGTGGTCGCATCAAGCACCTTGACGAGCCTCAGATCCTCCGAGGCCCGCTGGATCTGGGCGACCAGTTCCGGCCCGATCGGATGGTTGTGGGTGACCAGTCCGCCGATGATCGCCTCGAGGTCTTCCAGGCTCAAGCCCGCCGGGTTCAGCGCTTCCAAATACCATTTCGCCACTTCGCCGGGATGGCTTGCGACATATTCGTGGATCTCGATATTCGCCTCGGCGAGACGGCGGAGCGCGTCGCGGTTGGCCTCCAGGAACGGGCCATTGGCGCCCAGCACGCAGCACGTCGCTCCCTCATAGATGCCAGTCTGGGTGTCGGCGATCTTGGTGAAGTTGAACTTCTTCTCGATCGAATAGGCCCAGGGATCGAGATGCGCCGCCAGATCGGCCTCGCCACGATCGACCGTATCGCCGACGAGATCGAACGGCACCGGGTTCCACGTCACATCGGTCTCGGGATCGATCCCGTTCTTGGCAAGCGTCACCTGGAAGGCGACCTGCGGCGGCGCGCCGATGCCGTAGGTGGCAATCGTCTTGCCCTTGACGCCGGCGATATCCTTGATGCCGGAAGCGCTCGAAGCCAGCAGGCGCTGGCAACCGCCATGCGACCCGACGAAGAGCTTCACGTCGAAGCCCTGCTCCAGCGGCTTCAGCCAGTCGCCGATCAGTCCGGCGCCGGCATCGGCCTTGCCGGTGGCGAGCGCCTGGATCAACGTCTGTCCGCTGGCACCCTGATAGAACAGTTCGACGTCGAGATTGTGCCTTGCATAAAAACCCTTGGCGACGCCGAAGCCAAGCGGCGAATGGCAGGCCGCGACTTCAGTCCAGGCGAGCCGGACCTTGGGCGCATTGCCGGCGATCGCATAACCGACCGTGCGGCTGCCAATGATACCAACTGCCGCGGCGGTCGCGCCGGCGATGCCGACCGATTTCAAGACCGTGCGTCGCGAGACGCCCTTGCCACCAACTTTTGAATTCGTCTTGTCCGTGCTCATGATTGAACCCCTGTCCAGCGCCTGCTTGCGATCACCCGCTGCTCGGCATTCTATAATCTCTATAAAATCTATCAATTATGTAGAGAGGAACGTTTTGCCATTTGAAGGCGGCCCGCTCGAAAGAACGGTCCGTTTTTTGGTTTGCCGCGCAATTTCGCTTGAAACGCGCGGCGGCGGGCGCAAGCCCAGTCCCGTGGACTCGTTAGAGGGCTCCGTGTCTCGGCGGCCGAACACCGTTCAGGAAATAGTTGCCGACGTTCACGTATTTGTACCGGACCGGGTCGTGCAGCGTGTGGGTCCGGGCGTTGCGCCAATGGCGATCGAAGCCGAACTGTTCGAGCGTGGAGCGTGCGCCCGTCAGTTCGAACAGCTTGCTCGCGACATAGAGCGACGCCTCGGTGGTGACCGCCTTGGCCTCGGCGACGGCGATCGAGGCTTCCGCCACCGTGTCTTCGGTCGGATCGGCCGCGGCGATATCGACGAAGCGTCCCGCCCGCTCGGTCAGCGCGCTGGCCGCATTGACCCGGACCGCGAGATCACCGATCGCCGCGATCACATGCGGATCTTCCCAGCCATGCTGGTAGTTGGTCTCGAAGAACGGCCGGGCATGCGCCTTGGTGAAGGCGATCGCATCGGCAAGTGCAGCCCTTGCGATACCAAGGTCGACCGCGGCGTGGATGATCTGCGCCACGGGGCCCATGGGCGTCGGACGATCGAAGACGATCTGATGCGGCACGACCTGGAACTCGGTCACCGGAATATCATCGAAGGTCGACGAGCCGCTGCCGGTCGTACGCTGGCCGAAGCCCGACCAATCGTCGATCAGATTGACGCCGGCGGTGGCACGCTCAAGGAAGACGAAATTCGTCCGCTTGTCGGCATCGTTCGCGATCACCACGATCACGTGGGCAAAGAGCGAGCCTGTCGAATAGAACTTCTGCCCGTTCAGGACATAGCCGTCGCCGTTCCGTTCGATGCGCGTGGTGAAATCTATATTGGTGCGCGTGCCAATTTCCGTAAAGGCATTGCCGAACCGGTCGCCGTCGAGCACGCGCTCGAAGAGCGCCTTCTTCTGTGCCTCGCTGGCGCCAAGGCGGATGCCCTCGACGATGTAGAGATGGTTCTGCGGGATCTGCCCGATACTGGCGTCGGCGGCCGCGATGATGGCGATCACCTCGGCGAGGGTGACGTTCGATACCCCAGCCCCGCCATGGTCCCTGGGGACGGTGATCCCCCAGAGACCGCTCTGCGAGAATCGCTCGATCTCGGCGAGCGGCAGACGCCTGGTCCGGTCGCGCTCGACGGCCCCCGCCGCGAATTCAGTGGCAAGCTCATGCGCTATCTTGATCGCCTCCGCGTCGCTGGCGATGCGATGTGCCTTGTGCCGGCGCGGGGCAATGAAGGGTGCCGGCCGCGACAAGGCTGGCGCGGCCGCGAAATGTTGCGAACGCTCGATTTGCGTCATGCTCAGATCTTCCGACGTCAAAGCCAAGGATGGCGCGCAGGCTGGACGCCGTTCAGGTAGTAATTGCCGATGTGGAAAAACTTCCAGCGCACCGGGTCGTGCAGCGTGTGGGTGCGGGCGTTGCGCCAATGACGATCGAGGCCGTGCTCGGCCAGTGTCGAGCGGGTACCGCCAAGCTCGAACAGCTTGTTGGCGGCGAGGATAGCGATCTCGGTGCTCAGCACCTTGGATTCGGCGGTCGCGACGGCCGCCTCCGCGACCGTATCGAGATTGGGCGTCACCAGCGCGGCGTCGATCAGCCGCGCGGCCCGTTCCAGGATCGCTTCGGCGGCGTGCAGCTTGATCTCGAGATCACCAATCGCGGCGATGGTGAAAGGATCCTCCGACGCATTTTCCTTGCCACTGTCGAGCCATACCCGCGCCTTGGTGCGGATGAAGGCGATGGTGTCGGCGATCGTGCCCTTGGCAATGCCGGTATCGACGGCGGCCTGGATGATCTGCGAGATCGGCCCGGCGGCGGTCGGCCGTTCGAACGCCTTGTAGGCCGCGACGACCCGCGACAGCGGCACGCGCACATTCTCGACGACCACCGTGCCCGACGCCGTGGTGCGCTGACCGAAGCTCGACCAGTCATTGATGACGGTGAGACCCGGAGCATCCCGGTCGGCGAAAGCGAGATGCGGGTTCCCCGCTTCATCGACGGCGACGATCGGCACGATATGAGCGAGCAATGCGCCCGTGGAATAGAATTTGCGGCCGTTGACAAGGACATGATCGTCGCCATCCGGCGTGATCTTCGTCTCGAAAGCGCCGACGGTGCTGGAATTCTTCTCGGAGAAGGCGTTGCCGAAGCGCAGCCCCTTCAGCACCTCGCCGAGCAAGAAGCGTTTCTGCTCCTCCGTGCCGTCGGACACGATATGTTCGACCACCGCGAGATGGTTCTGCGGGATCTGACCGAGCGAGGGATCGGCGGCCGAGATGATCTTGATGACCTCGGTCAGCGTCACATAGGAAACGCCGGCGCCGCCATAGGCCTTGGGGATGTTGATGCCCCACAGGCCGCTCTGCGAAAAGGCGTCGAGCTCATCGAGCGGCAGCAGCCCCTCGCGATCGCGCAGCGCGGCGTCCTTGGCGAAGTCCGCCGCAAGGCGATGGGCGATCTCGATCGCCTCGGCATCGGAGGTGATCACATGCGCGGGCTGGCGCGGCCTTGGCCGGGGCGGAAAGCCTTCGTCTGGCGTGTTGACCCGGTGAGCAGAGCGGATATCGATGACTGCAGACATGGCGTATGGTCCCCGTTTTGCGCCGGCCTCGCGACCGGCATGAAGTCCTGACTTGTTTCTATGCATGTCCCCAAGACCGCAGAGCACTTTTGGGCGACATGCATCAGGCGGCTGTGCCCTGACGCGCTGCCGTTTCGGCGCGCTTCACGGCTTCGATGTCACGGTAGCGCGCGGCCGGATGGGGCGCGGCGAGACGCGGCCCGCCGCCGAACAGTTTCTCGCGCAGCGTTCCGGGCTGATAGGCGGTCGGATAGGCGCCGCGCTTCTGCAGCTCCGGCACGAGCAGGTCGACGACATCCTCGAAACTCTCGGGCGTCACGGCATAGGCCAGGTTGAAGCCGTCGACGTCGGTCTCCTCGACCCATTCCTGGAGAATATCGGCAACGGTCGTCGGCGAACCGACGATGACCGGCCCAAGCCCGCCAATACCGCGCCAGCGTGCGATCTCGTCGACCGTCCAGCGCTTCTCCGGGTCACCATCCGTGATCGCGTCGATGGCGGCGCGACCGGCATTGGTCTGAACTTTTTGGACGAGATCGGTCGGCAGATACTGGCCGAAGTCGATACCGGTCCAGCCGGACATGAAGACGAGCGCCCCGTCATAGCTGACATAGCGCTGATATTCCTCGAATTTGGCCTGCGCTTCCGCGTCGGTCTCGCCGACGATGACGGTCTGGAGGTTGTAGAAAAAGATCTTGCGCGGATCACGGCCGAAGGCTGCGGCACGCTCGCGGATGTCGCGGACATGGTTCTTCAATATGGTCTTGGTGGGTGCCGCGATGAAGACGCATTCGGCGTTCTGCGCCGCGAAGCGGCGGCCCGGGCCCGACGTGCCGGCCTGATAGAGCAAAGGCGTCCGCTGCGGCGACGGCTCGCTGAGATGGTAGCCAGGAACCTCGAAATATTTGCCCTTGTGGCCAATCTCATGAACTTTCTCGGGATGCGTGAAGATGCGCCTCTCGCGGTCGCGCACCACGGCGCCATCCTCCCAGCTTCCCTCGAACAGCTTGTAGAGCACCTCGACATATTCGTTGGCGATGTCATAGCGGTCGTCGTGCTGCTTCAGGCCGCCCTGGCCGATATTCTTCGCGCCGCTCTCCAGATAGGAGGTGACGATGTTCCAGCCGACCCGGCCCTTCGAGTGATGATCGGCGGTCGAGAGCCGACGTGCAAAGGTGTAGGGGTGCTCGAAGGAGGTCGACACCGTAATGCCGATGCCGAGATGCTCGGTTGCGAGCGCGATCGGCGCGACGAGCTGCAGCGGGTCGTTGACCGGGATCTGCGCTGCCTGCTCGATCGCATGCTGGAGGTTGCCCTTGTACACATCATAATAGCCGATCACGTCGGCGATGAAGATGCCGTCAAAGATGCCCCGCTCCAGCGTCCGGCCGAGATGCTGCCAATAGTCGAGATCTTTGTACTGCCAGGAACGGTCGCGCGGATGCGCCCAAAGCCCAGGCGACTGATGGCCGACGCAATTCATGTCGAAGGCATTGAAGCGAATCTGGCGGGTCATGGGCGGCCTCGGCATCTGGCATTGTCGGAGGCGGGCTTAATCCGTCCGGCCTGGAGCGATTATGACGATCGGACCGCGAAGATGGAGGTCATCTATTTTGTTTATCGATTTGATCGAGAAAACTTGTTCTCCGATTGCAGCCCGGCGGAGCGAACGCAACAGGGCTAGGCGCGGACTGCGGCAAGCGCACGAGCCGATCGCTCACACAATGGGCCTTCCTGTTGGAGGCTGAGGTCACCCATTAGACGGAGCCTACCCATCCCGATGGCCGCGGATCGTCAATCTCCGCACTCAACGCGATCCTGAAGGGAGCAATTCCGCTCTGGCCAAATGCCGCAACCTCTTCCGCAAAATGCGATAGGCCTACTACGCTCGCGAGTGCGGCATTATCAGAGACGAAGCTCTCAGGATCATCCGAGAGGCCAACGCGCCAAATCTCGATGCTAAGCGCAGGATCGGGCGCGGGCAGATAGCTCTTAAGTGGCTTCTTTTGTAGACCCGCGCACAGTCGGCTTTTCGGCTTCCTTCGCCTCAATAAGCGCAACAATGTCGGCGATCTCAAGCTTGCAGGTGACGCCACGCGCTTGCGCCAGAGCAACGGCCGATCCCGAAGCGCATCCCGCTCGAGAACCTACGACCATTGTGGATCACGATCGGTCACGCTCGATCCAATTTCCATCTGAAATCATGAATTTGCGAGTTTCACTTTAGCTGCCCAACCGTCGTGCGACGAGTGATAGAAAGCAAATGTGGCCAGTGTCCTGAGGGTGCCCCTGTCGGGCAAGTCATGCACCCTTCCCTGCCCCATAAGTGCTGCGCCGATTTCGCCTCTGCACCTTTGACGAACCTGCTGGACGTCGGAGACATCAGCAATCGCCGCTATTCTAGATCAAATGATATATTGCGCAGGGACGGCCCGGGAGCGCGTAAGAGGCCGTGTCGACACCCTGGCTTTGCCAGCGCATCGCGCTGAAGGTCGTGTGCATGGCTTACAACGGGCTGCGCCCGATCCGCCACTGATATGGTGGTGGCGTGCCGTTGACCGCGTAGTCGCCAACGATGCGATCCTTATAGATGCGTGGGTTGTGTGAAGACAGGGTACGAGCATTGCGCCAATGGCGATCGAGGCCGATCGGCTTCCTGGTCGAGGACGCGCCAAGTGCATCGAAGATAATCGTCGACGCTTCAAGAACAAGATTCGTGACGACCGTCACCGCCTGAGATGTCTCGAGTTCGGCGATGGCGTTGCCCTTTTCCTCGGCATCGGGATCGCCGGCAAAGTGTGCCTGATAGGCGCGTTCGATCGCTTGTGCGACCTGCAAAACGATGGCTCCGGCCGCATAGGCGTTGCTGCGAATACGGCCGACGACCTGGAGCACCTGCGGATCCTGGCTTGAGCGCGGGCCGGCGCCATTGGAGTAGGAACGCTTGCGAGCGCCAACGGCGGCGGCGGTCTCGTTGGCCATCGCCCGGCCGATACCGGCGAGCGTGGCAAGATGCACCAGTTGGTAGAAGGCAGCGCCATAGCGGAACTTGTCGTCATCGACGACGACGTCCTCCGGATCGACAGTGGCATCGGTAAAGATCGTGGTGCCGCTGGCCGTGAGCGTCTGGCCAAAACCGTCCCAGTCGTCGATGACATCGACGCCCGGATCGTCGCGGCGCACCTGCAAGACGATGCCTTCGCCGTCGAGACCCGTCGCGCCGACATCGATCCAGTCGGCGAACAACGAGCCGGTGGTGTAGTATTTGGTGCCGTTGAGGACCAGCCTGTCACCCTTGTTCGAGATGCGGGTCGAGAAAACGTCCTGCTTGGCATCGCCGATCTCGGTCCAGGCGTTGCCGGCGATCTCGCCGCGGGCAATGCGCTGCGTCCAGCGCTTGCGGCTCTCGCCGGCCGTCTTGTTGACGACATCTTCGACAAATCCAAAATGACCGCGCAATGCCTGGGTGATGTTGGAATCCGCCTCCGACAGCTCGATCAGGATATTGGCGAGTTCGGGCAGGGTCGCGCCAAGGCCACCTTCGGCTTCGGGTATACGCAGCGCGCCCAGGCCCGCCTGTTTCAACTGCGCAATCTCCGACACCGGCAGTTCGCGGTTAAGCTCCCGCTCGACCGCACCGGCAGCGATCTGCGCAAATATCGGCCGGAATCGTTCGGCCAGTTTCTCATAGCGAGCGCCGGGGCCTGCACCCCAGGCCGCATCTATCTGTGTCATTTGCAATTTCCCGGAGTTGGCCCCCACCCGGTGCGGGCGAGGCGGTCAGTGTGGTTTGGCGGCATTGGCACCGCCCAGATAAAAGTCCTGGACATCCTCACGGGCTCGCAGTTCCTCTGCCGTTCCCGACAGAACAACGCGGCCGTTTTCGAGGATGTAGCCGTAGTCGGCATAGCGAAGCGCGAGATTGGCGTTCTGTTCGGCAAGCAGGAAGCTGACGCCCTGCTCGCTGTTCAGGATGCGGATGATCTCGAAGATTTCCTGCACGATGATCGGCGCGAGCCCCATTGACGGCTCGTCCAGCAGCACAAGGCTCGGCTTGGTCATCAACGCGCGGCCGATGGCCAACATCTGCTGTTCGCCACCGGAGGTCAGGCCGGCCTTGACCTTGCGCTTATCCTTGAGGCGCGGAAACCATGTGTAGATCCGTTCGACGTCGCGCCGCAGGTCTGCCCTGCTTGGCTTGCGGACGAAGCCGCCCGAGAGGATATTTTCTTCGACCGTCAGTTGTGCAAAGCAATGGCGGCCTTCCAGCACCTGCACCACGCCTTTGGCGACGAGCCGAGAAGCCGAGAGGCCGCTGACCGGCTCGCCCTGCCAGACGATGCTGCCGCGGCTGACTTTGCCGCGCTCAGGTCCGAGCAGATTGGAAACCGCCTTCAGCGTCGTTGTCTTGCCCGCGCCGTTGGCGCCGAGCAGGGCAACGATCTTGCCCTGCTCGACCTTGAGCGAAACGTCGCGCACAGCAAGGACCGCCTGACCATAGAGCGCTTCCATATTCTGGATCTCGAGGAAGCTTTTTGCTGCAATGGTCATGGATCGATCCTGTCAGTGCGGGTTGGTGTCAGTTCGTCGCAACGCGGGGCTGGATGCCCTTTTCCTTGGCGTAGGCGGCAGCCTTTGCCTTGATGACGTCGGCAAACAGCGAAGCATCGGCTTTGATCCAGTCGGTCCTGGTGTCCCAGGACTGACCGTTCCATTGGATGATCTTGGCGGCGATGGTTTCGCCCTTGTGGTTGTCGATGGAGGTTTTCAGCGGGCTGATGAGGCCTTCCGCGCCAAGCTCGGCGATCCGCTTCTGATCGATGTCGAGGTTTTCGAGCGCCCACTGGCCTTCGGCGGCGGTCAATGGCCTGTTGCCGAATTTCTTATGGCCGGTGCGCAGCGCCTCGACGAAGGTGATGGCTTCGATCACGCCGTAATTGTAGTAGACCGTGCCGAACTTCGAATTGTCCTTCAGGTCGGACTTGCCCTTGTCGAGGATATTGGCCTTGAGCGTCTTCAGGATGCCGTAGTTGGTGCCGGGCGGGAAGACGGAGACGGCGAGATAGCCCTTGGCGGCGGCGCCCGCCGGGCGGGCGTCGTCTTCCGAGCCGCTCCAGATATCGCCGATGATCCGATCGGCGGGGAAGCCGACACGGGCCGCTGTCCTGATCGCCACCGGCGTCATCACGCCCCAGCCGCGCAGAAAGACCCAGTCGGCGTTTGCACGGCGGATCTGTTGCCACTGCGTCTGCTGCTGTTCGCCGGGATGCGGGACCGGGATCTGGATATCTTCGAAGCCATATTTCTTGGCGAGGATGCCGAGCGGCTCGATCGTATCGCGGCCATAGCCGCTATCGTGATAGAGCGTCGCGATCTTCAGCCCCTTGAGCTTGTCATAGCCGCCGGCCTGCTGGGCGATGTAATCGACGATGATCTGGGCTTCGCTCCAATAGTCGAACACCAGCGGATACTGGTAGGGAAAGACGCGACCGTCGGTGGCGATGTTCTGGCCACCGCCAGGGCTGACGATCGGGATCTTGTCGATGCGAGCCTTGTCTGTGAGGGCCACATCGAGGCCGCTCGAATGCGGATAGATTGCCGCCGTCAGCGCGCCGTTATAGCCGTTCTTGTAGCGCTCGTAGCATTCGATGCCGCGCTCGATCGTGTAGGCCGTCTCGCATTCCTGGACCAGGATCTTGACGCCATCGACGCCGCCTTCGACCTCATTGATGTAGCGGAGATAATCGATGTTGCCGGCACCGAAAGGAATGAACGATGGGGCATAGGGGCCGGTGCGATAGGTAAACAGCGGATAGAGCTGTTGGCCGGTGCCGTCTTCGGCGAAGGACGCGCTGCTCATCAGCGTTACAGCCATCGCGGCAGCGGCCGCCAGCGACATGGTCTTGGTTAGCAATGACATGGTGCAACCTTTGGTTTGAGTGGTTTGGAGAAAGTGACGACCGATGCTTGGGAGGAGGCGAAAGACCCGGCGCCGAGGTGTTTCGTCTGTCTGAGTTCAGTTGGATGATCGTGCTCGCGAGCGAAGGGCTTCCACGCCGCGCCTTCCCAGGCTCGACAATCCATCCGGTTCCTTGACCAGCAGCACGATGATGATCGTGCCGAAGATGATGTGCTGCAGGTTTGCCAGCGCGCCCTGATCGCCGAGGAATGACAAATCGATAATCAGCGACAGCCGATCGAGCAGGATCGGCGTCAGCACGATGAAGGCGGCGCCGAGAAAGTTGCCGAAGATGGTTGCCACACCGCCGATGATGACGATGAACAGGATCTGGAACGATTTATCGAGATTGAACGCATGCGCGTCCGAGGTGCCGAGATATCCGAAGGCCCAGAGCGCGCCGGCGATGCCAAGGAAAAACGAGCTTATGCCGAAGGACAGCAGTTTGCGGCGCGCGACGCGAATGCCGATGACCGAGGCAGCGACATCCATGTCGCGGATCGCCATCCATTCGCGGCCGACCCGGCTTTTGACGATGGCGAATGCCAACGCGATGAGCAGCGCCGTGGTTGCAATCACCAGATAGTAGCGGCCGGTGGCCGACTGGAGATCGTAGTCAAGGATCTGCAGTCGAGGCGCCGAGATGGTCAGCGACTGGCTGTCATTCGAAAACCAGCTGAAATTGGTGAACAGCCATTCGAACAGAAACTGGGCGCCCAGCGTCGAAGCGCCGAGATAGAAGCCCTTGATGCGCAGCGACGGCAGCCCGAAGATGACACCGGCAGCAGCCGCGATCAGGCCGGCAAGGATCAGGACGACCGGCAACGGCAAGAACGGTGCGCGCAGCAGCAGATTGTAGGTCGAGAAGGCGCCGATTGACATGAAGGCAGCCGAACCAATCGACACAAGCCCCGTATAACCCATCAGCAGGTTCAGGCCGATCCCGGCAAGCCCCATGATCACCGTCGGGATGATGATCGAGCTCAGCCAGTAATCGTCGGCAAGGGCCGGCACGGCGAAGGCGGCGATCAGGCCAGCGACGATGGCGATGGTGCCGACGCCAAAGGCGGGCCGGCGGAGCGGCTCGGACGGAGCGGATTCCTGCAGCGTGGTCACGATCAGACCCTTTCGATTTCGCGATCGCCGAACAGGCCGGCCGGACGCACTAGCAGGAAGCCGATCGCGAGGATGTAGGCAAACCAGGTGGAGACGCTGCCATTGACCAGCGGGCCGATATAGATGTCGGCCAACGCCTCGGTGGCGCCGACAAGCAGGCCGCCGGCGATCGCACCCGGGATGGAGGAGAAGCCGCCGATGATCAGCACCGGCAGCGCCTTGAGCGTGACCAGCGACAGCGAATATTGCACGCCCTGGCGCGATCCCCAGACAAGGCCGGCAACCAGCGCCACGATGCCTGCGACGCTCCAGACGATGCGCCAGATGACGGGCAGGCGGATGCCGATCGACTGTGCCGCAAGCGTGTCGGAAGCCACCGCCCGAAGCGAGATGCCCATGCGCGTCTTGTTGAAGGCGATAGCCAGCGTGGCGACCAGCGTCACCGCGATCAGCGAGGCGATGATGTCGAACTGGCTGACATAGATGCCGCCGACCTGTACGGCGACGTCGGGGATGCCGAGGTCGAGCATGTGAACGTCCATGCCCATCAACAGTTGGGCAAAGCCCTCGATGACATAGCTCAATCCCAGAGTGGCCATGAACAAGGTCAACGGATCGCGATTTCGCAACGGTCGCAGCACCAGCCACTCGATCAGTATCGCCATCGCCACCATGACAAGCGATGTGACGATGAAGGCCATGGCGAATGGCACGCCTTTCTCGGTCAGGGTGACAAAGGTCAGCGCCGAAAACAGCAGCATCGAGCCTTGCGCGAAATTGAAGACTCCGGATGCCTTGTAGATGAGCACAAAGCCGATCGCGACGAGTGAGTACATCACTCCGGCAAACAGGCCGCTGACCAATGTTTCAAAGAAATAGGACATGAGTTCCTCAGTGAACCGTGCCGAGATAGGCGGCTATCACGTCGGGATTCTTGCGTACCTCGTCGGGTGCCCCGTCCGCGAGCTTGCGGCCGTAGTCGAGCACCACCACGTGGCTGGCGAGGTTGAGCACAATGCCGACATCGTGCTCGATCAGCACCACGGTCGAGCCGAAGACGCGATTGACCTCGCGGATCACCCTGCTCATCTCCTGCTTCTCTTCCTGATTCATGCCGGCCATTGGTTCGTCGAGCAGCAGCAGCTTGGGGCCTGAGACCAGTGCGCGGGCGAGATCAACGCGTTTCTGCAGTCCGTAAGGAAGTGTCGAAACTATGCTGTCCGCGTGACGGTCGAGCCCGAGGAAAGCCATGGTGCGCTCGGCACGGGCAAGGAAGCCGCGGCGCTCGGCGCTGTCCCTGCCTAGCCGGAAGATGTTTTCGAAAAAGCTGGCGGTGCCATGACGAGAAAGACCGGCCAGCACGTTTTCGCGCACCGATAGGCGCCGAAACAACGCATTGTGCTGGAAGGTCCGGCCGATGCCGAGATGGGCTGCCTTCTGCGGATGGATCGCCTCGAAGCGCAAACCGTCGAAGACAATGTCGCCGGCGTCGGCGCGATAGACGCCATTGATGACATTGAGAAGCGAGCTCTTGCCGGCGCCATTCGGCCCGATCAAGGCACAGATTTCACCCTTGGCGACGCTGAAGCTCAGTTCATTCAGGGCACGTACGCCCTTGAAGGACAGCGACACGTCGTGGAGTTCCAGCAAGCCTCTCATCACGCATTCACGTATTTCAGGGCCGCCGAAGCACGCTCGACTTCGCGACGCTTGACGGCCTCGATGTCACGGTAGCCGTCGGCGGGATGCGTCGCAGGAAGATAGGGTCCGTCGCCGAACAGCTTCTCACGCAATGTGCCGGGCTTGTAGGCCGTGGGATAGACGCCGCGCTTTTGCAATTCCGGTACGAGCAAGTCGACGGCGGCCTCGAAGCTTTCGGGCGTCACCGCATAAGCAAGGTTGAAGCCGTCGACACCGGTTTCATCGACCCATTCCTGCAGGATGTCGGCGATGGTGCCGGGCGAGCCGACGAAGACCGGCCCGACGCCGCCGATGCCGCCCCATTTCGCCAATTCCTCGACGGTCCAGGCCTTGTCCTTGCCGGCGAAATGCTCGACCATCGAAACGATCGCATTGGTCTCGACCTTCTTGAGCGCGTCGGTCGGCGCATACTGGCCGAAGTCGATGCCGCTCCAGCCGGACATGAACACCAGTGAGCCGTCATACGAAGCATAGCTCTGGTATTCCTCGAAGCGCTTCTTCGCCGTTTCGTCCGTTTCATCGATGATCAGCGTTGTGAGGTTGTAGATCAGAACGTTCTTCGGATCGCGGCCGGCGGCGGCCGCCTTTTGGCGGATTTCGGAAACATAGGCCTTTAGCAGCGATTTGGTCGGCGCGCCGACGAAGACGCACTCGGCATGCGCGGCGGCGAAAGCCTTGCCGGGCCCCGAGGCGCCCGCCTGATAGAGAACCGGGGTGCGCTGCGGCGACGGCTCCGACAGATGATAACCAGGCACCTCGAAGAATTTGCCCTTGTGGCCGATCTCGTGGACCTTGCTGGGGTCGGTGAAGATGCCGCGGACCGGATCGCGCTGCACCGCGCCCTCTTCCCAACTGCCTTCGAACAGCTTGTAGAGCACCTCGACATATTCGGCCGCGACCTCGTAACGGTTGTCATGGCTCTTCAAGCCAGTCTGGCCGACATTCTTGGCGCCACTTTCCAGATATGAAGTGACGATGTTCCAGCCGACCCGACCCTTGGTATGGTGGTCGGCGGTCGAAAGGCGGCGAGCGAATGTGTACGGATGTTCGAACGAGGTCGAGGCGGTAATGCCGATCCCGAGATGTTCGGTTGCAAGCGCGATCGGCGCGGCCAATTGCAAGGGATCATTGACCGGAATCTGCGCCGCTTGCTCGATAGCGTGGTAGTTCGAGCCCTTGTAGACGTCGTAATAGCCGATGACGTCGGCGATGAATATGCCGTCGAAAATACCGCGCTCGAGCGTCCGAGCCAGATCCTGCCAGTAGTCCAGATCCTTGTATTTCCAGGACTTGTCGCGCGGATGCTTCCAGAGGCCAGGGGATTGGTGGCCAACGCAATTCATGTCGAAAGCGTTGAAGCGAATATGCCGACCCATCCGTCACTCCTTTGATAGCCCTGTTGGCGACTGCGGGAGGACACTACCGATAAGGCGAGCGCCGACTAAGATAGAATATATTTTCTATAGATTTTATAGAGAATTATTGTTCTGTCTTTGGGTCGGATCGTGGTATCAATAAGCGCGGTTTCGAAGAGGCGGTATCGCGAACATATCCACGTCGGTCTTCGCGTTCAGAATATGATCGTTCTACGCAGACACGGCCAGGATCGCACTCGAAGGCGAGCGTGACAGTAGCGGTCCGCCAACTGACAGTGCCGGACGGCGCCGCAATCTTGAGGCTTTGCTCAAGACCCCGTTTTGACAGGAAGCGCCCTGCTTTTCGCGCGAATGGCACGTCACGGCCTATGGGCCGCCGACAAGAACGCGCCGCACTTTAGGGCGTGGGTTGCCCCCACAACAAGATCGACTTCGACGAGAGCGTTCCTGCCGAGCATTGAGATGCCGACCGTTGTTCTTGCAGGCAGTCGATCGTCGTCAGGAAAATAGCGATCGTAAACGGTGTTAAAGCCTGCGTAGTCCTGCTCAAAATTCTTGAGATAGATTCTGGCAAACACACAATTCGACAACTTGAACCCAGACTCTTCAGCGATAATCGAAAGGTTGAGGAAGACCAGTTCCGCTTGTTCGCCAATCGTACCGGGAAGCGCGGCGTCCGGCTGAGCCGGGTCGATCGGAAGTTGGCCGGTGATATGAAGCAGACCGTTGAATTCCACGGCGTGAGAGTAGCGTGCCGTTCTCGGGGAAGGTGCTGCGCTCCCGACTTTGATATAACGCGGCATTATAGTTCCTGATCTGTTGTTTCAAGGCTGCGGTGCGAGAAGCTCTTCAGGAAGGCGATGCTGATCAACATGGAGAATCAGATTGAGAATACAATCTCCGTTCCCAATTTGGCGACCGATATCGTTGCAAATGAAGCGCGGTCGCTTTGGGTCAATCATCGCATTCGCACGTCGTTGCCGCCGATCGCCGCACCGATCAACCTTATGATGCCAGAGGTTGCGGACATCCCGGCGATTTCCAGAAGGTGGTCCTGGTCGATGCGAATTGGCCGGAGTGGAATGACGCTTGAAGCTGGCTGCCGCGGATTCGAGGCGGCAATGTACTATGCCAAGATGGTCGGTGTGGTATTCGGGAGCAATGCCTCCTCCGCCTCATGGTCCTCCGGAAGGCTCTCGCCGTGAACGAGCAGCGGCGTGCCTAGCCAAATAGGGTCGATCAGATGGTCTCGTCGCGGGTTTGCGGTGTTCGGATGAACGAGGATGCTGAGGCCGCAATGGTTGAGCATCAGCCACGGCACGAGTGTGGCAAAAGCGTCGTTTGCGAATGAGACCTGAAACATTGGTTGGTCATGCGGCCCGACCTTCTCGTCATGCCAATTGCCAAGCCGAACCAGAAAGCGTTCGCCGATCGCGGCGCGCAGCCACACCGCAACCGCGCGGGTTTTCAGTCGGTCGTAGTAAACATGCGCATGATAGCTGGCGATTTCCGAAAGGAGCCGGGGCTCATTTTTCGCGCCGGAAAGGCCCATTTCATATCTCCCGCACGCGCTCGCTGGCCCGACTTATTCTGGCAGGCAACATGCATAGGGGCCATCTCTCGAGATGCCCAGCAATTTAGTTTCTGGTGAACAGCTTTCCTTGACGGGAACGAGGAAGCCACCAATGTACTGCTGCCATCTTGCCTGCAGAGGAATTTGTTTATGACGGCCTCGATCTACGATATTCCGGTCAGCCGCGCCGACGGCTCGACCACAAGCCTTCGTGAATATGCCGACAAGGTCCTCCTGATCGTCAACGTCGCCTCCAAATGCGGTTACACCAAGCAATATGATGGGCTGGAGGCTGTCTACCGGTCGTATCGCGATCGGGGACTGGTGGTGCTCGGCTTTCCGGCCAATGACTTCGCCGGCCAGGAACCGGGTACAGACGCCGAAATCCAGGAATTCTGTCGGCTGACCTACGGTGTTGAATTTCCGGTGTTCGCCAAGATCACGGTGAAAGGCCCACAGAAGCATCCGCTCTACCAGGCGTTGATCGAGGCGCAGCCGAGGGCAGCCTTCAAACCGGATAGCCCGCTGCTGACCAAGCAGGCCGGGAGAGGTGCCGCGCCCACACCCGGCGAAGTGGGTTGGAATTTCGAGAAGTTTCTGGTCGACCGCAAGGGGATCGTGGTCGCCCGCTACGGCTCCGACACGGAGCCGCAGGACAGGACGATCGTGAGCCCTGTTCGCAAACTTCTGGCGGTCTGACGCAAAAACAGTCTGCTGGTGCTGAACAGAAACATTGAAGGCGGACGCCGATGGCGTCCGTCTTCGGCCATGCCGCGTGCGGACGACGTACCCAGCCAACACTGTAAAAATCGGAAATTCAATGTGCCGCTGAGCAACTCCTCAGGTGGCCCGCATAAGTGGAAGCAGGGCCGCTATTGAAGGAGGCGTGCCCTCTCAGGACGCCCGTATGGCATCGGGTTAGCCGGCTTGCCGAGAAGGATGATGCGGCAGGTGGTTTGGCGGAGCATCGCCCGGCCTGGTCTGCCGTAAGAACTGAGCCGATGCTCATGCGACCCACCCTCAACGGACGCCAACGACATCCGATCTTGGTCCTCTGCGTGAACGAAATCAATTTGATGTTCGAGACCGCGTCGAACTGGCTGAAGGAATGGTTGATGAAATTGCCACTTACGAGAGAGCCTGAATATCGCCCCGCCGTGTCCTGTCGCGGCAGTTGAGAAGGTCGACCAAGTCGTCGGCCTCTTCGATAGGCATGTCGATTAAGGGAACGCCCACCTCGACGACCGGCAGCCCCGTGAAGACGTCGATAATGTCCCACGTGCCTTCGGGCGTCTTCTCTATGTCGTAACGCTGGGCCATTGGGGGTTTGGGCGGGATATCTAGAGGTTACAGGCCATCCTTTGGGCTCCGAGAATGGCCTCCCGATTGGACTGATCTAGCGCCTCAATTTAGCGAAGCGAGCGGACTTGGCAATCCTGGGTCGACCGCCAGATTTCGCATGACGCGTAAGTAACATCGGCTGCGAATGCAAACCGTCTTGTTTCCGAAAGACTGACCCAGCGAAACGCGTTCCAGCAGATCTGAACAAAGCAGCCCGTCGAACAAAAAAGGCCGGGCTCGAATGCGGCCCGGCCGGCTGAAGGTCAAAGCCTTCAGAGGGGAACACCGTTTAGCGGAATGGGAGGAAAACCTCCGAACGATTTTGCCTTTCTGAGCTCATTTCACGGCTTTGGCGACGAATGACATTCCAAAGAAAGCGCGAAACGGGAAAGATTCGTGCTCCGACCGCAAACCTGAACATCGGCACCGGCGTGCCACATCGGCATACGAACGCAGTCGGCTTTTCAGGCGACATGTCGGAACAACAGTGCCCCGACCACCTGCCGGCCCGCGGGCCTCGGCCGCCAATTCTTTCGGCAGGCTCAGAAGCGGCATGGTCGCATTCCCGCCGCGCTTAAGAAAAACGCAACGGAAGCCCCTGGACGCCGGCGGCGGCGTCACGACCCGATGCACGGTCGCGCGCAAAATAGCCATTCGACGCCAGTTCGAGCACTGCGCCGTTATTGACGACCAGCGGTCCGGGAATCGAGTCCACATGCCATCACATCGCATTCTCGGGCGACTTCTTTCTTATGGTCAGGTCGCGCAAGTACGAGCTTCGAAGTTCCTCATCTTGCGACAGGCATTGGGTCATCGGCCCAATCTGTGATGTTGGCCAATTCTAAGGACGAATACGGAGTCTAAAGATTCCAAAGTTCATGAACCCCGTTGTGATCTTCCAGGCCGGACGGCGGCTGTCGAGACTGCCTCGACACTCACTCACAAGCCCAAGGGAGAAAGCCGGGGCAAAGTATCCCCTCGCCTGTCGCTGTGAAGCAGATGCAGGCAATGCTGTTTCAGGCGCATGAACTCGCCCGAGGCGATGATCTCGGTCATGCGCGGCCTCTCGAAAGGCACGGTGATTTCCTCGTGGATCCGGCCGGGCTGGGCCTGCATGACGATGATCCGGTCGGCGAGCAGCAGAGCTTCGTCGATATCATGGGTGACGAATAGGATCGTCTTGCGGAATTGCTCCCAGATATCGAGCAGCAATTCCTGCATTCGAAGCCGTGTCAGGGCATCGAGCGCCCCGAAGGGCTCGTCCATCAGCAGCAGCCGTGGCTGATTGACGAGAACACGCGCGATCTCGACGCGTTGCTGCATGCCGCCGGACAGCTGGCCGGGATAGCGCCCAGCAAAGCCGTTCAGACCGACGAGATCGAGCATTTTCTCCGCCTCGAGACGCCGTTGCCCGCGCTTGACGCCGCGCATCTTGAGGCCGAAAGCGACGTTGTCGCGCGCATTCTTCCACGGAAACAATGTGTGGTGCTGGAAAACGATGCCGCGTTCCGGATGGGGGTCTTTTACAGGCTCTCCGTCGACCGAAAGGACGCCGGCAGCTGGCTTGATGTGTCCCGCCAAGGCGCCGAGCAGGGTCGACTTCCCACAGCCGGATGGCCCCAGAAGACAGACGAATTCGCCGGGAGAGACTTCGAAGCTCGCATCAGTGACGGCTTCGAACGCACTGCTGCCGCGACCGAGCCGGATCGAAACATGATTGGCCTCGATACGGCCGGTTGCCGCGCGAAAGCTGCGCTGATGGGTCGTCATTTGCTGTCCTTCGTGTACCATGGAAGAAGTGCCGCCCCTGCCGCTCGCAAGAGGGCGCTGCTTCCCATGCCGAACAGCCCGATCAGGATCATGCCGACGATGATTTCAGGATAGTTTTGCAGCGTGTAGGATTCCCAGGTGTAGTAACCGATACCGAACTGGCCGGAGATCATCTCGGCGGTGACGAGACAAAACCAGGACGTGCCCATGCCGATGACCAGGCCCGTGACGATGTTCGGCGCCGCGCCTGGAACGATGACTTCCAACAGCATCGCCGTCTGGGTGCTCCCCAAGCTGCGCGCAGAGGCGATCAACCTTGGATCGACGCTTTCCACGCCATGGACGGTGTTGAGCAGGATCGGAAACAATGCGCCCGTGAAGGTGATGAAAATCATCGAGAGTTCCGACGACGGAAACATCAGAACCGCAAGCGGAATCCAGGCAACGGCCGGGATCGGCCGCAGGAACTCGAGCGGGGCTTGCAGGAAATCCCCGAGCCACCGTGAGCGCCCGATGACGAGACCGAGACCGATGCCGATCACGGCGGCGATGCCAAAGCCGGCCAGAACCCTTTCCAGGCTGCTCGAGACATGGGCAAAGAACTTGGGCGAGCGCAGGAAATCCAACGCTGCCGACACGACATCCACGGGCAATGGCACATTCTCGAACGTGACAATGCCGAGATTCAGTCTGAGGCTCGATGCCATCTGCCAGAGAATGAGGCAGATGGCGAGGGATCCGGCCCGGCGCAACCAGCGCCCTAGGTGGAAACGCGTCATGGCCAGCCTCAATTGCTGGCCAGGATCGAGTCCTTGGCGGCAGCGAAATCCAGCACCTTGCCACCATGATCCCTGGCCCATTTCTCGGCGTTTTCCTTCAGCAGGAAGGCGCTGACTTCGCCGCCGTCGGTACGCACGAACCAGGCCTGATTGCCGAGCAGCTTGATGCCGCTTTCACGGTCCTGGGCATAAAACACCCGGACCGGCTTGCCCTCACCTTCAATGGCCTTGAGCGCCTTGAATGCGCTCTGCGGCGACGCATAGTGTCGGACGAGCGGCTCACCCTGGATCCAAATCTCAGCAACGCGCTTGGGATCGCTGATCGCCTCACCGGTGGCAGCATCCTTGGCGTTCAAAGGCAGCTGGGCATAATTCTTAAGCGCGGCATCATAGTCGACCCCAGACGCCTTGAATGCGGCCTTTATGAATCGGTCATCGACAAAGCTGTTCACGTCGAGCGACTGGTCGGTCTTTTTCAGGACCCTCAAAGTGTCGATCGCGGTGGCGACAGCCTGGCGGTATTCCGGCTTCCAGGTTAAATCACGGGTCTGAAGCCCAAGCGGTCCATGGAACAGGTAGTCGACCTCGGCATCGACGCCCGTCACCTTGGCGATCAGCTCACTGTATTTCTCCGGCTCCCTGGCGATCAACTGATCGGCCTCGATTGCGGCGCGAAGATAGGCAACAACAATCTCGGGATATTTGCCGGCATAGTTGGCATCGACCAGGGCACCGTGGAAAGTGGGCGTCTTTGCCTGCGATCCGTCATAGATCTTGCGGGCGAAGCCGCGCCAGGGGAAGAGTTCGGCAAAGGGGACAAAATCGGCATGCGCCTCGATCTGGTTTGCCTGGAGGGCCGCGCCGGCAACTTCAGGCGCCTGGGTGATGATCTTCACGTCGCGTTCGGCGTCCCACCCCTGTGCCTTGACGGCGCGCAGCAGCATGCCATGCGAGGTCGATGCGAATGGAACGGAGATGGTTTTGCCCTTGAGGTCCGAGAGCGACTGGATGGGCGAAGCGGTCGGCACCACAATGCCGTTGCCGCTACCGTTCACGCTGCCCGACAGCACGGTGATGAACAGGCTCTTTCTTCCGGCCTTGATATGGGCGAGACCGTTGAAGGAGCCAGGGAAATCCGCCATCACGCCGAAATCAAGCTTTCCGGCGATCTGCTCATTGGTGATCGGCGCGCCGCTCGTGAAGTTCTTCCACTGGATATCATAGATGACGTCCTTATACTTGCCGTCGTGCGGCAGGTATTTGTCGAGCAGCTTCAACTCACGGATCAGCAATCCGCCGGTGGCGGTATTGATGGTGGTGTCCTGCGTGCCGATCGCCACGCGGATGGTTTCGGCATCCGCGGCAGACGCGAAGCCGGCCGCCACAAGGGCAAGGACAAGGGCAGCCAAATGTGTGCGAAAATTCATGGTCCTACCTCGTGATTTGATGCCGGCATACGGCGGCTGGATTTGCCGACGCAGTGGCGATTGCCAACCGCCGTCGCGCAAATTTATGTGCCGATCGGCTGAAGGCATAAGCAATTACTTGCACGATTTCGGAGCCGGTCTTGGACCGCGGGCATCCGGCCGGTTTTGGCACGGATTAAAATCGTCGTTCTAAAACAAGTGGTTAGATGCGCCGTTCGAAATAAGGGCACAAGAATCATCTACGTCAGGCGTGAAAGGCGCAACTATATTCCTTTTTTGTCTATAGAATTTATATACTTTTTACGCGTTTTCACGACGTGCAGGGAGCCGGATATGAGCCTCGAAATGCTTTCGACCGATTTCGAAGCTGAGCGTAAGAAACATGAGCCGGTGCTCGAACTGCCCGAGCAGGTCATTCTTCCCGGCGATCGGGCGCTCTTTCTCAGCGAAAGCGTGGAAGGGCTCGACGACGGCGCGCATTTTCTCGATACCCTGACATCAGACGAGTGGGCGAAACTGAGGGCGCATGGCCGACGTCTTGCTTTTGCGACCGGTCAGGCGATCTTCACCCAGGGCGATAGGCACGGTGGCATTTTCATCATCGAAAGCGGCAAGGTTCACGTCTTCTACACGGCACCGTCAGGACGCGAAATCACCCTTGCCTACTGGACGGCGGGGCATTTCATTGGTGGTCCCGAAATGACCGGCGGTGGAATTCATATCTGGTCCGGAGAAGCGTTGAGTGAATGCCGGATGCTGTTCATACCGGCCAATGCGTTGAAGAATCTCGTCGTCGAGCTTCCGAATTTCGCGCTCTGTCTCCTGCAGGGGCTTGCAGCGAAGGGCAGATGCTATTCGGCGATGGCTCAGATGCTCGGCACGCGTTCGGTGATCGAACGTCTGGCGCAGTTCCTGATGAATCTCGGTAACCTTCATGGCGTGCGCGACGGACGGGCAATCGTCATCAATGCCAAGGTGACGCATGACCAGATTGCGGCCATGGTCGGCTCCACACGCCAATGGGTGACGATGATGATGAAGCGCTTCCAAAAGGAAGGGCTGGTAACGGTGACGCCACGTCATATCCGTATCGAACGCCCGCACGCGCTGATGGAAATGGTTTCGAAGCGCGCGGCGGCGTGAGGCCACGCTTCGGCTTCCACTAACCGAGCCGCGTTAGCGCCCAGCGAACGGTCTTGCGTACGTCTGGATCGGCGTCGCCGATATGCGCCATGAGAGCATCCCGCGACGATGGATCAGCGATTTCACCGAGCGCCGCCGCGGACTCCTTGCGCAGCGAAGCCATGTCGCTGGTCAACAGCTCGGAAATCCGCTGTACCGCCGATTGCGCTTTGAGCTTGCCAAGCGCATTCAGGCATTTTTGCCGAACCTGCCAGTATTCGTCGGAAAGCCCGGCGCTCAGTCCGTCGACGGCCGAGGTCTGGCCGATACGGCCAAGCGATTCGGCCGCCGCGACCCGCACCTGCCAGTTCTCATCGTCGAGGGCTGCCGTCACGGCGGCCGCTGCGGCGGGCTGGCTCGTGAAGGACAAGGCGTTGACCGCAACCGACCGAACGGTGGCATCGGCATCGCGCGTCGCGGCGATGAGCGACGGCAAGGTCTCTTCCAGCTTGAGATAGGCGACGACGCCGAGCGCCTGTGCGCGCACATTGGCATCTTCATCCCGCATCGCCGCCAGAGCGGGGCCGAGTGCGCCGCGCGAACGCAACGCTTTCAGCCCGCGAAAACCCGCCGCCCGGACGAAGGCGCGCCCATGACTGACGAGCGGCAGAATGGATTGCGCTGCCGCCGGATCCTTCAGCTCAGCAAGGCTATCGGCTGCCGCCTGGGCCACCGTCAAATCCTGATCCGCCGCCAGACGGGCAAGGCCCGCAGCCGCCTCAACGGTGTCGAACTCCGACAGTGAGATTGCCAGCTGCAAACGCACGGTCGCGTCGAGGTCGGCAACTGCGGTGAGGAGATGCGGCAGCACATCCGCGCTCGCGGTCTCGGCAAGATCGATCACGGCAAGCCGTCGCACGGCCGCGTCTGCATCGTTCAGACGCTCGCCGATTTCCTCGATGTCGCCAAAATCTTCGAAGGGATCGAATGCAGTCATGTCAGCGCAACAGATAGGGGATGTTGACGGTGACGGCGCCGGTCGGACAATCCTGCTCGCACGGCATGCAGTACCAGCACTCGTCGAATTTCATATAGGCTTTGCCAGTGAGATCGCTGATGCGCAGGACATCCAGCGGGCAGACATCGACGCAGACCGTGCAGCCCTTGTCGGCGATGCATTTCGCCTCGTCCACGACGACGGGAACGGTTGTGGGTGAAAGCGCAAGCGGCATGGCTTCCTCGTCAGGCTTGATTGGAAACGCGCAGACGGTCATAGGCCGTCCGCTCCTCGTTCTCGATCGGAACGATGTAGGGTTGGATTGGCCACTTCTCAGAAACCGAGCGGCCGTCGACCTTGCGCAGAAGCGTATGGCAGAACCAGTTGTCGTCATCCTTTTTGGGATAATCGACACGGTTGTGATAGAGCCCCCAGCGGCTCTCCGTCCGGAAGAGCGAGGCGTGGGCCGCCATGTCGGCGCAGTCGAGAATGGACGACACTTCGAGCGAACGCATCAGTTCATGTGCGTCGCGTGCGACAAGGGCGGTTTCGAGATCATCCCTGATCTCCGCGAGTCGCGCCTGGCCGATCCGCATCCTGGCCGTCACCTTGGGCGGCTGCAGATAGTCGTTGACTAGCCGCCTGGTCTTGTATTCCAGCTGGTTGGGTGGGATGCCGTCCTCGCGCCGCGTCGGTGCCAACACCCGCTCGCGCTCCGCCTTGACAAACTCGCTGTCGAAATCCGCAAGGTCGGTTTCGAGCGCGACTTCGGCGGCGTGCTCGCCGGCGACGGCTCCATTGGTGAAGGCGCCGAGCATATAGTTGTGTGGCACGCTCGCCATGTCGCCCGCGGCATAGAGGCCCGGCACCGTGGTCCGGGCGAATTCATCGACGAAAACACCTGACGCGCTGTGACCCGAACAGAAGCCGATTTCGGAAATGTGCATTTCGATCATCTTTTCGCGGTAATCGGTGCCCCGCGCCTGATGGAACCTGCCGCGCGACGGGCGCTCGACCTTGTGCAGGATCTCTTCGATCTCGCCGACCGTGTCGGCATGAAGGTGGTTGAGCTTCAGGAACACCGGCCCCTTGCCGGACTGTAGTTCGTTGTAGAATTCCTGCATCATCTGTCCCGACCAGTAGTCGCTTTCGATGAAGCGATTGCCTTCACTGTTGGCGGTATAGGCTCCGAACGGACCGGCAACGTAAGCGCAAGCCGGGCCGTTATAGTCCTTGATCAGCGGATTGATCTGATAGCATTCGAGATTCGCGAGCGCGGCACCCGCATGATAGGCCATGGCATAGCCATCACCGGAATTGGTCGGATTCTCATAGGTTCCGAAGAGATAGCCGGAATGCGGCAAGCCGAGCCGGCCCGCCGCGCCCAGGCACAGGATCACGGTCTTGGCACGCAGCACGAGGAATTCAGCCGTGCGCGTGTTCACCGCAATGGCGCCCGCGATCCTGCCGTCCTTGGCGGTCAACAGGCGCGTTGCCATGAACCGGTTGGAGACCAATATCCTTTCGCGCTTGATCTGCCGGTAGAGCGCCTTCTTGACGGTATCGCCATTCGGCATCGGCAGCACATAGGTTCCGAGATGGTGGACCTTCTTCAGGTCGAAATCACCGTTGGCGTTCTTCTGGAAGCGGATGCCGAAACGGTCGAGTTCCTGGATGATGTCATAGCAGCGCGAGGCGTATTTGAAGACCGGCGCCTGGTCGACGATGCCGTCATTGGCGATGGTTATTTCCTTGGTGTATTGCTCGGGCGTCGCATATCCTGGGACGACGGCGTTGTTCAGCCCGTCCATGCCCATGCAGATAGCTCCGGAACGCTTCACATTGGCCTTCTCGAGCAGGACGACATTCAGCGCGGGATTTTTCTGCTTCGCCTTGAGCGCCGCCATCGGTCCGGCGGTGCCGCCGCCGATCACCAGCACATCGCAGGTGACTTCCGACAGTCCTTCGACAAAATGATCCATTCTCGTTCCTCACGCCTGAGAATCGGCGATTTCGCGCAAATAGCTCCAGGGATAAATGCCCCGGTCGTGACCGTCGGAGAACACCAGACGTATGGCATATGAACCGATCGCCTCTGCCCTCGTCACGGTGACGGTCTCGAACGAATGTTCGTTACCCTCGATGTCCGCCCGCACCTGCTGTGCCGCCCGGCTGCGTGCTCGGAGCACGGACGCCGGGATAAGCGAGACCGCACCGTCATCCCATGTAACGCAGAGATGGCTGCGCGCGGCGGTGACCTTGAGCTCAAGAGGTATCACGGCGTTCCCTGATGGTTCGCCTCATCTTAGGGACCAGCGGAACCTGGACACGCAATAAATTGCCTGCGGCCAGCATGCGTATTGAAACCGGGATAAATCGGGGCGGAACAAGAGCTGTCCCAATCTCGGACGGAACGCGCCGCACAGTCCTTCGCTGATGTCGTTCACGGCAACAGTGGTGGCAAGCGGCGCCCTCGTCCTCGATGCGCGGATATGCGGCGAGCTCGGCCTGGCTGTTGAACTGCTTCGGATTGACGAAGAGCGTCACGATCACCCGGTCGGAGCCGTTCCATGGCCCAGCGACGTCCGCACGAATGGAAGGCCCATCGTGACGTTAACGCCGCGTCGACATCTGGGTCTTCAGAGGGATATCTCCGTTCCTATCCCTGCAGGCTCGCCCATCGTCAGCGCGACAGGCTTTTCGTGTACATCATCGTAGCGGTGGCCGGAGCTGGCGAACCCGTCAGTAATCTGCGCAGTACCTTCCGCAGGCCCGAGAGTTCCTCAGTCTTCCGGTCGCTGGCCTCCAGCTTGGCCAATGCGATCGACTTCACATCTGCGCGCTCCCGGTACGCGTCGCTATAGAGCGACAAAGGTTGCCTGTATCCCTCAACCGAGACGCCAAGGCCAGGCGCCCGCTGCAACGAACCGCAGGCGATGTCACGTCAACGGCTGAGAGGCTCGTGGTCGCGGTTGAAAGCGCGGTCGCGTTTCAGAAGGTCGATCCGCTATCCCTATATTCATTGATGTCCTTTCGGGTCCCCGGATCGAGCAATCCGGATGACTATTTATGCGGCCGCCAGCGTTGTGTCTGCCATGTGCACGCGCGCTGCCGCCGCCAGCAGGTCAGTCTGGGTGATCAGCCCAAGAATGCGTCGCTCGGTATCGACGATGACCACGGCATGGCTGCGGCCGTCGGTGAGCACCGGCAGCAGGCTCATCGCCGGCGTATCGGGAGAGGCGGTGCCAGCCTTCGACATCACAGCCCTCACCGTGTCAGTCGCCTTCGTCAGCTCGCGCAGGCCAACTACACCGACCAGCCCGCCCTCGGCGTCGGTCACCGGCAGCGTCCGGATGTTGTGATCGAGCAGCAAATGACGCGCCTGGTCGGCAGGCGCATGTTCATCGACCGAAATCACATCGCGCGACATGATGTCCTTGCACAGCAAGGTCCGGTGGGAGCGCACCATAGCCTGCAACTCGACCTGCCGCAGCAGCCGCTCGAGATCGTTGCGGTCGATGTCGAAGGTTTCCTCGAGCGCGCCAAGCGCGGCATCGATATCCTCGGGCCGGAAGCCGACCCGCTGCCGCGCCGGCGGATCGATGGTTCCATGCGTGCTTTTGAGGGCGGCGGCCGCCACATGCGGATAGTTGCGCCGCGACAGTTTGTGGATGCCGTAGCCGAGTGCGACCAGCACGATCGAGTTCAGCGCCACCGGAACGAAGGGAAACAGCAAGCCGGAGCTGAAGACGGCCGGTCCGCCGAACACCGCGGTCAAGGCGGCGGCGCCGCCCGGCGGATGCAGGCAGCGCGCGAACGACATGGCGGCGATGGCCAGCGCCACCGCAATGCCGGTGGCAAGGACGGGTTCATGCACAAAATGCGCCACGATCACCCCGACCAGCGCCGAAATCGTATTGCCGCCGATAATCGACCAAGGTTGCGCCAGCGGGCTTGAAGGCACGGCAAAGAGCAGCACGGCCGATGCTCCCATTGGAGCAACCAGCAGGGCGACATGTGGGCCAGATCCGTTCGCCAGCGCACTGATCACGCCCGTCAATGCGATGCCGATCATGGCCCCGATGCAGGCGAGCAGCCGCTCGCGCAGCGTCGCACCGGCAAGGATCGGAACAAAGAGACGAAAGGCCATGGCATGTCCTTGGGCGAGTGGTCGGAACTCCGCGGTCCGCAATGCAGGCAAAGCCACAGATTTGGAAGTTAAGCCAATTCGGAAAGTCGGCTCACGGGGGAATACTTTTGCGCGAAGCGGCCATTGCCAAATGGGTGCAGACATTTGATCGGCCAGAGGAGGCGTACGGCACGGACGCTGATCCGCTCGATTGAGCGTCTGCGCCTTGCAGCCGATCTTCGCCGCGATCGAGGAAACCGGAGCCCATCGCGATGAATAGTCGCCTTCGTGATCCATAACCATCCGAACCGCGCGGGCCCGGATCTCAGCTGAAAACGGCGCGGGTTCAACCTGTCTATCTCTTGTTCGTTCCCTTGAACGCGGCGCGCGGCTTATGAAGAGCAGTGGCGGCCCGCTCTTGGATGACGCCGCCCTCGAGAGGGGATTGGGATAGAAACCGCTCGAGAGTGGATATACGCAGAGCCGCCGGAATTTGATAATATCCAACAGCATGAGGAGACGGCTGGCGAGCGCTCATCTCTTGGGTTGACGGCAAGCACAACAGGAACGGGTGATCACTGGATCAATGATCTTAACGGTGCGGACCTGGCCTTGAGACGCCTCTTTCTGAATGGCCGACGGGGTAAGGATGGAATACGCCTTTCCTTCAAGGACTATATTGATGATCGTGGAAAGGGAGTCGACTTCGAAACTGATGTCCAAAACACAATCGTGCTGGGCGACGACATCCGCCACCGAACGCCTGACATTGTTGTTGCGCATGGGAACCGCCAGCGGAAACGCGTGCAGGTCGGCGAGCGGTATCGAATCTTCGAAAGGCGGTTGGCCCGGCGTCACCACCAGGCAAAACTCTTCGCGGGCCAGCACCGTCATTTGCCCCACGCTCTCGACAGTCCGGTACAGGACAGCCAGATTGAAACGGCCAGCAGCCATCCACTCCTCCAGTGGTCCTGTCATGCCCTCGATCATCTTAAGCGAAATCCTTGGCAATTCGCTTGTGACAGATTCAAGCAAGGGACCGCTAAGGACGCGAGAGGCTCCGGACGGAATGCCAATGGTCACCTCTCCGGAAGGAGCAGCCACCGAGTTGGTCAGTTCCGCCTCAGTGATCTGAATTTCCTTAAGGATACTACGGCCGCGCTCAAGCAGCTTGCCTCCGGACGCGGTGACACTGACACCGGTCCTGTCGCGAACCAGCAGCTGGGTGCCGAATCCCTCCTCCAGCCGACGCACATGCAGACTTAGAGCGCTTTGAGCAACGTTGAGCAACGCAGCTGCCTTCGTGAAACTGCCGGCTTCAACGACGCCGACAAAGTATCTTAGCTGCCTGATGTCCACGATGAACAAATCCAACCAGGGCATGATCCCCAGTCCTTTTTTATCTATCTCGACACAGTCTTGACGTGTTCCCGTCCGATCTGGCGGTTCGTCCGTCCGGGCCTGCCGGCCAAAGTGCCGCTCGTCGCGTTCAGCGGCCGTCGCCGACACTGACGCTGGACGGCGTGCTTACCCGCGTTTCGGCAGATGCGATGCACGAGGAGCGCTGCGGAACGACATATTTCAGCTCGGCCGTTGCGGTTGAGCGCCGTGGCGATCAATCGACGAAACGGTGAGGGATATTCCTGTGCGCATGCGCCAGACTCGCGCGCGCACGCCCGAAAGAGAATCCCAAATCGGACTCTTCTGTTGGCGGCAACCACTAGCCCTTAAGAACGTTCACCGCGTGCCTCGGGTTGCCTCAATTATCATTGCCACGTCGTTCCGATGATAGAACTCCTGCAGGGAAGTCGGTGCTCTTAAGAAGTCACGCACATCCGCTTCAATGTCTGCAAAGTTGGACGTAGGATCGAGATGAGCCACAGCTATTTCAACGCCCGCATACCCTTTCGCTCGCGTCGTGCGCCAGTTCCGGTCGATGAGCGCTGCCAGGGCGCGCTCCATACCGACCGCGTCGCGCGTCTCGATACGCATTTCAGCCGTGCCCATCTTGGCTTTGAAAAGGAGCTTGTCGCCCCGTCCTGGCAGCGCATGGGGGAGATGGATGATCGAATCGTCATGGCCGCTTTCTCTATCCAGGCCATGCGAAGGGCCGGAAATTCTGCGGTCGCGATTTCATAGACGCTCTGATGGAAGGCCGTGCGGGTGTCGCGCTTCTTTGAATATCCCGCGCGGGCATCGGCGATCGCCTCCCGCATGACATGAATCTTGAATGCATGCCGAGTTTCGTCCTGGCTTACGAGCCAGGCGACGATCCATTCATAGGTCAGATATCCGTTCAGAAAATCCTTCTCCTCGGCAAGCAGCGCGTCCACGTATCGTTGCGGGGCGGCGAGAATGACAAGGAACGTATCCCATAACTCCTTCGCAACGCCTTCGTCGCCGCGCATTCGGTATCGCTCGAACTGCCGCGCCATCCTGATCGCCCGGATTTTATTTTCGACCAGAAGGCCGCAGCGGCTCCCGTCATTTTCAAGCACGAGTTCGACATCGGTTTTGCCAAGCGAACTTTCGTGAACGCTTCGTCTTACCGACTTGTCGAAAACGGCTGCGTCATTCCGAGATGGCCAGCAACCGCCGTGATGAATTGCGGTTCCGTGCCCGCCAATTCGCAAAGGATGAGATCGGTCATGACCTCCTCGACACGATTCAGCGTGCGGCTATCTGCGAAGACAGGCGAACGGGTCTCCATGGATTTCTTCACCTCCCCCAAGGACAGCGCAGCGGACGCATCCGCTCCGGTTATAGATGCAGGCGTTCATTTTTCTATACGGTACAGTAAGTCCTTCACACCGCGCCTGACGCAGTGGCGCCCCCAAAAAGAGTTTGCACGGTGAGGCCGCTAGAACGCCACTTGTGGCCTTACTCCTATTCTACTTCGATGAGAAAGGCTGCGTGGCAGAACCAGTGGAAAGAACTTTCCCGGAGCTACGATGGCCGCGTATCCAAGCGTCGCACTCACCAAAAGAAAGAAATGCACCTCCTGACGTAGCCATTGTCCTGCTGCCTTTTCGCCGTCCCATGCTTCATGGGAGCGAATGTAGGTGTCCTGTGATGCATGTCGTCGTAGGTTGAAATGTAAAGATGCGGTTGTTCTCGCGTCAATGGATTTCCTAGATGGATCGAAATGCACGATCTGCGGCCACTTCGTTAAGACCCATTACGGTATTGGCATCCAGGGAAGCGGCCCGGGGCTGCGAAGCGTCTGAAGGACACCAGTGCTAAGGGGGACCATGATCTACTGGATTCGAATCGTATTCTTCTGGTCTTTGGCGCTCGCGGTCCTTGCGTTCGCCCTATGGTTCGGTATCACCACCGACAATCTCAATCCGCTGGCGCGTTTCGTCGTGGTTGCCATCTTGGTGGGCTTCTCAGCACTGAGCCTGTTGGAGCTCAAGGGTCATAGTGGGCGGGTCCTGGGCCGCGGAGTATCCGACCCATGGGGCGGCCTTTGGCGACGGCGTAGGCGTTGACGGGAGACAGCGCCGGCGTGGCTTACTGCGGGAGGTCGTGGCGGGTTGCTTTGATCGACGCGAACGACTCGGGCGCGTGCGAGCGGATGGCTCATATCGGGATTGTTGGCCGCGAATATGCCCCTTGCGCCAGCATGCATCCGGCCGACGGCTCGGGAAACGGCATCATCGGATGCGGACGAGGCGGCCAAAGCCGGGCCTGCGTCGCCTACGTGCTCGACGAGATCTACAAGCTGCTGCATGCCCATGAACACCGGCTTCAGTAGTTCCAGATATCAGTCGCAGAACAGGTTCCTGACGAAGCGGTAGGCAGCGCCGGCCGCCTCGTTGAAACGCGCGCGACCTCGTTCATCTCGGCGAAGCGCCGCGTTCCACAGCTTGGTGCCGAAGTTGCGGAAGCCGGCGATGCGCCGGATCGAGCTTCACACCGCGCCCCTGCGCCGCCATGACGGTCAAGGTGAAACGCGGCGCATCGGCACGTATTCGTCGATGAGGTCGAGCGGGTCGATGACGTTGCCTTTCGACCTCGACATCTTCTGCCCGTTCTTGTCGCGCACCAGAAACGGAGAGGTGGCGGTGGACGCTTCGGCCGCCACTTATGTACGGCTCGTCCTCGCATCTGAGCTATGGTGATAGAGCGCGATCAAGTGACAAGCCGGGTCCAACTCCCGAAATTCTACCGATCTCCTTAAGGTCGCGATACAAAGGGCACTGGCTGGACTTGGCTGCCGGGCGCCGGACTTGTCGACCGCTCGATCGAAAGTGAGAGACGAGGAGGAGAATCACCGACCTGCAGAGCGGCAAGGCGCTCGCCTACCTCCCTGTCAGTCACCGTTAGCCTGTGGTTTAGGCGAAGATAGTCCGTCCATGTCGGCGTGCGGAACGTCTCGGTCCAAAGCATGGGCTTCTGAAGGTCGCGCTGGAGGGTCCAGTCCCGCGCACCGGCACGGCTCTGAACGCGCCGCCTTTCGCGCATGCAGCTCAGAAATTCCGCGATATTCTCCTCGGGTATCGAGTACTCCACCTTGATCACGATCGGGCCGCTCCTGGGCTTCAAATCGAGGGCCAGTTCTGGTGGCCTGAAGTCGAAGGCCCCTTGATCCGATTCCTCCCATAGCCGTACCGGCAATAGCTTTCCCACAGCTGCAACCAGCAACAGCGCCGCTGCAGCACCCTCCAAAGCCCACGTCAGGGAATAGTTCTGCGCGACAGCACCCCAGATCCAGCTGCCGGCTGCCATGCCGCCGTAGGTCAAGGCGTAATAGATGGACAGGGTGCGACCAACGACCCACCTTGGGCTTGCCAACTGCACACACACGTCGGTTTCGGTCCAGGTGACAACCCAGCCAGCGCCACCGATTGCAAGCGCGATCGCTGCTACAGCCACCGATGATGTGAGAGCCAGTAAAAGGCAACACGTTGCGCAAGCAACGGATGCGAGCGTGATCAATCGATTCTGGGACGTGATGCGTCGCAAGTAGCTATTGCCAATGCCCGCGATGAAGGCGCCCGTGCCGAAGCCGGCCAACAGGACGCCGTAAACAATTGGTCCACCCGCCAGTTGGTCGCGAACCAGGAGGGGGAGCAGAGCAAGGATCGAGATGCTTGACAGCCCGAACAGGGTTGCACGCACAATCGCCACTCTGATCTCCGAGGAGATTGCCGTGAAGCGCATGCCATCATGAATGGCCGTCGTCATCCGCTCGCGCGGAAGAGGCGAAGAGCGAACTCGCCACTTGGACCGCAGCACAGCGCTCAACGGGACCAGGTCGCTCAGCGCCGCCAAGCCGAAAGCCGTAAGCGGGCCCAGCATAGCCAAAATTACACCGCCCAGCGCCGGTCCTATGCTCCGAACCACGTTGTACCCCACCGACATCAGCGTCACCGCGGCGGGTATGTCACGCTTTTCCAGGATGTCGCCGACCGAGGCGTGCCAGGCTGGATCGTTCAAGGCAAAGCCGCATCCGGCCAAGAAACTCAGCCCCAGGATCAGCCATGGGCTAACAAAGCCCAGTCCAACAGAGAGAGCCAGCGCCGTGGATGCCAGCGCGATCAGGCAATGTCCGGCAAGCATCACGCCGCGGCGGCTGAAGCTGTCTGCAATCGCTCCAGCAAGAATCGACAAGAAGAAGGCGGGCAGTGTCGATGCAGCCTGTACGAGCGCAACCATCAGATCGGAGGCTGAAATCGTTGCCATGAGCCAGCTTATAGCCACGCTTTGCACCAGCCAGCCAAGGCTGGATATCTGCGTGGCTGTCCAGATCGAACGAAAGACCGGGTTCTGAAGAGGGATCAGTGTGCTTGCCGCAAAGCGCGGAGGATCTTGACGCCGCATCACTTCTCACCTCCACCACGCAGTTCTTTCGCTCACGCACCTGCTGACAGCGGTGCGCTTGCGCACAGCTGCGTCAGAACGAAGTTCCGATATCGCGCTCGCAACAAAGCCGATGTCGCATCCACGGTGCTGATGCGCGATGAGTGTGCCAGTTGGGCGTCAGCTGGTCTGGGTCGCGCAGCCCGACGGGGTGCGGTCTGCCCTGCGACTCTTGGCCTTGGACGGTGCTACCGCGCCGATGGCTGCGTTGTCAAACTGCCGCGGTGCTTCCGGGCGTCCATAAATCAGTCACTGCAACGATGACAGGGCGGCATCCAGTTGGCCGCCGCCGGCCATCAGGTGACGGTGCTCGACATCGATCCGCAACTGTCCGCTCTGGAGTGGAGCAAAAACACTCGCCGCGCCGGGTACGCTCTTTCAAACATCGACGTCATCCGCATCAGGTCGACCGAAGTACTGATCGATCGCCTGGCGCAATCCGACGCCGAGGACCTGCTGCTGGTCGATGTCCAGGGCGGCCGTGGCGCCGGCCGTCGCCAACGCCGACTTCGTGCTGATCCCGACGAGGCACGTCTTCGAAGTCACGCAATGCCGGTCTCGCAGATGATCGAGCTGCAGGTCCATTGCGCGCGCAACAGAACACCCATGCAGGAGGTGGTGCAGGGCCCGATAACGGAATTCCTTGCTCGGCAGCCGAAGTAGCCAGACGCGCCAATCAGCGTCGATTTTTCGTTACGACCGACCGCCATGACTCGGGCCCAACGAGGATTGGCTACATCTCTCCGGCGAAGCCATCAAAGACGCTGCTGAACGACTGACGTTCGGTTCCATCCATCATGAGAGTGAATCGATCCGCGTCCGCTGATTCAAACCATTCATTGGACGCGCGGGTCCGGCTGCGCGATCTGTCCGCCATGATCGCACAGCTCTATCGCCTCTGTATCGAACGCCGCGATGCGGATCGGAACATGGCGCGCTTCTATGCGCTGTCGATCGAGGAGACCCTGTTCGGCCAGACCTGCCTGGTCCGCCGTTGGGGCCGGATCGGAACCACCGGCCGCACGGTACAGCACTCCTTCGATACCGAGGGCGAAGCCGTCAAGCTTTTCCTTGAGCTGCTGCGCGCCAAGCGGATGCGCGGCTATCAGCCGCGATCCGCTACCCGACGCGCAGAAGCGATCCCGTCTGGTTGACGGGGCAGCCGCTGGGGCGACGGGAGCCAGGCTGTCCTCGGTCTGGTTGGAGCTGTCGCGCTTGGGTCAAGCGGGGAATTCGACGGCGCCGACAATGATTTTGGAGCTGTAGCGCAAGATGCCCGCGTTGTCCGTTCCCTTGGTTGATGGGTGCCATTCGGTGTCCCTGCTCGGTCTAGCCGCTTTCGCCTTGACCACCTTGCCGTCGACCCGGCGCGGGCGCGATGTCGCCAGTCGGAAGTCAGTGATCTTGACGCTGCCGCATGCTCGCACTTTCGGGGCGTTGCCGAAGCACTCCGCGTTCCCGCGGCCCGCGCCAGCGCAGTAAAAAACAGGGCAACACCGGCCCCTGTGGCTTAACGCTTTGCTTTGCGCCAACCGGCGGCCACCGCCTCTTCCGCGCTGCAGAACCACCGCTCTCCCTTGCTGGTCGTTATGACCGTGCGATCGTAATACTCTTGGCCAGGCATGTGATAGATGTGCTCACCGCGGGCGTTGATGTTGCCCTTGATGTTGCAAGCACTGGGCGACGCAGCGAGCAGAGGAGCGATCGTCGATGGCTGTTCCTTGTCAGCGCGATGCTCGGCACGCCAATCCCAAGGCGCTTCAAACGTTCCTGCCCAGATGCCAACCCTTGCCGCCTTGGCCTTCTCCTGCAGCACGGCGTAGGCACCTTGGCTATATTGCGGCCAATCAAGAGCTTGGCCGTTCTCGACCATCCAGGCGGCGACGCTGGCACCATCGGCCCGCCTACAATTGCCGACATAGCGGTCGTACCGATCCCATGACACAAACGTGCACTGGGTCGGTCGCGAGGCGGCGAGAAAGGCATCAAGAGCGGCGGCAGACTTGGCGCCACATTGATAGTGGAAGCCATTGGCGTCGTCGCACTGCTGTGCTGACTCCGGTGCATCGACACCATTGAAGCGAATGCGCTGGCCATGGATCTCGATCGTGTCGCCGTCGATCACAGATGCGACCCCAGCAATTGCTACCGGTCTCGGCTTGATTACGTTCTGCAGATTGATTTCCGGCAGCGATCCGCTGTTATGCATGACAAACTGCGTCACCAGAGCGCAAGCCGCAGCCACGGTCACGAAGACCAGCCGCATCGGCACGCTGGCCCAGCGGCGTCCTGCGCCAGTACGCTTGCGCAACGAGCTTGACCGATCATCATAGCGGGATTTATCCAAGCCCCTTCTCCCCGGCGCAAGAATGCGCCCAAAATACACGGAAAGTCCAGAATCCTATCGGAACCGCTCAACGGCTCGCCTGTTGTGAAATCGAAGGGCTCAGTCGAGCAGCACCAGTCGAGCGGGTCTTCCACAACCATCGCAAGCGACCGGAACATGGATTCGACCACCACCAAGGCGACCAGTCCGAATTCTGCAAAGACTGTGCCCCTGGCCGCCGCGCCGCGCTACAACATCGCCCGGTCACAGAACCTGCGCCGCCGCACCGTCATTCGTTAGATCGACGCCGCGTAACTTGAGATCGTTCCGTAAGGGAGCAAACACTGGGGTCGCTGACAATTCGAAATTGGCATCCCACTCTGCAAACAACGCGGGAACTTGATCGACACGAAAGTATCGTTCCGCAGCGGTCTTGCTGGTTGCCTTGTCACGTCGCGCCAACCCCTCGGCTACGGGCCGTGGAACGAGGTAGATTGCGCGAGCCTTGAACCCCTCGGATGGCAGCAGAACAATGGCCAGCCAATCGAATTGGTCATAGTCGTTGTAGCCGACATAGGCAGCACCGCGCTTAAATGTCCGCGACTTTACCGAAACGCGTTGCGCTGGCCGGTCGAATGGCTGCGCGATCACATCGTAACCGGGCCAGTTGTCGGGAACTTTCAACGCGGGGATGCCCGCGAGCGTGAGTTCCGCGGCAACGATCATCTCGCAAGCATCGCCCATCTGCTTGGTCGTATATCGCTTTCGTGCAGTGGTCTCCATGCTGGTCGATCTGGCATCCACCGGAACTCTTAGCATTTGAGAAAATCCCCGTTGCCGTTGGCCCAACCTAAGCGGAGCCGCTGCCCTGACTTTAGGATCACGGTGCTCGACTTGTCAGGTTTAACTTCGGCACCGAAAAGGCTCGCGAAGCTGGCGAAATCCTCAAACCATATTCGGGCTGGCGAGAACGAGTGGACGATCATGGCGGCTTCATCGGTCTTGAAGCGCCGAGCCTCGATCAACGAGGAAGCCGTCCTATGCACCAACTGATAACGGATATGAAATGGTGGGACATCATCGAAGCCGAGCAAGCCGCATAGTTGGCGCATGCGCTCTCGCTTTCCCTGCGATGGTTCGGCATACCACTCGCCCACGGTCGGTCCAAACGGCTCGCTTACCTTGCCTTCGATGGTAGCAGCACAAGTCTGTTCGCCGAAGCGGATAAGCGCAAACACGTCGTTCTGACTGTCACGGTTGCCACCGTCGAGTGGCACCCGGTGCTCGGGCAAGGCCAGGAGTAGCTCGGCCGAGCCATCGAACATTTGCGCGACTTCAGCCGGCAAGCCGTCAGCACTTTCCCAACAATGAGCAAGCGTCTTTGCCGAATAGCCGGTTCGCCATTGCCTCTCAGGTTCGGCGAGAAAGGCTTGCCAACTCGTCGGACCTTGGCTCGGAATATAAACCCGCGTCCGACGTGCATTTCGCAGAATACCCAATGGATGACCCCGCTAGCAGCACGTTCGCCCCTGCTGCTCACGCCATATCCTAGCGGATCATTAGTGAACCTCGGTTTAAAAGTCGCGATATGTAGGCTGCATGCCGGTTGACGATCCCGTTAAGGGGAACCTGAGCTGTGATCGAACGCAGCGGCACTCATGCTTTCACCGCCGAGAAGAAGAGAAATCGCGGCTTGGTCGTGAGGTCCTGATATGCCTCCGGAAAGCGTGAGCGGGCCTCAGGATCGGGCTGAGGTTCGTTCAGCGACTCGATATGGAAGCCTGCTGACCTCAATGCATCGAACATGACGTGAAGGGGGCGATACCAGAAGCGCATGGTCATCGGCTTGTCGCCGCGCTGCCAGAATTCGGCCAAGCTATAGGTCTCGAAATAGTTCTCGCGACCCGCCAGCTGGCGATCCATGAGGATGGTGTGTGGACAAAACCAGCCGGCCGCCTTGGGGCAGCAAACGGTTGAATTCCGAAAGCGGTCGTGACCAGTCGGGCAGATAGTGCATGACGAGCGGGGCGAGGACCAAATTGAAGGCACCATCGTTGAAGGGCAGCGGTTCGTTCAGATCAGCGACCAACAATCGTGCCCGGCTCTCAAGGCGACGGTGGGCGATTTCGAGCAAACCCGCACTTGAGTCGATACCGGTCAGGATTGCCCCTCGGCCGACAAGTGCCTCCGCCGCCGCATCCAGCATCGAGCACCCGAAGCCCCTCGACGTGACCCGCCATCGAAAGGATGGCCGGCCGTTTAGTATGCATTCCAGGCGTTGTTCTCTTATCAACGTCATAAGCCGCTGCAAACGTTGTTATCCCAGCCACATAACCACTATCGAAGGTCAGGGTTTATCGAGTTCTGATGCAATAGATAGTTTCCCTCAACTCGACCGGCCAATACCTGTGACTGGCGGCTTTGATCAACGGCTCTCTGAGCCGTCTTCAACGATGTCGACCTTCGGCGACCTCCCCACCGTCGACCTGTCCGCCCGCCTGGATCGGGCGCGCGGAACGACGAGATCAAACGTTTCATCAGTTCGCCGAGGATTCCGTCGTGCTCCGGATGACCGCCATTAACGGCTTTGCTCTCAATTAGCATCGTGGCGACATCGCGCATGCGAACCACGCTAATGCGCTGGGCCAAAAATGTTCCCGCCATGTTCCGGCACGATCCGCGTTCTGCTATGCCACAATCGCCGCTGTTCTGGCTTTGATCTTTCTGTCTATCAGGATGGGTCAGGAGGGCCGGACCAATCATGTGCGGCGATGGCGAGAGCATCTGGTGCCGCCGCCTTCTGATCGCGGCTGAGGAAGGTACGCGATTGTCCGGACCATGCCTGCGCGAATTACCTGTCAGGCGCGCTACCCTCGAGCTCGGTTCGATAAGTCTATTTGGAGACAAAATCCTGTTCGGCCATACAACCCCGAAACACCTCGTCCGAGGTAATTGCCCGGGTCAAGAGGCCCCCATCTGCGCTGGCGAAGTTGTTTGCTGATCTTCCCCTGCAGATTGCCTTCGCCTGCTCGAACCGACTTTGGAAAGACGGTGACGTCGCCTTCCACTGGTCCGAACTGCTGTTACATCCGGTGACGATGAGCATTGCCACCAGAACCCAGCCATAGCGCATGCGATGCTTCCCCCATCAATTCAAAGGCGGCGACGATACCATCGAAATACTCGAAGGAGAACCACTGAGCCCAGTGCGCCAAAGCATTGCGCCGGGTCCGGAAACACGGCATCTTCCTTTACCACGGGGGGCTATCTCATGATCACTTTCAAAGCTGCGGTCTTCGTCGCTTCCGTTGCCCTTGCATCGGCGGCAGTGGCTCAAGAAGCCTATGAGCTGAACGAGATTGAGCTGGCCGCGATCAAACGCAGCGTGAGCGTCCAACTGAAAGACCCCGACAGCGCGAAGTTTGGGCCAATCAAAGCGGTTCCTTATCCCGGTGTCCAGGAGGGAGTTGTTTTGGCTTGCGGCTTGGTCAACGCGAAGAACGGTTTCGGCGGTTACGCCGGCGAGACGCCGTTTGTAGGCGTTCTGGCAACTTATAGGCAGACAGCGCAGGCCGAGTTTGTTCTTAGGGAAATAGGCGGAGCGGAAACCGACAGCGCCGCCATCATTTCCTATTGCAAGAGCCAAGGCATCCGGTGAAAGGGCAGGTCATGGACCGGAACGATACCTTCCTCGACTATCTCGCACCGATCATCGAGGCGTTTGTGATTTTCTTGACTTCGGCAGGCGCGATAAGTGTTCTGGTAATGGCCTTGGCTTGGCTGGCAGGAACTGGCGTCGGTACAGCGGCGCAGTTGGTCGTCTATGCCTTTGCTACGTCCACCACGATAGCGGTCATGATCAGGCGAGAATTGCGGCTGAAACGTTAGGGTTGCTGGACCGACCCAAAATCGGCTTCCGTAGCTGCCTTATCGCCGCCACTAGCCGCCCTCGAAGTCGACCGTAACGCTTCGGTTGCCCGCCCAGCGCGTGACCAAAGAAAGCTTTGGCTCCGAACCCAACGTGCGCGCACGGTCGTGATGTTCGCGACGGTCGCGGTCATGATCGGGCGGCCTTCTGCGATGGCCCGCAATTTCGAGCGGGAGCGCCTGCGGACGGGCGAAGAGTCGGTTGGGAGTTTTCGCCGCCCCTTCGGGGGGCGATGGTCGGTCTGGAGGCCTTTGGAAGATTGGCGAGGGTTTCGGGCGGCCGGATCCGCCCATACGTCAAAGCCAGCTGCAGGGGAATGGTCCTTGGCGAGAGCCGACGAGACGGCCTGGAGACTCTGCATCGGTCCCGTAAGCTCGGGGCACGACGGTTTGGCCAGTGCCTCTTCGTGTTCGGACCCCTCGCCATTCGAGCGCGCGCGGTGGGCTTCCTTGCGCGACAACCAGCCTTCGTGGCACTCGACTTCGCCGCGATGCGAGACGGTGACGACGACCTTGCCGCCTTTCTTCTTCGGCGTCTTTTCGTAGTCCCATGAGTGGAAATATTGCCCCGGTTCGAGCAGCACCACCTCGGGCCACCCGGCTTCCAGATAGGCATCGCGTCTGGCGGCAATCGGCTCGTTCTGCTTTTCCCAGAACAGGTCAGCGCCAGCGAAATAGCATTCCCTGGCCGAACAGGTCTGAGACGATCAGGCCGCCATAATCATCGACGGCAAACAGCGCCACCTTGGTGGAAATCGACTGGCGGCCGAACAGCCATTGCTTCAATTGATAGCCTCGCGGCGCGTGTTGATCGGGATCGGCAAAGCGCCAGCCAGTCCTTCTGCCCGCCTTCGAGGCCATGGTCAGATGCCGCACCGTCTCGGTGTCGATCTCCTCGCGGCGATAGGCTTCGCGAATCTTGGGCGACAGGTCGCCGAGCGCCAGAATGCGCTTCACCTGTTGCTCCATGAGCCCGAAGATGGCGGCGATATCGGCAACGCCGCGCCCTTCCTTGATCAGCCGGGTGAAGGTTTTCGTTGAGAAGCCAAGCCCCGCCCGCATCTCTCCACGCCGGACCGGGCCGCAGCGCTGCGCCGGCGCCACTCAGCCTCCGACTAATAGAAGGTCTGCTGTCCGGCGCTCCAGGAAGCGTTGCGTCTCAATCCGCAAACAGGATAGGCGATGCGGGCGAACGGCGTAGCGCAGTCGGCCGGTTGGCCTGTCGCTCGGGCTTGCGGGTCGCGCTCGCGAGCTGGCTTCAAACACAACTGCTCGTCCCGGCCGCGCGGCTGTACCAGGCAGCGAGAGCCGAAGAGAGGACGCATGGGCCAGAGCTCGGTCTAATCGCTGCGCAGTATCTTTGCTTCCAGGGCGGCCGCGACGAAAGCGCGTCGAGCAACTGGCGACCGAGCCTTCCCACGCAGCACCTGCAGACATACGTCCATCGCTACCCTACTCTTCTCGGTCTGGCGACCAATATCCCGCAGCAAGATAGCGGCGGCGTCATTGACGTCGAGCACGATACGCTCGGAGCCATGGCGGCCGACCTGCACAATGACTGGCCTTTCGAACCTGCTCAAGCCGGCCATCTCCCCCCTTGACAGCCAGTCTGCGCCGACAGGCCGCATGCTAAACCGAATGTCACTGCCGCGCGTCGCCCCAGTCGCATGGGCGAACAGGATCTAGACTTTTGCGGTGCCCGCTTTGCAGGCCGCAATCCACTGCATCGCAGAGGTCGCATCTTCCAATATGCCAACCTGCTTTGCAAAGTCGTAAAGCGCGTTGCGCGCCGCACCTACAGGCTTGTGCCCATGGTAGGCATCATGGCACGTCCGAAGGGCAGTTTCGTGGGCACGATCTCTGCGATCTTGCGGCCATTCATCGAGAAGATCAATGGCTTCGGCAAGACTTGCAATCTCTTGCACGATATAGGTGGAGCGCTTCACGAAAATGGGGCTGTTGAAAGCCTCGGCCTTCATTTGTTCCTCCCGACCTGCTGAAAAGCCAGTTCACGTAAGGCGGTGCCGCATCGACCCCCGCCGATGGTTACACAATGTGTTGTCGGCGCGATGACGCTTCAAGAGGAAAACGCGGGCGTGATGTCATCGGCCATTGGCCGAAGCATCTCAAGGCGCTCTCAATGGTCAAGCGGCGGCCGGTTCTCTCCGCTTCGTTCGGCATGCTCTCCATTCGAATGGCACGTTGTAGTTCCTTTGCGGCGGGATCGATACTCCAGGCGAGGGAAGCTCGAAACCTCGCCTACGTCATTGACGAGCTCAAACCGGTCAGCGATGCAGATCGCATAGAAGAAAACTCGCCAAGTTCGCCGACACAAAACGTCTGCGGCATGCGCACGGTGCCCGCGCATGGGGAATGGATTGAACGAGCCCTGGAATGCTACCAGGCACCCTCGCCCTATGGTCGAAGTCACGCATGGAGAGGCGAATGCGGAAAACGCGCACGTCGGGTGCGCGGCGAAGATGAAGAAACGGTCACGTAATGAGGCAAGGCGCTTTATCCCTATTCAAGCCAGGCCAAGCGCCGGGGCTGCGGCAGTGGGTGCGTCAGGGATGCGTGCCCGAAGGGGTGAAGACGACCTCAGCGCGGCTTCAGCGAAGCCCGCAGCCCGGCCCGCAGGGAGACGCCCACCTGATCTCTTCCGACGCCGATCGGCGAGGCAACGACAAGCCAGGCGCGGCATGTGCCCTTTTCATCCGTCGAGAACCACTGCGGTCGCCTCGATCCCAGACCCCACCGCGGCAGGTCTTGGTCGGGATTGCGATAGCGATGCCAAGACATGGAGAGTGCCGAAGAATAAGATTGTTTTGCTCTTTACCAAAACTTCTGTGTGGCATTTTAATTGCAGGAATGGAGATTGCATGAATGGAGATTGAAGAACGAAAATACCCAGGAGAGCTGGCCTCCCCGCTGCAGGTCCACGAGCTTGCGGAAGAGTACCGCAAGGCGGCAACCATGCTGCTTCGGCTCGGCCGGCCAGGCAAACCGCTCACTCGAGCGCCCTTCAGGTTGTCGGCGATCCATGCGATCGAACTCTATCTGACCGCGCTTTTGCTTCACCGTGGGCGCAGCCCCAATCAAATCCGAAAGATGCAGCATGATCTGTCGGCGCGCACGGAGCTCGCCTTGGAAGCGGGGCTGCGCCTTCGCGCGAAAACCGCCCAACATCTTCACTCCCTCAGCCAGAACCGGGAATATCTCGTCACCCGCTACGGCCCGGAGCTGGCTGCAACCGCCTCCCAGATAAACCGGCTTACCGCTACTCTGGACGAGGTGGCGGCAAAGGTAACCATATTGATCGGCTTGTCCTCAACTAGGCCGCAGCCGGTCGGTCTTACCGCGGAGACCTCGCCTTGATGCGCGCGATGATGTCCGGATCTGAGACGAAGTCATCGAGGAAGTCGTTCCACTTTTCGGCCGAACGTCGAGCATGGGCGAGCATCTGTGTTAGCTCGTCAATGCCGTCGTCGGTGAGAGCGGTTATCGCCTCCTCCGTACCGTCATGGACACTGATGATACTGCCATAGCTGAGATTGTCATCGTTGTTGACGATCGCCTGAAGGAGATCGAGATCCTCCCCGATCATTTGCGAAACGTGTTCGATGGTGAAGACGTGGGTTATTGTCGCCATCAAGCGGCCTCGGCGTAGGTCACGGTGACTGGTATCCAATTCCAGGGAAGAGTTTCGTCAAGGTCGATGCGAGGGCAAAGGGTGTCCAGCCGTCTTCTGCCGGTGCGCCACGGCTCTCGAGCGTCTATCTGACGTCACCAAGTGTTGCTCCAGCGGTGCCGCTGGAGACCACCCATAGGCATTCTTGAATCGGCTCGGATCGACTGCGCAGGCGACATCGTCGAAACGAAACCACTCTCTCGGCTTTCGATCCGGCCGCCGCGCGGACGCGCAGGATCTCGACCTCTCGGCCCGCGACGCGCGCCAGGAGCCACCGTCAAGTCGGCCGACATCGCTAACTCAGGATCGGCGAGATTGAAGAGCAGTTTGAATTTACCTCGCGCCCCGAGAAGCATTTCAGCTTTTGGTAGACTTGTTACAGGCGCGATAGTTACTGCCGACGGCATCTGCCGGGCGATGAGATATTGATGATCGACCTATCGTCTTTCGCAAAAGTCAGGCCGGGACCAGGCCGACCTCCAGCCGGACTACTTCGATCCTTCAGTCCCCAATGGCAGTTGGCGCTTTGAATGGACGCGCCCGCTAGGCGTCGACCTCACTTTGTCTCGCCATCGCATGCAGCGATACAATTCGACGGCACAATTGACGTGCCGTAAGGCACATTCAGGCAAACGATGCGCGAATGATTTTTTCTTCTCAGTGCAACCACCGACATTCACGACGATCATCTCCCACCCTCGGGGGTTCTGTGGGAGCTCGGCCGAGAACGTGATGCATTTCGAACGAAAGACCTGCAGCTGGTTCCAATGCGTCCGTCCGTCCAGGCTTATTTTGAGACTTGTCTGACGAAGAATTTCTCTGGCCCTTCATCGAAGGCCAAGGGGCCGAGGATATTTTGAAGGCGATGGCGGAGTGGGGCGTTATGGGAAATGCTCTTCATCTGGGAGCCGAACTTCGACGCTGTTCTGGTATATCCCAGCCCGGGGGATCAATCACGTCTCCTGGTGTGACATCGCACCTGGAGCACTGATCGAACGGTCGATCGCGGAACGGCGCAGTTCATACGCTCAAACGTCGCTGCGTCTCGCTCGCCTCACCTAAAATCCAGTCGCGAAACCTCTTAATCTTCGCGATGCGCACTTTTTCGGTGGGGGCGATTGCATAATAGTCGTCGCAGGCCTTTGCAGCGTGCGAAGGTCAAGGAGTTTTGCGACCGTCGCAAAGAGCTCCAAGCCATCATCCGGCTCGGTGCTCCAATTTATCGCCGCTAACGCCGGATAACGATAATCCCAGCCAATGCGATGAGGACAATACCGAGTATGGATGCCGCATCCAGACGTTCCGAGAACAGCACGACGCCCCAGAGCACTGCGAAGGCCAGATAGGAAAAGTCCCAGGTCGAGATGATCGACGATGGTCCCCACTGGTAGGCGATGGCCGTGCCGACGCTACCGATCAGCATCGTCATGCTCAAAAACCCGATCAACGCCCATTGGGTCCAGCCCATTGGAATCCACGCGCCCATGAACAGGCTTTGTCCGCCCTCGCTCCCTGCCATCACGGTCGCCAGGCTCGCGCCACCCCCGAGACCGATCGCTATCACGTTGAAGATCAGCGCCAGAACGAAGGGGCTTTCGCCGCGGCTCTTGGTGCGCGTCAGCACCATGGCCAGAGCGTAGAGAATTGCAGAAACAAGCGGCATCACGGCATGGACGCCAAGATCGCCGGCCTGCGGCTTCAGCATGAGCAGCACACCGACGAAGCCGAGGGCGACTCCGACCCAACCTTGCACCCCGACAGGTTCCCTGATCCAGAAGGCCGCAAAGAGCGTAATGAACAGAGGGATCGTGTAATAGACCGCCGCCGCCATCGAGAAGTCGAGGCGCGGCAGCGAAGCGTAATAGATCAGCAGGCTCGACAGAAGCAGGCTGCTTCGCAGGATGGCCCAGCCAGGATGGTTTGGGCGCAACGAGACCTGCGGAGAGCGCCATTTCAGGATCGAGATCAACAAGGGCAGCGTGGCGCAGGACCGCAGGAGAATGAACTGCGACAGCGGCATGTCCGAGATCGTGACCTTAATGATCGCATCCGCAATGGAAAGCGTCAGGTCCGTGAAAACCATCGCCGCAACGGCGATGCCCACCCTGTCCGCGTTGGAAGCCGTCTGACCGATCGACATTTTTCGCGTTCCCTGCTTCCGTACGCCGAGGCTACCGAGCCGCGATCGTTCCAACAACTCCGATTATACGGAAATATTGTCCGTGCTATTGTACAATGAACACGAAAGAGGATGCGTCGCTTTGGACAGTGTGGACGACATGATCCTTTTGGCTGAACTCGCCGAAACGGGCAGCTTTACCCGTACCGGGGAGCGGATCGGAATGCCCAAATCCACGGTCAGCCAGCGCATCGCCCAGCTTGAGGCACGTCTGGGACTGCGGCTCCTCAACCGCTCCACACGGCATGTAAGCCTCACCGGCAGCGGCCAGGTCTATCTCGAATACTGCCGCCGCGTTCGCGCAGAGGTCTCGGCCGCGAACATGGCGATGACCAATCTTAAGGAACAGCCTGTCGGGACGCTGAAGATCACCTGTCCGGAGGTAACAGCCACCTATTTCATGCCGACCTTTCTGCACGGATTTACCACGCAGTTTCCCCGGATCGCGGTCGAGCTGATCGCCACAAACCGGCATCTCGACATCATCCGCGAGCGGGTTGATTTCGCTTTTCGCGTTGGCGCGACCACAGGTCAGGACCTGATCGTGCGGCGTGTCTCCTCGATCAAACGGGTTCTCGTCGCCGCCCCGGCCTATCTGGCGGCTGGCAGTCCTCTTCGGGAACCGACCGAGCTTCTACAGCGCCGCTGCCTGGTGCATGATGCGCAGCCCGAATGGGTGTTCTCGTCGCACGACACACCGATCGTTCTGCGGCCGCCGCCGGCCGCGACCTCGGATTCCATGGGGTTCCTGCTGCAATCTTGTATCGCGGGCGATGGGGTCGCACTCCTTCCCGCTTATGTGTGCCAGCCCTCCGTCTCGGCCGGCCGCCTCGTGGAATTGCTGCCGGGTTGGGAAATTCCACCCTATGAAATGATGCTGATCGTTCCCAACCTGAAGAACCAGTCCAAGGCGCAGACCGCATTCCGCGATTATGTGAATAGCTTCGACTTTTCAGCGTTTGCTGTTGGGCGTTAGCCGGAACTTCCCGAGTCTGACGGCCGCTTGTTGTGCAAAGGGACTATCTGTCGCAAAATCCCGGCTTAGGCGGTCGCTCCGTCGCCCGCGTCAGAAAGATGTCGACTGACTAGCTGGACAAACTCCTTTGTTCGACAATCGTATCCGATCCGCCCTTTGTGCGTTCCAACTTCGAGTGCCTGTTTAGTGCGTTCTCCGGCCCTCGTTCGTCGACGACTCGGGTTCTATGTACCGACCAATCGAGCGAAGATAGGCAACGATCTCCGGTAGCAGGTGATCACGATCGCCAAACTCTTCCACGATTCTTTTTACCTTGCGCCAGGGTGCCTTCCCGTCAACGTCGCCTAGCGAATAGCCTAAGTGACCGATCGCGCAGCTATCACAGCCAGCCTCGATCACCTTGTCTACGAACGCAGGGATTTCGCTGGCCTTCAATAGTCGAATGTTGCTGGTCATCGCAGATATCTCCGTTGGGGGTCGGCGTGGAAATTGCCGACACTCATTGTGCTCGAACCTGCACGCACTTCGCTACCTGTGCACTTGCACAGGTTGCAGGTGTCAGCCCTGCCGAAGGCGCCGGATCGAGCGCTTGCTGAACATTTGTCCATTGTTTGGCACTCCGGGCACTCATGCCAGGACAGCCCACCTGCTCCGTTCCAGCAAGGCAGCATTGGCTGCCGGAACGCTCCCATTGCGCGCACTGGAAGACGATGCCGGCGCCTGCAGCTCAGGCAGTCGGAGTGAGTCAATGCCGAGCCGCCCATTCCTCTTTCCTCGCCAGTCGCTCGAGCCGCACGCGCTCTTTTCGCTCTGCAATCCAGTCGGTTGGGTCGCGGTTGGCGCGATCGAGGGGTCCGGCGTCTGAAAAGGTCCTTAGATCCCGTAGTCAGAGCCAGACCAATCAGTCGAGATGGCTGCGAACCGCGTTGCGGGCGCGAACTGGCTCCTGCGATGGTTCGATACCCAGTATTTTCTCCGCCATCTCTTCTTCACGGGCAAGAGCAGGATCGCCTCGGATTGCGCGTCCAAGGCGATGCCGCGGCGTGGCTTGCCGAAGTGCGGCAGATGCGCGTCGATCGTCCGGACCGGTTGCCATCGACCCAAATATCTGCGGATCGGAGTCAATCTCGCAAAGCCGCCAGCGTTGCAATCCCAAGCCGGCGCTCGGGCTTCTCCTGCCCGAAGATGAGTTTCGATCGGCCTGGCTGAAGGGCGGCCTGATCGGCAGTATCAGACACCTGCCAGGCGAACCAGACTTGCGCCACGCTTCGCTACTGGGATTTTCTCGACGAAAACTAGCGCGCCGATTGTTTCCTGGCATATGTGGCGACGGCGCAGAGGAAAGCCAAAGCAGCGGTGTCACACGCGGTTCGAGACGGCCCTTTTGCAAACAGTACGGCATCAGCAATCGGGAGCGTCAGGCCATGTTTTTTTGCGAAGGAGGTAAGCTCGTAAGGCTGATCGTCATCTCGATTGCGAATACCAAATTCGTAGTCCATCGATCATCTCCTCCCGTGTTCCCAACCATCCCTCTTTGAGCCCACAACGATTAGCTGCCCATGGCAGGTTCTTGTAAAGAGCATCTTCTTCGAAAATACCCAAGTGGGTCCATAGCTCGCGCGCCCAGCTGCACCGCTCAGCAGAGCCTGCGCGGATTTCTCTTTCTTGGCAGATCCGAGCATGACGCCCGGCCCAGGTAACGCCTTCGCCCGTGCGATGGGTAAATTGTGCATTGCAATAGTTTGCGTTTGGATATGATCCTGCCTTCGAAGATCTACTCCTCCCAGATGTGATGCGGATGCTGAATGCGGCGCACCTCCTCCTGCGATGCATTCAAATCAAGCCCGCTGTCACCTCCGCCCGGCAGTGGCTTTTTCTTTGTATGAGCGGCGTTTCGGGCCATGGGCGATGCATCGCCGTCTAGGCGAGGCGAATGCTCCGGACTTCCACGCCTTTCTTGCCTTGCCCGCATTGGACAAACACCTTCTGTCCCGCCACCAGCACGCTGAGCCCTGAGCGGGTCAGCGTGCTGGCATGAACGAAGAGGTCCTTCTCACCGTCGTCGGGAGCAATGAAGCCGAAGCCCTTTTCGGGTTTGTACCACTTGACCGTGCCGCCGCTCTCCAGCTGCGCACCCGTCTCGATGATGCTCCCTCCAGCGACGCGCGTATGTGACGGAGTTTTCGCGATCTGATCGCCGATCTCCAGCACCTGCGCGACTTGAGGACCTTTTGGACTTTTTTCGACCGTGACCTTGAGAGGCGTCCCCGCGGCAACATCCCGGCTTCCGGCCGCCTCTAGCACGCGGACGTGCAGATAGGCCTCCCTGCCGTCCGACAGTTTGACGAAGCCAAAACCCTTGCTGACTGTGAACCACATTACCTCGCCGTCGACAGGGTCTGCGGTCACCGTCGCCGGGCGCTGAAAGTAGCTTGGCTCGGAGGGCCGTTCCAAAAAGGAAACAGGGTCATCGTCATGGCGATGCCGGCGTGGCTCGCGATGGTCTCGATATTTGCCCATGATCATCTCGACTGGCATGGATGGCGAACTGCGCAACCGTCAAGATAATCTCAATCGGGCGACGCGTTTATGTCAAATGGCCGTGGTGGCCGTGCCCGGCCATCAGCCGAACCCTTTGAAACTAGATTCATTTCCCCTCAAACAATAGTGCCGGCGAGTCGATTTACTGATTCGCATAGGGTTGTGGGAGTGCGACGCGCGGGCGAACTGGAAGGGCTTTTACTGGGCAGTGCGGAAAGCCTGCTCCGGTTTCCTTCGAAAGGTCCCGAACGGCGGATCGACGACCATCAGCGCCGGCTCCAGGCCACGGCCAGCGCATGATCATCAACGAGCGTCACGCCCAGCGTTGACGCCAGGCCCTGGAAAACCATCCCGCGCTGTCGCCGACGAGAACAATGTCGCAATGTCGATCGACGAGCTTTGGAATCGGCGTGGTATAGACCGTCAGGCAGACGAGCGGCGTCCCACCTTTGCCCGAACGGACATCCGGCGGTGTGATCGCCTTGGCGTCAGCCACCGCCACTCAATGGCCGTTTCCTTCCCCAACGTTACCAACACGGGTGTCGCGTTTGGCATATTTTCGGTGCAGCTGCGACCAGCTAAAATCGCCACGACGCTTGGTGTTGACGCGCCGACAATTAGCAGACAAACCAAATTAAATCGGTTCAGCCGCCTACGCGGCAGGGCTCTGCCCAACAATGTCGGGGACCATGGACGATCGCGCAAGAGGGATCAGGAAAGGCGGAGCTGGACGCATGGCCAACGACGTCAACGCGGATTTGATCGCCGTCGTGGTCGCCATGGACAGCAGCGCCCCCTGCGTTCTGACCATCCCGCAGGCAAACGCCCTGCCCTCGGGCCCGTTCGAGCTTACTCACCGTTCGCTGCAGTCGGGCCTCAGGGGATGGGTGGAACAACAGACCGGCCAGCCGCTCGGCTATATCGAACAGCTCTACACCTTTGCCGATCGCGACCGGGTTGGCGCTGATGACCGCGTGATCTCTATCAGCTATCTGGCGCTCACCCACCAAGACGAAGCTGGCGGCTCGGCCGAGCGACACTGGGGAAGCTGGTACGACTATTTCCCGTGGGAGGATCACCGCTCCGGCACACCCGCGGTCGTGGACGAGTTGCGGCTGCGCCTCATCGAATGGGCGGACAGCGCTGACGACGGCACGACGCGCCTCGACCGGCGACGGCGGGCGGCGATCGCCTTCGGCTTTGACGACCGTCATTGGAACGAGGAACTCGCGCTTCAACGTTATGAACTGCTCTACGAAGCCGCCCTGGTGGAGGAAGCAATACGCGCCGGACATTCCGCCGCGCCCATCTCGGTGTCGGGCAGATCGATGATCGCCGATCATCGTCGCATCCTGGCAACGGGCATTGCGCGGCTGCGCTCCAAGATCAAATACCGGCCGGTCGTATCCGAACTGATGCCGCCGGTCTTCACGCTTTTGCAGCTGCAGCGCACGGTGGAGGCACTCGTCGGCAGGCTCGTGCGTAAGCCGAACTTTCGCCGGCTGATCGAGCAGCAGGAGCTGGTCGAGGAGACCGGTGAGACGACTGCGGAAACCGGCGGCCGGCCGGCGCAACTTTATCGCTTCCGCCACGCGGTTCTCGACGAGAGGGTGATAGCCGGAACAAAATTGCCGCTCTCGCGGGCTTGACCGCTTATACTCGCCACGAATATATACGCATTATATTCAGCTGGAATATAATCGGAGGGCTCGATGAGCACCGTGCTGCTTTCGGGCGCTTCCCTGTACGATCGAGTCCGGCGGGTGATCCCGCTGATCGAATGGCTGACTTTCGCCGATGATATCGAGGCGATCCTTGCTCTGAAGCGCGAGCGCAACGCCGTCATCCTGGCGCACAACTACCAGACACCGGAGATCTTCCACTGTGTCGCCGACATCGTCGGCGACAGCCTGGCGCTTGCGCGCAAGGCGATGTCGGCCGAAGCCGATGTCATCGTGCTCGCCGGCGTGCATTTCATGGCCGAGACGGCAAAGCTGCTCAATCCGCAAAAGATGGTGCTCATTCCTGACCTCAGGGCAGGCTGTTCGCTGGCGGACTCCATTACCCCGAGGATATCCGGCTGCTGCGGCAACGCTATCCGGGCGTACCGGTCGTCACCTATGTCAACACATCAGCCGAGGTGAAGGCCGAGTCGGATATCTGCTGTACCTCCGGCAATGCGCGGGCTGTGGTGGAGTCGCTCGGCGTCCCACGTGTCATCATGCTGCCGGACGAATATCTGGCCCAGAACATCGCCGCCCAGACCGATGTCGAGATCATTGCCTGGAAAGGGCATTGTGAGGTGCATGAACGTTTCACGCCTGCCGACATCCGCGAGTTGCGCGAAAGCCATCCCGGTGTGATCGTGCTCGCGCATCCCGAATGCCCGCCGGAAGTCGTCGCGGAAGCCGACTTTTCCGGGTCGACCGCGGCCATGTCCGATTATGTCGGTAACAAAAAGCCGTCCCGCGTCGTGCTGATGACGGAGTGCTCGATGAGCGACAATGTCGCGCTCGCACACCCCGAGATCGAGTTCATCCGGCCCTGCAATCTGTGCCCGCACATGAAGCGGATAACGCTCCCCAACATCCGTATGGCTCTCGAAGAGAACCAGCACGTCGTGACCATCGCACCCGAGATCGCCCAGCGCGCGCGGCTGGCGGTCGAGCGGATGCTTGCAATTTGAGCGCCGATATCCGCAGCTTCTTCGGGCGGCCGATTATCATCGGCGGCGGCATCGCCGGGCTGATGACCGCACTTCACCTGGCGCCCGAACCGGTGCTTCTTCTGTCCAGGACGCCGCTCGGATCTGAGGCATCGAGTGTGTGGGCACAGGGCGGACTGGCTGCCAGCCTTGGCGTTGACGACGATCCGGTACTGCACCTCGCCGACACGCTCGCTGCTGGCGATGGGCTGTGCGACGCGGAAATCGTTAGCCGCGTCCTCCATGCCGCTCCGAACTCGATTGAGACCCTGGCAAACCTTGGGGCCCGCTTCGATCGAACGCCTGAAGGAGCACTGCTGCTGGGATTGGAAGCCGCGCACAGCCGCCGGCGCATCGTTCATGCCGGCGGCGACGGCAGCGGACAGGAAATCATGCGTGCGCTGGTCGAGGCTGTGCGTTCTACCCCGTCGATTGTCGTCGTCGAGGGTGTGGAGGCGCGGCGGCTGGCGGTGGAGGACAATACGGTCCGTGGCGTTTGGGCAAGCTGTTCGATGAATCCTGTATTCTTGGGAACAGGACGGGTCGTCCTCGCCACCGGCGGCATTGGGGGGCTGTTTTTCGACACCACCAATCCTCTGGGCAATTGCGGACAGGGGATGGCGCTTGCGGCGCGCGCGGGTGCGGTCCTTGCCGACCTGGAATTCGTCCAGTTTCATCCGACCGCGCTCGACGGGTCGGATCGCCCGATGCCGCTGATCAGCGAAGCGGTTCGCGGCGAAGGCGCGACGATTGTCGACGAAACAGGCCGGCGCTTCCTTGAAGACTTGCATGACGCTGAACTCGCGCCGCGCGACGTGGTGGCGCGCGCCATCTGGACGCATCTTGTAGATGGCCACCATGTCTTCCTCGATGGACGACAAAAGCCCGGCCCGACATTCGCGCGGCAGTTTCCGACGATCGCAGCAAGCTGCCGCGCCGCCGGCATCGACCCGGCGCACGACCTCATTCCTATACGGCCGGCCCAGCACTATCACATGGGCGGCGTCGCGGTGGATCAGGAAGGACGTAGCTCCGTTGCCGGACTTTGGGCCTGCGGCGAAGTCGCCTCGACCGGACTGCACGGCGCCAACAGGCTTGCCAGCAACTCGCTGACCGAGGCTGTCGTCTGCGCGCGCTGGGTCGCCGAAAGCGTGGCGCGATCTCCGATCGGCGTCAGAACAAGATTGACGGCACGGGAAATTCCGTCTCCCGATCCACGTCCGTTGCGCCCTCTCCTCTCACGCAGCCTTGGCGTGAAGCGGGATGGCAAGAGCTTGCGCGAGGCCGTGTGCGCATTGCTTCCCGCTTGCCAAACGCCACGATGCGGCGTCCGATCCCGCGGTAGTGGGATTGATGATCGCGATCGCCGCTTTGCTGCGCGAAGAAAGCCGCGGCGCTCACTACCGCACGGACTTTCCCGATCGTGCTGCGATCGGCCGCCGTTCCGAATTCACCCTCGATGAAGCCTTAGCAGCGGCCGAGGAACTCGCATTTTCGCCGACGGTTGAAGAGGTCGAGCAATGAACCTTTCGCCGCTTCCCGCAATCATGCTCGAGCCTCTGGTGCGGGCAGCACTTCTGGAAGATCTCGGCCGGGCGGGTGATCTGACGACCGACGCGATCGTGCCGAAGAACCATCACGCGACGACCGTGCTGTCGGCGCGCCAGACCGGAGTTGTCGCCGGGCTTGATCTGGCGAGGCTCGCCTTCAGGCTGATCGATGAGACTGTCCAGGTTACGGTGGAGTGTCCGGACGGCAGCGAGGTGGCGCACGGACAGACCATCGCATCGGTCAGCGGCCCGGCCCGCGCCATTCTCACCGCCGAACGGACGGCGCTCAATTTTCTCTCTCATCTGAGCGGCATCGCCACCGCAACGGCATCGATCGTCAATGCGATCCGCGAGTACAAGGCGAAGGTCGTCTGCACCCGCAAGACGACACCCGGTTTGCGGGCTATCGAAAAATACGCCGTGCGCGCTGGTGGCGGCTCCAATCACCGTTTCGGCCTCGACGACGCCATCCTGATCAAGGACAACCACATCGCCATCGCCGGCGGCATTCGCACGGCAATCGAGCGGGCGCGAAGCAGCGTCGGCCATCTCGTCAAGATCGAAGTCGAGGTCGAGACGCTGGCCCAGTTGGAAGAGGCCTTGGCCCTCGCTCCCGACGCCGTGCTGCTTGACAACATGTCGGTCGACGAACTTCACCAGGCGGTGGCCATGGTTGCCGGCCGGGCGATCACCGAAGCATCGGGCCGGATTACGCTCGGTTCGGCTGCGGAGATTGCTGCCACCGGTGTCGACCTAATCTCCATGGGCTGGCTGACCCACAGCGCGCCGATCCTGGATATTGGCCTCGACTATTGTGATTCATGATCGACTGACGGAACGGATGGCAGCGGGAGGGATAGGCTTTCCGGCCGGCAGAGAAGCCGTAAAGGCCAGAAACCAGGGAACAGGATGAAAATGCACGCAACGATTTCGGAATTGACCGCGCCTGAAGTTCAATCCCCCGGCGACCCCCGGATGTGGACCCTGGAGAAGGCTCGGGCTGTTCACGACGCGCCCTTCAACAATCTCCTCTTCCTGGCACAAACCGTCCACCGCGAGAATTTCGATCCCAACAAGGTGCAGCTCAGCCGGCTTCTCAGCATCAAGACGGGCGGCTGTCCAGAGGATTGCGGCTATTGCAGCCAGTCCGCGCATCACGAAACCGGTCTGAAGGCGTCGAAACTGATGGAGGTCAGGCGCGTCATCGCCGAGGCGACCAAGGCGCGTGACGCCGGCGCCACTCGCTATTGCATGGGCGCCGCCTGGCGAAACCCCAAGGCGCGCGACATGGATGCGGTCGTGGCGATGGTCGAAGGCGTGAAGGCGCTCGGCATGGAGACCTGCATGACGCTCGGTATGCTCGATAGTGAGCAGACCGCTCGTCTCAAAGAGGCGGGTCTCGACTATTACAACCACAACATCGATACGTCGGAACGTTACTACAGCGAGATCATCAGCACGCGCAGCTTTGCCGACCGGCTCGATACGCTCGAGCAGGTTCGCCAATCCGGCATCAAGGTCTGCTGCGGCGGCATTATCGGCATGGGCGAAGAGCCGGTGGACCGGATCGACATGCTGGTGACGCTGGCCAATCTGCCGGAGCATCCGCAAAGCGTTCCGATCAACATGCTGATTCCGATCGCCGGCACCCCGCTTGCCGAAGCCAAGCCCATCGAGCCGATCGAATTCGTGCGCGTGATCGCCCTGGCACGCATCATGATGCCGAAATCGCACGTCCGACTTTCGGCCGGCCGCACCGCCATGACCGACGAGATGCAGGCGCTGTGCTTCTTTGCCGGCGCCAACTCGATCTTTGTCGGCGACACGCTGCTGACGGCGGACAATCCCGGCGAGGACAAGGATCTTTTGCTCTTCCGGCGCCTCGGCATTGAGCCGATGGAACGCGAGGCGCAATGAGCGGGGCACCGCTTGCCCGCTACGAGGCGACCTTGCAGGGACTGGCGCGCAGGGACCGGTTACGGACACTGTCGCCGCGCGCCGGGCTCGACTTCTCGTCGAACGACTATCTCGGGCTTGCCGCCTCCAGGAGACTTGGCGACGCGGTTACGGCCGCGATCGCGCGGGGCACGCCGGTCGGCGCCACCGGGTCGCGGCTGCTGCGCGGCAATGCACCCGAGCATGAGCAACTGGAGGCGGACGCCGCGGCATTCTTCGGCGCCGAACGCGCACTGTTCTTCGGCAGCGGCTACATCGCCAACTTCGCTCTGCTCACCGTGCTGCCGCAGAAGGGCGACCTTCTGGTCCTCGACGAACTCGCTCATGCCAGCATGCATGAGGGCGCACAGGCCGGGCGCGCTGAGGCCAGGCTGGCCGCGCACAACGACGTCGACGCTGTCGAGGACGCGATCACGCGCTGGCGCGCCGAAGGCGGCATGGGACGCGTCTGGATCGCGGTCGAAAGCCTTTACAGCATGGATGGCGACCGCGCGCCGATGGAGAGTATCGTCGCGCTTGCCGATCGGCACGAGGCATTCCTTGTTGTCGACGAAGCGCATGCCACCGGCGTTTGGGGACCGGACGGCCGCGGCTTCGCTGCCGCGTTCGAGGGCCGCGACAACATCATCGCCCTCCACACATGCGGCAAGGCGCTTGGCGCGTCCGGCGCACTGATCACCGGGCCTGGAACGCTGTGCGACTATCTCGTCAACCGTTGCCGGCCATTCATCTACGCCACCGCGCCCTCACCGCTGATGGCGGTGGCGGCGCGCGAAGCGCTCGCCATATTGTCCGACGAGCCCATGCGTCGTGTTCGATTGCATGAACAAGTCGCCTCCGCTTGCCGTCAGTTGGCCGAGCGCTGTGGCGTGATGCCGAGCGGCTCGCAGATCCAGCCAGTCGTCATCGGCGATAACAAGTGCACGATGGCGGTGGCGGCGGCACTGCAGGCGCGCGACTTCGACATAGGCGGCATTCGTCCGCCGACCGTGCCCGAGGGCACGTCGCGGCTGCGCATTTCGCTGACGCTCAACGTCGATGAGGCCGACATTCGCGCCATGGTCGAAACGCTCGTCGAAGTGTTGGCAACCGCATGACCCAACGCATCGTCATCACTGGAACCGACACCGGAATTGGCAAGACCGTGTTTGCGGCTGGGCTCGCCGGTTTGCTCGACGGCTTCTGCTGGAAGCCGGTGCTGTCACTCGATCAGGAGCCACTCTTCGGCGTGAGCCTCGGGCCGATTGTAGTCCCTGGATGCCGCCCGCAAGCGCACGGCGGCGAAGCGGGAATTGAGCTCGGTGTTGGTTCCTTCACGCCAGGTGATCGTGCGCCAAGTCGACCGGGAACCACAAACAATTCCTTCGGCCCGAGCCGTCAGAGCGAAGCAAGCTGTTGGCCCTGATAAGCACGCTGCTGTCGGAGTCCCTCGACGTGTTGGCAGTGACGGAGATCAGTGATGAAGATCACAGATGGCCACCTGACGCGCGGCGCCTGAGAAGCATGTGAATCGCCGTTTCAGGCCGCCGAAATCGCCGTGCATCAAGCGGGTTAGATGGTCAATGCCCGTTGCCGGGCCACGTCCTTATGGCTCAATCACGAGGTAGCCGAAATCACCGTTGCGGACGTGCTCGTACCGACGGCAAGTAGAGAGCACAGGATCCAGTCGCCAGCGATCCAGATAGCCGGTCTCCAGATAAGTTGGTGAGCGCCACCGTCGATTCTGGATGGAGGCCACCAGACCCACGAGTGGGCCAACAACGTCCTCGGAGTCGCAAATCGCGATCGGCGGCATCTGTGGCCTTTCCTCGAGCTCGCACGCGGAGTAATCGGCATCACCGCCATAGGGAACGTTGGCCACAATACAGTCAGGTTCGGGGATGGTTACGTCGTCAACGAAGAAGCTTTCATAAAAGGTGATGTCAACGCCGTGCCGCTTGGCGTTTGCCCTGGCAAGACACAACGCGTTGGGATCTATGTCGCATGCCGCGATTTCAAGGTCCGGCCTCTCGCACTTTAGCGAAATCGAGAGCCATCCGCAGCCAGTTCCGACCTCCATAATTCGCCCACCGGAAGGTGCATCGCGGAGGACACGCTCAGCTAGCTCATGGGCATAATCATCCGGGATATAGCAACGGCGATCCAGATGGAATTCGCGGCCAAAGAAACTAGCATATCCGCGCAGATAGGCGTTCGGCTCTCCGAATCGCTTTCTGGTGGCCAGGCGATATAGTCTTGCGTCGTCTTCGCCTGCTAGCCTGATTATTTCTTCAATTTCTGTATCTGAAACCTTGTACTTCTTTAGCATACTCAATGCTAACTCTCGTTTATTGTATGATTGTGAGATAATACCACCTTCTATCTTCGCGTTCATTTCGTTGTTCCTCAGTTAGAGAAAAGCGTGGGACAAGAAGTTGGGGAAGGTGGAATTTCGCGTTAGCGACTGCCACCGCCAAAGCCTATCAGAAGACCATCGGCGCTCATAACAAGCATGTATCGTGCTAAAGGAGAAAAAATCCTTTGATACAATGTGTTGGCTCTGAGACGACTATTTCGCATACTCGACTCGTCGGACATCGGACAAAAATGCTGCTGGAACGCGGCATTGTGCCGAATGTCATACACTACGCACAAGGGATTGAATCCTAAGCGGACAATTAAATATTCAGCGGCCAAGTGGGTCTGGAGCCATTAGCGGCTGCGGCACAGCCGGTGCTTTCGAGAAAAGGTCGGCAAACTGCGCCTCAATGTCAATTATGTGGATGTCGTGAGTCGACAGCCAGTCCTGATTGAAGATTGTGTCCAGGTACTTTGTCCCGCTGTCGCACGCTAGGCTGACGATGCGCGATCCAACCGGCGCTTCACGGGCCACGCTAAGCGCCTCGTAGATCGCCCCACCAGTCGAGCCACCCACCAGCAATCCATGCCGCCGCGCCAAGTAGTGACAAATCGAAAAAGCCTTGTCGTCGGCCACTTTTCGGCCCCAATCTATCACGTCATAATCGATCACAATGCCCACATTGGCCCCTTCGGGCGTACCAGTACCCGATTGACGGTAACACCCTCCCTGACCGCCAAAGATGATACTTCCGACAGGTTCGACGCCAATCACTCGGACCTCGGGGATACGCAGCCTCAGTTGACGGGCGGTCCCGCAAAGTGATCCGCCGGTACCGATGGCCGACACAAAATGCGTGATTGTCGGGCCGAGATCATCTAGTAACTCAGCCGCTAGTCCCATGTAGCCGGTGGCGTTGGCGGGATTGTTGTGCTGTTCGGTCCATGTACCACCCTCTTCGATGGCAATCCGCCTGGCTTCCTCGTCACGCTGGTCTGTGGCTAGGGCGCCATCGTCATTGCCAACGACTTGGACATTGCTGCCGAATGCACGAACAGTAAGGATCTTGTCGAGGCTTGCATGGGAGTCCATGAGGGCAGTGAATTCGAGTCTGCGCACGGCGGAGATCATAGCCAACGCACTGGCCGTATTCCCTGACGAGGATTCGACAATACCGATAGCAGGCTCATTTTGCGTGATAGGCAGGTTGTCGACCATGCTCAACGCCATGCGGTCCTTCATCGAGCCAGTAGGATTGAACATTTCCAACTTGACATAAAGGCTGACCTCACCGCCTCGCAAAGGAAGGTGCAGCAAGGGCGTCCGTCCAATAGTTTCAAGAATGCTATCGACGATCATTGGGCGATTCCTCCTTGCGAAGGAGTTTCGTCGGCTAAGATCTTCCATCCGGACGAACGCCGGACGGCGGCAATCTTTCTAGGCAAGGGAATTTGGTGGAATGAACTCTCATTCGAATCCATTTGGTAACCGGCGGTGTTGGTGAAGACGACGAGATCACCTGGGGAAACGCCACCCTCGAGGGCGCGCCATCGAATGACATCGGATTCGAGACAGCTGCGCCCGAGCAGAAAGTAGCGCGCATTGTGTCGCGGCGCTGCACGTTCTTCTCGCGACAGAACCGCCGGAGGAGGCACGAAATCGGCGCCAAACCAGGTCTCAGAAAGTGAAAAGGACATACCATCAAGGACCACCGCGAATCGACCGTCTCCAAGGTCCTTGATGTCAATCACATTGAAGGCGCTGATCCCACACTGGTCGAGAAGCGAGCGACCAGGCTGCAGTATAATCGGCAGCCGGTGACGCTCCAAGAAGCCTCGGTCTGCCGGCTCCGCAATGCCGATCTGGATCACTGCAGCTGCGTGACGCACCCCAGCAAGCTCCGGAGCGTAAGGATAGCTGCCAGGTTTTGCCTTACTGGCCCAATGGACGCCTCGACTGTATGCAGCCGGATCGAACCTCTGAAGGTAACGCATGGGATATCCACCGCCGATGTCGATGCCGCCGGGGGGCAGGCCCTGGGCGCAGAGGCGCCGTAGAAAGGCAATGGAGGAGCGCAACTGTTCTGCGCGAGTCTGAACTTTGTAGTCGTTAATATGAAAGGACACACCAATCTGCTCTACTTTGGCCTTTTCAAGCAGCGGCAGACACGCCACGAACTGACCTTCGGTCATTCCAAAGCGCGAGCCAGGCTCGCTTATGGGACGGGCCCGAAGGAACAGACGGCGGACACTTCCTACCGTGTCGGCCAGTGCAAGAATGCGTTTCAGCTCTTCGATGCAGTCGACGTGGATAGCTAACCCATTGCGTATGCACAGACTGATTTCGTGATCGGACTTCGCCGGACCGGTCATCGAGATGCGCTCCACTGGAACTAGGTTCATGAAGGCCGAAGTCATCTCGTGGGCCGAAGAAACGTCAGCACCAGCGCCAGCCAGAGCGAATGCGCGCAGGAGCGACGCGGACTTACAGGCTTTCAACGCGAACTGGACCTGACAATCGCCATAGACTGTCCGCAACTCGTTCCGCCACTGGAGGTAGTTTCGGCTGGCTTGGTCTGGAAATACCACATGCAACGGCGATCCGAATCCGTCGACCCAAGCGGCCAGTTCGGATCGACTGTTGAGCAAATCGAGCGTCCACTCGCTGAGTAGCGGCTCCGGTTCGTCGCCAGAGTATTCCTGGATCATTGATCGTCCCTCATCTCAAGTCGTCGAGATCGACGGAGCAGCTTGGCAGCCCAACCTGTAACTTGTGTCGGGTCGTTTTATAGCTCAACAGGTCACCGGAAAGACCGGCCTGGATAATACGATCCACAGCAACGGGCCCGGGCTCGGACCAGTAGGTCACATGCAAGTTTGGATCATCATAGGAAAGCAAGACGCATGGAACAAACGATAGACCGAGCTCCGTGGCACAGAAATGGCGATGATGACCATCCATGATCATCGAATGGCGGTGTTCGACCAGCATCGGCCGGGTCCACAGTTTCTTTTTGGCGATCATCTTGGCCAGCGTCCGAGCACGTTCAAAGTTGATTTCCTCGGATGGTCGCAGCTGACTGACTGGCAGTTTGACGACGGTGTAATTGGAGATGCGATTTGCGGGCGACAAAGGCTTTCTCCTCACTCGTGGCGCCTTTGCTAATAACCGCACGTATCGTGCCAAAACAGAAAATCGTTTAAAAACAACTTGTTGGATCTGAGTACGGCTATGTGTATATCTGACATTGTCGGACTGCGGACAACGCGGAGTGCGGTTGTCCTCGTTCATTGCGAGGTAATTGATGCTTGCTGACCCAGGGCTAATCTTCAGTGCCGAAACTTGGCCGGTTTTTGATTGGAACGCTGCCCGGCTTCACCGTCGGAATCCGCAGGCAACCATTCGGCTAGCCGCCGCATGGTTTCGAGGTTCACACCGCCGATCTTGATGCTTCCTATCTAAATCCATCACAACAGTAGATGGCTCCTGCCGGGCAAGTAAGTGGCTGCATACAATAGGCAGGGCTTAAGCGAGGGAGCGGGTTCTGGTGGACCTCACCAATGTTGGGCTTGCCGGCAAGGCTGATCCGCTGGCGGCCAGCGGCATCGGGTGGCTATCGCCCGCGTGCTTGCGACGGGCCCTGAATCATGCTCAAGCCGACCTCGACAGTCGATCCGGAGAAGGTGAACGAGATCGTGCAGGGTAAGCAGATACTGGCCCGACGCGCGATGACCATGATGTGGTCACCCATGAGGCCGGTCCGTGCGTTGGTGGATCGACGAGGCCGGCATCCTTCAGGCTGTGCAGCAGAGAAAGCGGAAGGGACGAAAACGGCGAAGGTCCCGCTCCATCCCTCCTGCCGTGTAGGCGCGAATGCGATTCCCCTGCCACCATAGAGCGGGGCAGGTGATCGCGTAGTGAATCGGTGAGTGAGTAGCCTTGTCATTCGGAACTCGCAGCTGCGCGGCGACACGAACTGCGTCCGTCAGACAGTCGAACTCCCCGTTCATCTGGCGGCTCGATTGCCCTTCGTCAGCGCGGGGCTGAAAACTATCAGGCTCAGTATCTCGAACAGCATCTGGGCGCCGGCATGGGCCGTGTTGGCGGTGGCGTCATATTGCGGAGCGACCTCGACCACATCGCCACCAACCAGATTCATGCCCTTCATGCCGCGCACGATCGCCTGCGCCTCGCGCGTGGAGAGACCGCCGATCTCGGGCGTCCCGGTGCCCGGCGCGAAAGCAGGGTCGAGACTGTCTATATCGAAGGAGAGATAGGCAGGGCCGTCGCCGACAACCGCCCTCGCCTTCTCGATCACACCATCGATCCCCATTTTTGCAATATCCTCGGCATGAATGACGGTCATGCCGGAATCGTAGGAGAATTCCCACAGATATTCCGAGGAGCCCCGGATGCCGATCTGGATCGTGCGCGTGGGATCGAGCACGCCGTCGAGGACGGCGTTCAGGAAAGGGCCTCCATGATGGAATTTCGTCTGGTCGAATGGTCCGCCCGTGTCGCAATGCGCATCGATATGGATCAGCCCGACGGGCCTCCCCTTGCCGATCGCACGCAAAATAGGATGGGTGATGGAATGGTCGCCGCCGACGGAAAGCGGGATAATTCCGGCCGCGACGATCTGCCCGATCCGCCTCTCGATGTCTTCGTGGCTCTGCTCAAGTCGGTACCGGCTGGCAAAGGCAATATCACCAATGTCCGCCACCTTTAGATCGAAGACAGGCGCACAGTCGAGCACGTGATTGTAAGGCCCGATCCGTTCGATGGACCGCAGCGCCCGCGGCCCGAAACGGGAACCCGGCCGGTTGGAGACACCCAGATCCATCGGCAAACCGATCATCGCCACCTGCAGGTCGCGGAAATCGGGTCGCTCCTGGTCCACCGGCAGGTAGGGCGCCGCCAGAAAAGTCGGGATGCCGGCATAGGGCGCGGCACAGCGGCCTCCCTCGAAGAATATCCGGTCCGCCACCTTGCGGAAGCGCGGATCGATCATCTCGCCGCCATGGCCGGAGCCGTAGCGAGCGCGAAGCCTTCCCAGTTCTTTTTCATTCCACGCCATAGGAAGCCCTTCCATTGTTGCAATGGGCAGTGAATTACAGCTGCGAGGCAGGGATCAAATCCTGCGGACCAAGGACCAGAGCAAGGAATCCAGCTTAACGTGATGCTGTCGACCCCCTCTCAGCCCGTATCGCGGCTCCGTTGCGACCATCGGAAGTCCTGCCGCGATACTGGCTGGGTCGGCACCTCTCCCGCTCGCCGGGGGTAGGGGTAGGAAGCACCCACTCTCGCTTGTGGGGAGTGTCGCGAACGAAGTGAGCGAGCGGGGGCAACCGCCTTGAACTTTTTCACCACCCACGCTTTCGCAGCTACCTCTGCCATCGAGGCTCCCAACGAAGTGCGCGCTTCCATTTTCCTGATTTTGTGAAGGCTCGCGGAGGCGAAACGGTATAACTTCCCGTGCGGGCGTATTTTTGGTAGACTTGCCGATGCCCCCTTCCCGTAGAAGGCGATCTTACGCAGACCTAACACATTGCTTTCCTTCTTTCGTTCCATCCATTGCGGTTGCCGACATGAACGTTGGGCCGGCAGTTCCGGCCGCCTCGCACCGAAGGGCCTCAAAACTCGTGCCAATTTGGCTGATCGAGCCCAGTAGAAATTCTACTGATTGGTTTTCAGCTATTAAGCCGGAGACAAAACAAGAACTGGCTAAACAAGCATATGTTGCGAACCCGACAAATCGCGATACGAGGTGTCGGATGGCGTCTTCCTACCGAGGCCGAGCGAGCCGCGACGAAGTGAACGTATGGCCCGTCCCGCCTGCAAGGGTGTTTTTGAAGATTGCTCTGCTCAGTCTGCATCAACGTATCCAGTCTCGTTCCGCTGAGCCTGCGCCTTGTCGAATAAATGCTGCTGGAACGCGGCATTGTCGTCTCCTACGAAACGTTCCGCCGTTGGGCAAAGAAGTTCGGCCCAGACTATGCCCGTCGCTTCCGACGCAAGAGCCCAGCCTGGACGTGTGGCACCTGGACGAGGTGGCCATCACCGGCAAGAAACACTCGTTGTGACGGGCCGTCGATCAAGACTATGTTGCTCGACGAGATCATCCAGAGCCGGCGCAACACCAAGGCGGACCAAGCGATTGCTTGACCAGGCTGCTGAGAAAGCTGGGCGTCCCACCAAAGCGGATGATCACCGGCAAGTTGCCTTCCTACGGGGCCGCTCAGCGGCAGGTATGCCGAATGTCGTACACCGATCGCACCAGGGGATTGAATAACCGGGCGGAGAATTCGCATGTGCCGCTGCGAAAACGGGAGCGCATGATGCAGTGCTTCCGATTCGCAGCTCCGCATTCGAAATTCACCACCGCCGCCTCCAGGCCCTGGCGGAGTGGAAAGCCGTGGCTGGGGTCAGCTGAAATCAGCGCCGCAGTTCTTATCGAGTTTTTATCCAGACAACGTGGCGTCGCCGAGATGGCCTTCGCTACCCATTGCAGTGTTACACGTTGTCCGACGTCCGACGGACATGCGACATATCTACATTAGAGCCATTATGTTGTTGTGAAATGATTTTCTCCGTTGGCACGGTACATGCTTCGTTCTCCGCAAACGCATCATACGGATTGAGAGAAAGGCTTTGTCGCAAATTGATGCAACGTCTACCTGGCATGGGTGCTCCTCGTTTTCACACGGCGCTGTCCGCCCTTTGCTCGACACCCCGCCGCTGTTGAGGGTGCGGGGATCGCATTTCCGGCGAACGCGCGATCAGGAATTATTGGACGTTTACAGCCGTTCGGGAAAGGGTCGGACAATGCTTTTCAAGCGAGGCAGCGACGCCAGCCGGGTCGTCGATCTCGTCGGGAGTTCTTATCTCGCGTCGACAACCACTCTGACGTGATCGCACGCGCGCTTGCCACCATCGCCCAATATGGCTCGCACATTTGGTCCTCGGGCCGAACCGCAGCTGAATTTCGGTGTTGCTGGCGTATCTGTACAATTGGACGGAGTTTCACTTGAATCTGGAAACAGAACGTTTATTCATGCGCCCCATACGTCCTTGGGACGCCGATGCACTGCATCGTCTATACTGTGATCCGCTAGTAGTCGAATTGACGACGGAGGGAATTCCGCCAACGCGGGAAATGTCCGATGCGTGGCTCGCCCTCTATATTCGTGAGTGGAAGACCCACGGGTTTGGATTCTGGATGGTCTATCAACGCGAAGACAATGGCGACTTGCGCTTCGTGGGGCTGTCCGGGTTGCGCCCTTTCGATGACGACGACATTCAAATCGGATGCTACTTATTCGGAGACCGGTCCGGTCAACGGATTGCGGCGGAAAGCCTTAAACCAGTGATCGAATTCGCCTTCGCAATCCGACCTATCGATCGCTTGGTCTGTATCATACGCCCGACGAATATAAGATCTCACAAAATGGCAACCGGACTGGGCTTTTCCTGCCTTGGGCCGGTTGTCGTTGACGGAACGGACTATCAACTCTATCAAATGTGTCGTCCGCCACAATGACACTCGGCGGACGTGTTTGTTGCAGGGATCTGAACGGGGCGTATGGGAGGATCGGTGCGCAGCGGATCGGGCGGCGAGTGGCGAATTGCTCAGCCAAGAGGCCACCTCGTCCAGGTACCACACGTCCCGGCTGGGCTCTTGCGTCGGAAGCGACGGGCATAGTCTGGGCCGAACTTCTTTGCCCAACGGCGGAACGTTTCGTAGGAGACGACAATGCCGCGTTCCAGCAGCATTTATTCGACAAGGCGCAGGCTCAGCGGAAACCTGGGCAATGATCTGCGGTGGGAAACGATGGCGCTTGTAGCTGATCGGCGAGATGTTCATCCACTGTGTCTATCGCAGTGTCTCCTCACAACCCGTTACCTTGACAGAGCCCCTGGGCGAGCGCGGCATCGCTGAGCTTGCCGCGTGCAATGGCCTTAGCTGGGTACGGGCGCCTGGATGATTTTATCGCAGGTCCGGCAGCTGTACTTGGGTCGAATGGTCTCCCCTGCCAGGCCTGAGGCCTGGGCGACCAGATCGAGCATCTCCTCGCTATCTTCGCCCTTGGCGCGCAGATCGCCGCCGCAGCCCGGGCAACATGCGCAAGACGGCTCGCGAACGATCCGCTCGCGCGGCAGGTTTGGGTTGAGCTTGCGCACCGGCAACACCCGGACCTTGTCGGTGTCAGCGACGATGGGCAGCTCGATATCGGGCACGCTTGCGGCGAAATCAGTCTTGAGATCTTCGAGCTCGAGCCGCATCTGGCCCAGCTTCTCGGACGAACGGCCGGAGGCCTTGCGATGCGTTCGACACCGGGCAGATCGCTCACGTGCGCGCGAAGGTCGCCATCGCCTGATCGGCGTCAAGCTCGCCGCCGGCCATCTGCTTGCGCCAGGCATAGAGCTGTGACGGAGCTACGCCGAACGCTTCCGCGACCTCAGTCACCGACGACCCCGCCGCGCTCGCCAGGTCGACCAACGCGCGCTTCTCAGTGCAACTCCACAGCCTTCGTTGCCGCGCGCGCCCGGGTACCACATCGCTTAATTTCAGATGCCCAGAAACGCAAAAAGCCCCCACAGGGGGGTTGGGGTTGCGGGGCGCAACACCCGATCGCTGGGAATCGGCACAAATGAACAGGGCGACCCTCTCGGATCGCCCTCTATATTAATCGCAGGAATCATTGTTGCGGGGGCTCACAACCGACGGTTCCTGCGATTGGTCGAACGGCACATACCGAAGCTTCCTGCTACGCATTGAGCGGCATCGAACCGCAGTCACCTATTTTGTTGCTGAATTTTTGCGCTGGATCCTTTCTTTGTTGCGATCGTCGACTTTTAGCTGCGGCGATTCCGGCGAGTCCAACCAGTACCGAACCAGCAAGAGCAATCGACGCGACGGCAAGCGCTGGCGTGGCGGCAGACCGCAAGGACAGCCACATGAGGACCGGCAGCGTCTGGCTATCGCGATTCGTCAGGAACAGCGCCATCACGAACTCGTTCAGCGAAATCACGAAGGCGAACAGCCCCGAGGAAAAGATGCCCGTGGTGCAGGCGGGTAGCACGACCTCGACAAACACCCGCCACGGACGAGCGCCGAGATCGAGGGCCGCCTCGACGAGGCGCTGATCGACCGTTCGAAAGACGGCCTCCATCAGCAGGAAGACCAGCGGCATGGCCCAGAGCGAATGGGCCAGCATGACGAGCAGCGGCGAACCGAAAAGCGACACGCCGAACACCTGCATCCGGCTGAATGTCATCGCGATGCCAAGCCCCAGAACCACGCCGGGCATGAAGAGCGGCAGCATGATGATGAGGTAGAGCACCGACGACCCGCGCATTGTGTTGCGCGTAAACGCCCATGCAGCCGCGACCCCGGAGCTCGTCGAGAGAAGCATGGTGCCGGTTGCGACGAGCAGGCTGTTGGCCAGTGCGGACGTCCATTGCGCGCTTCCTGCGAAATCAAGATACCATTCAAGGGACAGGTTACGAACGGGGAAACGCAATTGTTGCCCGGCACTGAACGACATTGCCAAAGTCATCAGGATCGGCAGCAGAATGTAAACCACGATAATTGCGCCGAAGATGGCTGCCAGTATTCGCAGCACGCGATCTCCGCGCGGTGGCATCGCGCCCAACCTATACATGAAAAGACCTCTGTGTCGGCTGAAGCCAGCGGATCACGGCCATCGTGCCGGCAACCCCCAGCATCAGCGCCATGGAAAGCGTCGCGGCCATCGGCCAGTGGTGCTTGCTCAGCATCTGGTCCTGGATCAGATAGCCGAGTGTCCACAGTGTATCGGGGCCGAGCGCCAGCGGCGTCGCATAGACGCCTATCGTCCAGATGAAGGCCTGCGCAAAGGCTGCAAACAGACCGACGAGCGTTTGCGGCAGGATCACTTCGGAGAACGTCGTGAATGGCGGCGCACCGAGATCGGAGGCGGCTTCCAGCGTGCGCCGGTCGATGCCGTCGAAGACCGACAGCAGAATGAAGAAGCAATAGGGAAGCGTAACGTAAACGAGACCCACGAGAGCAGCACCTTCGGTGTACATCAAGCTGATCTTGTCGTTGGTCAGGCCCGTCGAAACGAGGATGTAGCTGAGCAACCCGTTTTTGGGAAAAATCGTCCACCATCCGAAGATGATGGCGATCTCGGAAATCAGCATGGGCAGAAGAGCCAAGCCGACAAACATAAAGCGCCATCGTCCTGGCCTCAGCCAGACGAGGAGAGCGAAAGCATAAGCGAGCGCGACCGTAAGGATCGAGGCGAAGAACGCGAGCCGAACCGTATTCCAGATCACCCCCGCGATCAAAGGATCAGACAGGAGGCGGCGATAGTGATCGAAGGTGAACCCAGCGACATAGGCAGTCTGCGGCTCATGGCCGTTGAGACTCATGCGGGCCATGAACAGGGCCGGAACGCCAAAGCAGGCCAGCGAGAGCAAGAGCGCCGGTGCCATGACCAACCAGAACCCTAGCGGGCTTTCCCCTGGCCGCTTCATGAGAACACCCGCATCGCTGTGTTTTCCCAGCCTACCGTCACACTGTGGCCCAGCTGGAGCCCCAGATTGGCGCGGTGGTCACACACAAGAGATACCCGTCCGGCGACAAGGTGATAGCGCCAGCTGTCGCCGAGGAACTCCAATGTCTCGACGCGCAGCTTCAGATTGTTTGGCGCGGACGCCGCGTCTTGGCCCAAATGCAACTGTGCAGGACGCAAATAGAGCCGATGCCGACCTGGTGGCAAAGGGTTGGCAAGGATCAAGCTGAGCGATGCTCCGTTTGCATCACGATGTTCATCTCCCGTCACCGTGATCTCGAGGCAGGAACTCTCGCCGACGAAACCGTGCACGAACTCACTAAAGGCCGCATTATAGATGGTTTCGGGCGGATCGATCTGTTCGATACGCCCGCGATTCATCACAGCCACTCTGTCCGACAGAGCCATGGCCTCGCCCTGATCATGCGTAACATAGATCGCCGAGAAGCCGATCTGTTGGTGCAGCCGGCGTATTTCAGCCCGCAACTGCAAGCGCAGTGTCAGGTCCAAGGCAGAGAGTGGCTCATCGAAAAGCAGCACCGCCGGACAGACCGCCAGTGAACGCGCCAGCGCCACCCGCTGCCGCTGTCCTCCGGAGAGCTGTTCAGGATAGCGCTCCTCCATGCCTCTGAGCCGCACAGTATCAAGAGTCTCGGCAATCCGGCGAGCAATTTCTTCCCGAGGAACGCCTCGCATTCGCAATCCGAAGGCGATGTTGTCCGCCACCGTCTTGTGCGGAAAGAGAGCACCTGACTGGAAGACAGTCGCCGTATCGCGCAGATAGGGAGGCAGGCGATCGGCGCGTTCGCCATTGATGCGGATTTCGCCGCCGTTGGGTGCTTCGAAGCCGCCGACCATCCGTAGCGTTGTCGTCTTCCCCGATCCCGACGGCCCGAGAAGAGTGAGGAATTCTCCCTTTCGAAGAGAAAGGGATATTCCGTCCACCGCCACGACCGCGCCATAGCTGCGGTGGAGGCGATCCAGTTCCAGCGCGGGCACCATCCTCGTCCCTCAACCCGCCGAACGCGAGATCGTGAGCTTCATCCGCTCGTCAAACGCCTGGTACCCGTTGTTGATGCTCTTCCATCCCTCCATGGTGATCAGCTGGAACATTCGGTGGAAGTCCGCGTTCGACTGCGGATAGTTCTGCCAGTGCAATGGGACAGTAACGTCCCGGCGGGACATGAAGACCATCGATTTTGCAAGGAACCGGTTCTGCGTCTCCTTCTCCAAAAGATAATTCTGGAACAGGTCGGCCAGATCGCTGTGTCTCGTGCCGCGCACCTTGATGTACCAGTCGGTCCAGGCGGAGGTGCCTTCTTTGGGAACGGTGATCAGATACTCGCCCGGGCTGGCCTGCATCAGGGAAAGGGCGTCGGAGGAGTAGGTTAGTGCTGCGTCCGCCTCGTCCTGGTTCAGAACAGTAGCCGCTTCCGCGCCGCTCATGTACCAACGCGCAACGCGCAGTTTGTCGAGCTTGGCAAATAACGGCTCTGCGGTCGCCATCGCGAACATGTCCTGAAGGCCCCGCTTGCCTCCGCTCATCAGCGCGGGAACCGAGAGCGACCACCACCAGGATGACCCGTCAAGAGTGATCTTCTTCGCTAGCTTCTCGTCCCAGAGAATCGACCAGCTCGTGGGCTCGATGCCAAGGCTCTTGCGGACCAGGAGCATGCAGGTTCCGCCGGAAAACGGAACACCATAGTCCTCAGCTCCCGGGCGGGTTTCGGCGAAATAGGGATAGACCGCATCGAGATTGGGGATCGCGACCCGGTCGCTCTTGAGCCACAGTTTTTCCGCGATGCCCTGGCCGGTGACGGATTCTTCGGTAATGGTGATGTCGAAGGGTGGGTTGTCTGCAGGTGCGGCAAGAATCTGCGGCACCATCTGGTCCCACCCGCCATTGCTTTCGACACGTGTTCCATATTCTGCATTGAATGGCTCGATGACCGTTTCCTTGAAAACCGTCTCGTAGCCGCCGGACCAGGGCACGACGATCAGGCCTTCACCGGCAAAACTGGTCTTCGCCGAGGCGACGGAGGCCGGCCCGATGATCGCAGGCATGGTCAGCGCACCCACTTGCAGGAAACGTCGGCGCGAAAGTTGTAGTCTTCCATTCCCCATTTTCATTTTATGTTCCCTTTTTTATCTTTGGTTGAAGCCGGTGATGACGTTGGCGGTGTTGGTGCCAAGTGCTGCGATGGCGTAGCCGCCTTCCATGACGAACAGCGTCGGCAGGCCCAGCGCTGAAATGTCGGCACCGACAGTCAGGAAGTCAGGCGTCTCAAGCCGGAACCCGCCGACCGGGTCATCGACAAAGGTGTCGACGCCGAGCGAGACGATCAGCACGTCCGGCCCATACGCACGGATTTCGCTCAGCGCCGCAGCCAACGCCTCGCGATAGGCGGCAATGGTGGTTCCGAGCGGCAGGGGCAGATTGAGGTTGAACCCTTCGCCGCCACCCGCGCCAGTCTCGCGTGCATACCCCATCAGGAACGGATATTCCTGCTCCGGCTTGGCATGCACTGACGCGTAAAGGACATCCGAGCGATCGTAAAAAATGCGTTGGGTGCCGTTGCCGTGATGGTAGTCGATATCAAGGATGGCGATGCGATTTGCGCCTTGGTCGAGCAACGTTTGCGCGGCGACGGCGGCATTGTTCACATAACAGTAGCCGCCCGCCAGGTCAGACGAAGCGTGATGCCCCGGTGGTCGGCAGAGTGCGAAGGCGGCCGTCGCGCCGTTCGTGATTTCCTGCGTCGCCGTAAGCGTGACGTCGACTGCTGAGCGGACAGCGGTCCATGTCCCTTTTACGAAAGGAACGCACACATCGAAGGTGTAGCAGGACAGCATCGAATGGACGCTCTCGTTCGGCTGCTGTTCCATTCCGCGCATTCCGAACGTATATGCCGTCGCGAACCCGCCCGCGCCGAACTCGGCCTTCCACAAAGGCCAGCACTGTTCAAGAAAGGCCACGAATCCCGGCGTGTGAACGCGGAGGATCGAGTTCAACTCGAAGGGCCGCGCATCCGCGAAATCACGATGCCCTTGAGCGCGCAGGGCTGCCACAATCGCATCCATCCGGCCCGGATTTTCGCACATCGGGATCATCTGGTCGTAGCGCATCTCCTTTGCGCCATCGTGGCCACGGTGGGCGTCGGAATAGACGACACGCATCAGGAGGCCTCCTTCGGCACGGGTTCGCCTTTGGCATTGGCGAGAAGCGCCGCTGCAAGAAGATCGCGGTCAGCGGCGTAATTGCGGGTGATGGCGGGGCTGCGTTGGCGTGTTGCCCAATGGGGATCGGCCAGCAACTCGGCAGCTTCCGCTTCGGGGAGGTGTCGGCCACGAATGAGATCGGATATCCGTTCGGCCAGTACCAGGGTTGGCGCATGCAAGTCGCCGGCCGTCGCCTGCGGCATCAGCGAGGCATCGACCACCCGAAGGCCATGCACTCCGCGCACGCGCCCGTCGGGAAATGTTACGGCAGCCTCGTCGCTGCCCATCCGGCACGTACCGCAGGGATGATAGGCGCTTTCAAGATTCTGTTTCACAAAGCCGTCCAGCGCCGCGTCGTTTTGCACAGCCGTGCCGGGGGTCAGTTCCCGGCCGCGATAGGGAGTAAAGGCGGGTTGCGCGAAGATTTCGCGCGTCAGGCGGACACACGCACGGAACTCCATCCAGTCATCCGGATGAGACATGTAGTTGAACCGCACACAGGGCAGGCTTTGAGGGCGCGCGTCTCGCAGCCTGACCCAGCCGCGGCTCTTCGACCGCTTGGTGCCGACATGTACCTGGAACCCATGCCCTTCCACGAGGGTCTGTCCGTCATAGGAAATGGCAAGCGGCAAAAAGTGAAACTGGATATCGGGATAGACGATGCCGGCGCGGCTACGTATGTGGCCGCCGCTTTCGAAATGGTTCGTCGCTCCAAGGCCGCGCCTGGTCGCCAGCCACTCGATGCCGATCTTCGCCTTGCCCAACAGGCTCTGCGTCGGAAACAGGCTGACGGGCTTGGTGCATTCCATCTGCAGGTAGAGTTCCAGATGGTCCATCAGGTTCTCGCCCACGTCGTGCGCATCATGCACGACGTGGATGCCATGTTCGGCGAGTTCGGCCGCAGGCCCAAGGCCCGAGCGTTTCAGAATGATGGGCGACATGATGGAGCCCGCCGAAAGGATTACCTCCCGCTCGGCGGCAGCCCGGGCAATCGTTCCCCCGACCGAAAAGACAACGCCCGTCGCCCTAACGCCGTCAAATGTCACTCGGTCGACAAGCCCGCCCTTGATCACCCGGACATTGCCGCGCGCAATGGCGGGGCGCAGATAGGCACGTGCCGCGCTCATCCGGCGCCCATCCGCGACGTTCATCTCCATCGGGCCGAAACCTTCATGCTGGCGGCCGTTCATGTTGTCGCTCCGGGCATAGCCGGCCTCGCTGCCGGCTTCGACAAAGGCCCGGTAGAGCGGGTTTGTCTCTGGCCCCCGCTTGATCCGCATTGGACCGTCGGTTCCGCGCAGAGGGCCGCCGCCCTCGGCGTTTTCGAGACGCTCGAAATAGGGAAGCACGTTCGTCCAGCGCCATCCGTTGGCACCGCGCGCCTCCCACAGCTCGTAGTCCATGGGATTGCCGCGCACCCAGCACATCCCATTGATCGAGGACGAACCGCCGAGCCCCTTGCCGCGCGGCAAGTTAAGCTCACGTTCGCCTAGCGCCGGCTCCGGCTCCGTCTTCATGCCCCAGTTGAAGCGTGTCGTGTTCATCGGGATCGAAAGGGCCGCTGGCATGTCGACAATGACCGCCTTTTCGCTGCCGCCGGCCTCGATCACCAGGATTCGTGTGCGGGGGTCCTCACTGAGGCGGTTCGCCAGGACGCAACCGGCGGCCCCTGCACCAGCGATGATGTAATGATAGATGCCCTCGTCCCGCATGTCTGTTACTCGACGATAACGTAGAACTTCAGCATCGGCACCGGTTGCCGCCAGGTGCCGTGAAAGCCCTTGGGCACGAGGAAGGAATCGCCTTTACCATAGGTTTCGGAGAAACCGTCCGCTTCAAGCGTCACCTCGCCCTCCAGGATGACCATGAACTCGTCGGCGGTATAGCTGTCGTAGTGCTCAGTATAAGGCCCGCAGCGCCAGATGCCGGATTTTACGCCGCGTTCGGGACGGGCGTAGTAGGCGTGGTCCAGGCCAACCGGCAGGCCCTCGATCAACTCGGCGTGGTCAAGGGGATGATCGGGCAGTTGTTGCCAGCCTAGCCGGCCAGTCGAAGAGAAACGGATCGGCCGAGACATAGAGAACCTCCAGATCGGGGGGGAAGTTGACGGCACCCTGCGGTTCGATCTTCTCGTTGACAAGTGACAAGAACTTCTCTTGAGTAACTTCAAGTTACGGGGAAAGTCGTGAGGAAACATCAGTCGCTGACCGCGCTGCGCGCTTTCGAGGCTGTTGCCCGCCTGAAAAGCATCTCATCTGCCGCAGAAGAGCTGCACGTTACCCGGCCAGCGGTGTCAAAGCAGGTAACACTGCTCGAAAGTGATATCGGATGCGCCCTTCTCTTGCGCAGTGGCAACACGATCCGCCTTACGCCGGCCGGGAACGAATTGTTTCTGGCGCTGAGGCAAGCATTTGAGTTGATTCATTCGACCACCGACACCATCAGCCGGAGGGCAAAGCAGGGCCAGCATCTGCGGGTTCTGGTCTGCCGCGACTTCGCATCGAGCTGGCTGGCTGGCCAGGTCGGTGCCTTTCTGGTCGCCAATCCGGGCATCTCCGTCGAAATCACGGCCGAGAAAAACGGCAATTTCCGTATGGACGAGGATTTCGACTTCCGCATTTTTTACGAGATGGATGGCGCAAGGGTCATTGCCGGGCTTGAAGAAGCTGAACTCTGTCGCTGGATCGACATGCTGGTTTGCACCGAGAGCTTCGCCGCCTCCTACCTCGGTGAAGGCCGCAACCCGGGTGATGCGCCGTATCTGATTGATGCTAACTACGACATCTGGGAGGAGTGGTGCGCCCTGACAGGTATCGATCCCAGCGGCCCGCGCCGCCAGCAAACGGTTTTCAATGAGACTACGCTATGCCTCTCCGTGGCTGCATCCGGCGGGGGGCTAACCATCGGCGACAGTTTCCTGGCTTTGCCGGCAATCTGCGCAGGCGAATTCGTCGTTCCCTACAGGATCGGCCTCGTCAGCGCACAGCGCTATACCCTGTTCAAGCCTCAAGGTCGCCAGGCGACACCGGCAAGCCGCAAGTTCGAGGCTTGGCTGCGCGGCTCGATAAAGGCCTACCAGGCCAGCGTGCTTCAGGTCTTGGCGGACAAGGGCATCCGGGTGTTAGAGCGATCAGCAACTTGTTAGGCGTTGCGAGACGAGCAGGGGAGCAGGCCTTCATTGACGGCCCGAAAGAGGCTCCTTTTCTTTTCCAAGTTGGAAAAAGAGCCTGGCTCGGAGGCCGGGCTCGGCTTGGCGCAGGCGACGGAAAAGTGCCCGTGCGGATGAGAACAGGGCCTATAAGACAACGTAGTGACCGATATCGCGCGCGTAGGTTCGAAATTCAGTTCCCCGCACTCGCCATTTTCCGCCCGGTGATCGCCTTCTCCAGCCAGCCGAGTTCCATCTCCGGCACGGACGACAGCAGGAGATCGGTATAGTCGTCGAATGGCGGCGTCAGCACCTGGCTCTTCGCCCCATAGCGCACGACCTCGCCGCGATACATGACGGCGATGGAATCGGCGATCGACTTCACCGTCGCAAGATCGTGGGTGATGAAGAGGTAAGCCACCTGCTCGATCTGCTGGAGATTAAGCAACAGTTTCAGGATGCCGTTGGCCACCAGCGGGTCGAGTGCCGAAGTTACCTCATCGCAGATGATGAGCTTGGGCTTGGCCGCTAGCGCACGGGCGATGCAGACGCGCTGCTTCTGGCCTCCTGACAATTCGGCCGGATAGCGGTCGATGAAGCCCTTGCCCATCTCGATTTCCTCGAGCAGCTCCTTGACCCGTCGGTCGCGCTCGGCGCCCTTGAGGCCGAAATAGGAGGTCAGCGGCCGGCCGATGATGGTGCCGACGGTATGGCGCGGGTTCATCGCCACATCGGCCATCTGGTAGATCATCTGAAGCTGGCGGAGGTCTTCCTTGGTGCGGCCGCCGAGTCGGTTGGCAAGCTTGCGGCCCTCGAAGGTGATTTCACCCTGCTGCGGTGGCAACAAGCCGGTGATCGCCCGCGCCAGCGTCGATTTTCCGGAGCCGGATTCGCCGACCACAGCCAGCGTTTGGCCGGGATGGATATCGACCGAGACGTTCTTCAGCACCTTGATTACGCCCCGGCCGTAGGCGGCCGTGACGTTCTTCACCGATAGGATCGGTTTCGGCGTCGGCTGCTTCTCTTCGTGCTCGATATGGTGCACGGAGACCAAGGCCTGAGTATAGGCCTGCTTTGGGTCCTTGATGATCTGATGGGTGGTGCCCGTCTCTACCATCTTGCCATGGCGCAGCACCATGATCTCGTCGGCCACCTGCGCTACGACTGCAAGGTCATGGGTTATATAGAGCGCGGCAACACCTGTGGCGTGGATCGCCTCCTTGATCGCCGCCAGCACGTCGATCTGCGTCGTCACGTCGAGTGCAGTGGTCGGCTCGTCGAAGATGATCAGATCCGGCTCGGGGCAGAGCGCCATGGCCGTCATCACGCGTTGCAATTGTCCGCCGGAGACCTGGTGCGGATACCGCCTGCCGATATTTTCCGGGTCGGGAAGGCTGAGTTTGCGGAACAGTGCCACCGCCCGGCGTTCGGCCTCGGCGCGTTTGGCTAAGCCGTGCTTGAGCGAGCTTTCCACCACCTGGTCCATCAGTCGCTGGGCGGGATTGAAGGCCGCCGCCGCGGATTGCGCGACATAGCATACTTCACCGCCGCGCAGTCTGCGGATGCCGTTCTTACCCTGCTTAAGGATGTCGCGGCCGTTGAGGATGACCTCGCCGCCGGTGATGCGCACGCCGCCGCGGCCATACCCCATCGGCGAGAGCCCGATGGTGGATTTGCCGGCGCCGGATTCACCGATCAGGCCCAGCACCTTGCCCTTCTCGAGCGTCAGCGATACGCCATCGACAATCGTGATCGTCCGCGGTTTTTCCCCGGGGGGATAGGTCGTCGCCTCGATCCGGAGATTGCGGATGTCGAGCAGCACATCAGCCATTGCCGCGCCCTCCCTTGAGGTCAGTGGTCCGATTGAGGATCCAGTCGGCGACGAGATTGACGGAGATGGCCAGCGCCGCGATCGCTGCGGCGGGAATGAGCGCCGCCGGGATGCCGAAGACGATGCCGTCCTTGTTTTCCTTCACCATGCCGCCCCAGTCGGCCGCCGGCGGCTGCACGCCGAGCCCAAGGAAGGAGAGCGCGGAGAGGAAGAGCACAGCATAGATGAAGCGCAGGCCGAATTCCGAGACCAACGGCGAAAGCGCATTCGGCAGAATCTCGGCGAAGATCACCCACCACTTGCCTTCGCCGCGCAGTTTGGCGGCCTCGACGAAATCCATGACGTTCAAGTCCGATGCGACCGCGCGTGAAAGGCGGTAGACGCGGGTCGCATCGAGAATGCCCATGACGAGGATCAGCGTGACAGTCGTCGAAGGCAGGACCGTGAGCACCACGAGACCGAAGATCAGCGTCGGGATCGCCATCAGCAGGTCGACGAAACGGGACATCAACATATCGAACCAACCGCCGGCCACCGCGGCGGTGAAGCCCAGGATTGCGCCCATCGAGAAGGAAAGCAGTGTCGCCAGCACCGCGATCAGGATCGTCGTCTGGGCGCCATAGATCATGCGCGAGAGCAGGTCGCGGCCAAGATTGTCGGTGCCGAAGAGAAATTTCGCCGATATCGGCTCCCAGACGCCGCCGGCGATGTCGCCGAGGCCGTAGGGGGCGATCCACTGTGCAAAGATCGCCGCGAGGAAGAAGAGGGCGGTGACAACAAGGCCGATCAGCGCGCCGATGGGAATACGTCTTGGCATGGTGCTCCTTACCTCGGATGCCTGAGGCGCGGATTGGCGAGAATGGACGCCACGTCGGCCACGACATTGAGCGAGATATAAACGGCGGCGAAGATCAGCCCAACGGCCTGCACGACCGGCACGTCGCGCTTGGCGACATGGTCGACCAGATACTGGCCCATGCCGGGATAGACGAAGATCACCTCGATCACCACCACGCCGACCACGAGATAGGCGAGGTTCAGGATCACGACATTGACGATCGGGGCGATGGCATTGGGGAAAGCGTGCCTGCGGATGATCTCGAAGGCGGCGAGTCCCTTCAGTTCGGCCGTCTCAATATAGGCGGACTGCATGACGTTGAGGATCGCCGCCCGCGTCATCCGCATCATATGGGCGAGGATGCCCAGCGTGAGCGTCGTGCAGGGCAGCGCGATTGCCTTCATTTTATCGAGAAAGGGCATGGCCTCATACACCATCGACATGCCAGGGAAGATCTGGAACTTCACGGCCAAGAAATACACCAACAGATAGCCGATGAAGAATTCCGGCACCGATGTGGAGGCGAGTGCCACGCCGGTGATCAGTTTATCGATGAGGCCGTCGCGATACCGTACTGCCGTCAGTCCGAAGACAATCGCGAGCGGGACGGATATAATCGCTGCCCAGAAGGCCAGGAACAGCGTGTTCCACAGCCGTTCCTTGATGGAAGTGGCGATATCGAGCCCACTGGTGAGAGCAGTGCCTAGGTCGCCCTGCAGGATTCCGAAGAGCCAGCGAAAATATCTGATGTAGGCCGGGTCGTTCAGCCCCATCTCCTCGCGCAGGTTTGCGAGTGCTACCGGTGTTGCCGATTGCCCGAGGATGGATTGCGCGACATCGCCGGGCAAGATCTGCGTCCCAGCAAAGATCAGAACCGACACGGCGAACAAGAGAATGATACCCAGCGCGACGCGCTGGGCAATGAGTTTCATAATGGGCGACGACATGTCCGGTCCGTATGCTTCACGCCGCAAGCCAGCAACGCTGCAGGGCATAGCCGCCCGACATCTCATAGTTCGGGTCTTCAACCCAGCCTTCGACGCCGGGGCCGGTCGCGTCGATATAGTCGTTGAACATCGGCGCAATCAGGCCGCCTTCGTTCTGCAGGATCGTCGCCATATCGCGATACATGCCCTTGCGCTTGCCGCTGTCGAGCTCGGAGCGCGCGGCCAGTAGCAGCTGGTCAAACTTCTCGTTGAAGAAGCGCGTGTCATTCCACTCAGCCTTGGAATAGTAAGCTGCGGAGTACATCTGGTCCTGCGTTGGCCGGCCGCCCCAGTAAGAGGTCGAGAAGGGCTGCTTGTTCCAGACTTCGGCCCAGTAGCCGTCGCCTGGCTCGCGCTTGACATCGAGAGTAATGCCGGCTTGGGCGCAGGACTGCTGATAGAGCTGGGCTGCATCAACGGCACCGGGGAAAGCCACGTCGGAGGTCCGAAGCAGTATTGTACCGGAAAGGCCGGACTTCTTGTAGTGGAAGGCCGCCTTATCGGGATCGAAGGGGCGCTGTTCGAGATCGTCGGGGGAAAGCGGATAGGCCTTGTTGATTGGAATGTCGTTGCCAATCGAACCGTAGCCCATCAGGATCCGGTCAACCATTTCTTCTCGGTTCATTGCATATTTCAGCGCCAGGCGAAGATCGTTGCTGTCGAAGGGCGCAGTGTTGCAGAACATGTTGAATGGATAGAAGCCGCGACCCGATACGTTACGGACTGTTACGCCAGAAACGCGCTTGATTAGGCCTACGATCTTGGGCTCTACGCGGTTGATCATATTGACTTGACCGCTCTGCAACGCCGACATGCGGGCGGTCGCATCATTGATGACGATGATTTCGACCGTCGATGCATGGCCGATATCGGAATTCCAATAGCCGTCGTATTTCTCGAGCACATGGCGAACGCCCGGCTCGTTCGAAACGACTTTGTAAGGGCCGCAGGAAATGCCTTCGTTGGGATTGTCCTTGCCCCCGTTCGGCTGAATCATCAGATGGTAATCCCCCATAAGGTAGGGAAAGTCGGCATTAGCCTCCTTGAGACTGATAACCACATTGCCGCCGTCGGCCTTGATCCTTTCGATCTCGGTCATTAATCCCAACGCGCCGGATTTCGACTTCTCGTCCGAATGACGCTCCAGCGTCGCCACCACATCCTCCGGCGTCACATTCTTGCCGTTGTGGAAGGTCACGCCCTTTCGGATCTTGAACGTCCAGGTCTTGGCATCCGCCGAAGAGCCGATCTCCTCGGCAACGTGCGGCACGATTTCGCCGGTTGGCGAAAAGCTCACCAAGCCGTCGCCGATCTGATAACCCAGCATAATTGGCACCTGGCTCTCCCAAGTCGCGGGATCGAGGCTATCGGTCGAGGTGCCGCCCTGCATGCCGGCCTTGAGCGTCCCGCCCTTAACCGGCCCTTCAGCGCGGACAGCAGTGGCGATTAGGCCATTGGCAACCGCAGCACCGACGCCGAGGGCTGCCGCGCGGCCCAGAAAATCGCGCCGGCTTAACCTACCCGCCGCAACGTATTTGCTCAAAGCGTTTAATTCGTCATTCATGGTTAGTTCCCCTTTTTCTGAACCGGTCTGGCTTTCTCTGAAGCGCTAGACAATCCTTTAAGATCAACCCTCGCTTTCACGAAGATTGGAAACAAAGAAATACTTCTTAATTGGTTGTGTTCTAAATCCCGCTGAAGGCGGGGTGCTAATGAATTTTATCTCGATTGCCAACGATGTTTTGCATAACCCTGCGGCGGCTGCCAGATTTTGGGATGTTCATACGTCGGAGTCTCAACGAGAGCCTCAAAAGCTACTGCACACTACACTAAGCCTAACATGCGGGGTCGAATTGCAAAGTGAAAAGTATTCCCCCGTGGTAACCTGAAGTTACCGTTCCCGTCAACGAGCTGTTTCTGAGCGCTGATTGACCGCCGGCGAGATTCGGCGCTCGTCCATGGATGGGACATGGCTCGAATGTGCCGCCGTCTCGCCGACGGCTATGAAAAGTCGTCCGAAAACGCCACAGCGTGGGCACCGATCGCTTTCCAGTCTCACCTGACTACAGCGCGGCGATCTGGGAGAGACCTGGCGCGCCGCACCTGACGCCGTATCATTTGAACCGGCCTTTATTTCATTGCCTCGGTGTATGATGAGTGGGTGTAATTTCTGGTGAAGTTTTCTGTGCTGCCAGCGCGCCGCTCCAGCTGCAATGGCAGCAACAGACGATGCCAGCGCTCCCACGTCGGTCTAACGCTTCGGATCATTGTGCTCCCAGGAGTGCCGAACATATCGCGGGAAATTCGGTCAGCTAGAGGCCAGGAGCAGATCCAGTGATACTCAGCCACGCGGGTCGTTCCCATAGATCACCGGTGCAAAAGCCTTGGGCAGGAAAATGAGGTTAATCGCATTGAAAACATGGCTAACATCGCAAAGCCGATGATGATCAAGCTATCGCGGACAGGTTGTCTGTTTGCATCTATTTGATTCCTTCAATTCTTGTCGAGGCCGGTTCTCGGGCTGCCCCTCCGGGTCGGATGCACGCTGGCAACTCTCAACCCTTCTGCGGGTCTTGCGCATGGGAAAAGCGCGGCGGTATGTCTTGCAGCCAGTACCGACTGTCGGCCTGCATAATTTCAATTGCCTTTATTTGATCGTGTTCCGCTAATGCCGCCCAGAAGAAATATTGTGTCTCGATGATCCGCTTCATGCGTCTTGCGCCATCTTCCGCCCGAACAAGCGCAGCGACAATGTAGAAACGGCGAAAGAGCGACAGTGCGTGTTCGGCAAGATAGCGGTTGTGGACATGGTCAAGCATCCGCTGACGGAATTGCAGAAGCGTTTCCGAAAACGCGGGAATGCTGCCAGTCTGAATACGGTCCACGTCCCGTAAGATCGCGCGGCAAGTTTCAGCATTGGAATAGGTCATGAAATCATAGACCAATGCCTGATGGATCCAAGGGCTAACCTCGTAAAGTTCGACGATCTCGGCATCGGTGAAGTCGGCTACGTAGAAGCCCTGCCGGGGGCGGCTGGTGGTCAGACCCAGCCCTTCCAGCTCGCGTGCGGCTTCGCGCACTGGTCCGCGGCTGATCCCGAGTTTCGCGGCCAAATGCACCTCGTTGAGTCGGGTGCCTGGCTTGAGGACACCTTGGGTTATGAGCCTGATCAGTTCGTCGCGCACCATCTCGGAGAGGTTGGGAGACTTCAGCTGGATGACGTCCTTATACATCTGCACTCTCGCGGAAAGCGGTTTCAGGCCGGGTTCCCGGCGCTGGGGCGCAGGGTTACGATTTTACGACATCCTGTCAAATGTTAACAGTTTACATTAATTAAATTGTTGCTACTTTTGGATCATGCCAACGGCCTGCAACCGAGCCCGGTGCGCTGAGAGGAGAATTGCCATGTCGCTTCCCAAACCCGGCCCGATGAGCCTTGTGCCCTTCGTTAGCGTCGAGAACATGATGCGCATCGTCGTCGAACGGGGTATCGAACGCACGCTAGTCGAACTTGCCAGATATATTGAACAGGATTTCCTTCGGTGGCCGCAGTTCGACAAGATGCCGCGAATTGCCGCGCATTCACCAGACGGCGTCATCGAGCTGATGCCGACCTCTGACGGCCGCAGCTATGGTTTCAAATATGTCAACGGTCATCCCAAGAACGTGCGCTCGAGCCGGCAGACTGTGACGGCTTTCGGCGTGCTCTCGGATGTCGAAACCGGCTACCCGGTGCTCCTCACGGAAATGACAATCCTGACCGCCCTGCGGACCGCGGCGACGTCGGCCATCGTCGCCAAGTACCTCGCGCCCAAGGGCGCGAGGGCAATGGCGATGATCGGCAATGGCGCGCAGTCGGAATTCCAGTGTCTCGCCTTCAAGGCGCTCTGCGGCATCGACACCGTCCATCTCTACGACGTCGACGCGCGGGCCACAGAAAAGACCGTCCGCAACCTCAAGGGCAAAGGGCTGAACGTCGTCACCTGTAAGGCCGGCGAGGAGGCGATGGAGGGCGCGCAGATCATCACTACCTGCACCGCCGACAAGCAGTTCGCGACCATCCTGACCGACAACATGGTCGGCCCCGGCGTTCACATCAATGCAATCGGCGGCGACTGCCCCGGCAAGACAGAGCTGCACCGCGACATCCTTCTGCGTTCAGATATTTTCGTAGAATACTCCCCGCAAACCCGGATTGAGGGCGAAATTCAGCAACTTCCCTCAGACCATCCGGTGACGGAAATCTGGCAGGTCATGATAGGCGAGGCCGCAGGCCGGACCAGCGACAATCAGATCACCCTGTTCGACTCAGTCGGATTTGCTACTGAGGATTTCAGCGCCCTGCGCTATGTGAACACCGTGCTGAAGGAGCACCAGGGCCAGGAAATGTTGGACATGCTCGCCGATCCGGACGATCCACGCGACCTTTTCGGTATGATAGAACGCTACGGCAAGGCAGTGGGGGAACTCTGATGAAGATTGGTTTCCCTAGCCTGACCAATACGGACATTGCTGAGTTGACCGAATGGCGCCGCAATCTTCACCGCCATCCGGAACTGTCCGGCGAGGAGGAGCGAACCGCCGCGACCGTCGTCGCGATGCTTCGTGAGGCCCGCCCGGACAGGATAGTGGGGAAGATCGGCGGCCACGGCGTTGCCGCAATTTACGACAGCGGCAAGCCCGGCCGGCGAGTGCTTTTGCGCTGCGAACTTGACGGCCTGCCGATTCAGGACCTTGCCGATATTCCCTACCGCTCGAACGTGCCAGGCAAGGGCCACCAGTGCGGCCATGACGGGCATATGGCGATGGTTGCCGCGATCGCGCGCCTACTCGGCAGGAAGCGTCCGGAAAAAGGCGCGGCTATCCTCATGTTCCAGCCCTCCGAGGAAGACGGTTCCGGCGCGCGCAAGGTGGTCGAGGACGCGGCCTTCGCCGAGCTGAAGCCGGATTTCGCATTTGCGATCCATAACATGCCAGGTGTCCCGTTCGGCCAAGTCCAGATCGTCGACGGTCCCGTCTGCTGTGCCTCGAGTGGGATCATGCTGAAGCTGGTTGGCAGAACCGCACATGCCTCTCAGCCAGAGACGGGAGTGTCGCCGATGGCGGCGATCGCGCGTTTGATGCCGGAGCTTTCGGCAATGAGTAGCCCCGTCGGCACATCGACGAGCGATCCCGACTTCACGCTCATCACAGTTACCCATGTGGATATGGGAGCGCCCGCCTTCGGCGTCGCTCCCGGCGAGGCGAACCTCTTTGCCACCCTTCGCTCGCTCACTGACGATGGCATAGCAGCGCTGATAGACAAGGTTGAGGCGCTCGCGCGAACGGTCACGCAGGAGAACGGGCTCAAGCTTGAGATCGGCTACACCGATGTCTTCGTGACCTGTCAGAACGACCCCGATGCCGCTTCGATCGTTCGCGACGCGCTCGACCGCATCGGGGTGGTTCACGGGCCGGGAGCGCTACCATTTCGCGGTTCGGAGGATTTCGGATATTTCGGTCGCGGTGCGAAGATGGCGCTGATGTTGCTCGGCTCGGGTGAGACCCTTCCTGCCCTGCACAATCCGGATTTTGACTTTCCGGACGACCTCATACCAGTAGGTTCTCAAATCTATGCGGCGATCCTCCAGACGGTCGAAACATTAGACTGGGGAATACAATATAGAGCCGATGCCGCGCCGAGGATGTCTCAGGAGATGGAATAGCAAGGCCAGCCGGATGATGGCGTCAAATTCCTCTGTTGCAGCCCCAGCAGGGGATGGGACGGGGGCGGAGGCCGTCCACTGAGACGGGCAGATGTCTAATATCCGTTTAGTCCGGACGCATCTGACGTAGGCCGCAGGCTTTTAGCGACCGCGTCTAGTAACATCGCTATATGGATGTCGACGAAGACAAGGTCGACGATACGGTCCTGGCGCTGTTGTGGCTGACGCTTCATAACGAACGCTGCGCCTGGAAAGGTGGAGACTGGTCGACTACGGATCGCTTGCGCAGGAAAAGCTTGATCGGCGACCCGGTGAACAGGTCGAAGTCGTTGATCCCGACGGACGAAGGTCTGCGGCGGTCGGAGGATCTGTTTAGAGTCCCCGATAGGGGATCAGGAAACCCCACGCCTTTAGGCGGCTGGGATCGCGGCGCTTGCCGTGTAGACTGGCTGGATGGAAGCGTACAAGCGTGGCAGCCACACGGTTTGGGACTGCAAGTATCACCTGGTTTGGGTGACGAAGTACCGTTACGCGGTGCTTGGCGGCGACGTTGGAAACCGGTGCCGGGAGTTGCTGCGCGAGACGGCGCGCGCGCACGAGATGGTTGTGCATGCCGGCTCGATCAACCGCGACCATGTGCATATGCTGGTGTCGATCCCGCCGCGGCTGTCGGTGTCGCGCGCGGTACAGCATCTGAAGGGGCGCAGCTCGCACAAGCTGCTGAGCGAGTTCGCAATACTGCGCAATCGCTACTGGGGCCAGCACCTATGGGCGAGAGGCTATTGGGTGGTGAGCAGCGGGAATGTGACCGACGAGATGTGGGCCGAATACATCATGAACCAGGAGCCGCCCGAGCCCGACGACAACTTCAACGTGACATGAGTTCGCGCCCTGTCCGCCGGACGGCGGACCGATCCGGCTTTAAGCCGTAACTTGAAGCCACCGCCTTTAGGCGGTGGAGTATTCACGGCGTTGTTTATGTTGCCGCCGCAATAGCTCGCCTTTGTGCGCTCTCCACTCCCACGGCTGAAGTTCATGCAGGCGCGAGACAGGAAGTTCGGCTATCCGGGCAAGGGTATCGGCAAGTCATGCGAACGTGCGGATGTCCAGTTGCGGCGCAAGGCTCGTTCCGCCGCGTTGTTCGTCATGCAGCTTCTTCATCTCCTCGCGGACCGGATCGGTATACAAATCGGAGAAGTCGACATCGCGCCGGAGGTACCCGATCGTCGGCTCTGCCTGGGGGACATAGATCGTCGGCGAGATCTTCGTGCATTTCTGTTGCGCCTTGCGCGCGTGTCTTTTGAAATTCCGTTAAACAGCCTCCCTCTACTCTTCGGTAACTTAAGGTTACCGTGCAGGAATGCTATTCACTTTACAATTGGTTCCCCGCTTATCTAAAGCTCGGGTGTACAGTCGTAAAAACGCTAGGAGACGAAAAGCGATGAGCAAGCCGGTCCGATTTTCTCCCTCTGGCCCTCATGGGTGGATGCAGGTTGAGGACTCGCCACTAAAGACGGCGGAACTGATCGATGGAAACCCGAAGGGGCTTGACCACGTTTATCATCAGCGGGCCGGGAGCGGCCTTATTGCCGGCATCTGGCGCTCCAGCCCGTACACCGAGTTCTATGACGACTATCCTGTGGACGAGTTCATGTACGTGGTCGATGGATCTGTCACACTGGAGGGCGAAACTTTCAGCGAAACCTTTCGCAAGGGCGACGCTTTTCTCCTGCCGAAAGGATTTAAGGGTCGCTGGAAGCAAGAGGAGCCCATGGTGAAATATTATGTGGTGGTTACCACCTAAGTGTGCGGCAACTGCCGTTCAACTACAAACGCGATAACAAAATGCGATCTCCATTCTAAAGATACTATATTTTTTGTGCGTGTTGATGTTATGGTAATATATATACTCGTGTGAACCGTAGTGACTAATAGTCACACTCCGGTAGATCTAGACAATTGAAGACGGAACCTGCGCCTTCTGCTCAGAATGCAAATGTATCCGCGCGGTCCGCTGCCTTTCGGTGACCTATGCAGAAGTCGGATCGGTTCAGCAAATCTATAAGCGAAATATATAAGCATCGGCTTCGAAGTTGTCGCCGGTAGCGCAATGCATGGCGAAAGGCGCCCCAACATGAGCAATCTTTCTTTCGATGTGGCGATCGTCGGTGGCGGCATAATGGGTGCCGCCACCGCGTACTATCTGTCGAAAGCTGGCGTGAGTGTCGGTTTGTTTGAGAAGGGGCGCATAGGGGGCGAACAGTCTAGCCGGAATTGGGGGGCAGTTCGGCAACAACTACGCCATCCCGCCGAAATACCTCTGATGATGGAGTCGGTTCGAATCTGGGCGGGCCTCGAAAGGGAGTTCGGTCAAGATATTGATTGGCGCCAGCAAGGCCAGCTCTCAATAGCTTACAATGAGAACTTACTTGCGGGTTACTCCAAGTGGATACCGATCGGCCGTGAATTCGGCCTGGATACAAAGATTATCACGCCGAACGAAGTACGCGAGTTGTTGCCGCATTTCGAAGATGGTGGGTGCAAAGGTGCGATCTGCACAGCTTCGGACGGTTGTGCTGAGCCGGAAAAGGTCGCCGCCGCTTACGCATGCGCCGCTAAGGCTAAAGGAGCCCATATCTTTGAATTATGCAGCGTTTCTGCAATAGAGGATCAGAATGGCGCCGCTTGTGGCCTCGTAACTGAGCAAGGTCAAGTTAAGGCCAACGCAATAGTCGTCACTGCAGGTGCCTGGACCAGTCGGCTTTTGAAGCCGCTTGGCATTGGCCATCCGTCGCTATGGATCCGAGGTTCAGTGGGCCGCACTAGCATCTTGCCAATCAAAATCCGCGAGCTCGTGGTCGACGGTAGATGCGCCTATCGTCAACGGCCCGATGGGCGGGTGAATATTGCGGTGGCTGAGGACGGCTTTCACGACCTCATGCTCGACAGTTTTACTTATGGGTTGAAATTTCTGCCGTTGGCAATGCGTAACTGGCAGAATGTCAGATTTAGCCTGGGCAAACCTATGCTTCGCAGTTTGATGGGAGAGTTTAGTAATTTTACGACCCATCGCACGCTGGACCCGCAGCCCGATTGGAAGGGGCTGAGAAAAGCAGCAAAATCATTTCTCGATGAATATCCTGGCGCAGGCTCGATAAGATACGAACGAGGGTGGGCTGGCTACATCGACTACATGCCAGATGAACTGCCAGTCATAGGCGAAATCCCTCGACGTTCAGGTCTCTATGTCGCAGCGGGTTTCTCCGGTCACGGCTTCGGAATGGGGCCGGTCGTTGGCCGCGTGATGGCTGACCTTCTTCAAGGCAATCCTGTTGGGCAAGACCTGCAGCCGTTTCGCCCAGAGCGGTTTTCAAAGCCCTCTGGGATTGGGGCGAAGAGTGGCGTCGGACTTTAATCCGCGGGATAAGCATTTCGACGAACGCTGCGTCGGACGCGGCGGCAGTGTTACTAGCTGGCTTCATCAAAGCCATGCTACGGATCTCGCGGATCCAGCTCGACGTGCCCGATCTGCCAGCACTGTTCGGGAACTGCGGAGCACGAGTTCTCCTTGTTGCAGCAACCGGCGAGCCAATATCCGCATCAAGCTCCTCAAGCACTGCTCAACAAGCAGATATGCAATATGTCATTGGCGATGTTACTGTTATGGTTCATTGTCAACAACAGGAGGATTAGAGTGAGAACGAGTACATACAGGTTCAAGTGCGGAATGACCGCCAAGATCCACTTACACTTATCGCATGCGCTCACGAGCTTCGGACTTCCGTCCTGGGCTGGCATGATCGTGTCGAATCCTGCCGGAAGGCGGAGGCGATTGATTTTCGGTGGACTGATCGCCAACCGACCTTGAACAGCGATGACATTATCGGAGGCCCACAACAAACGTGGCGCAAAGATCATCACCTCAAAGCTGACGAGACGCACAGAGGCGCTTCCGCTCGATCGCGAAGTGGCGCCATTGTGCCGAACTTCTTCCGCGAACTTGATTGACATTGACATGGGCGCCGTCAGTGCTGGACCTTCGGCTGAACTTCGCATTTTTGAATTCTGGCGCGGCTTCTAACTGAAGGGATGACGATCACCCTTGCTTGGCGTCCTTGTTGACAAGAACCCGAATTTCTTCCTAACTAACTTTAGGTTACGGAGAGAACATTGAGGCAACATCAGTCACTCACTGCGTTACGCGCCTTCGAGGCAGTTTCTCGCCTCCGGAGCTTCTCAGCCGCAGCAGAGGAGTTGCGCGTAACGCGGCCTGCTATCTCAAAGCAGATAGCGTTACTTGAGAGTGACATGGGGTGCGCGCTGCTGACACGCCTCCGTAAGGAGGTAGATCTCACGCCGGGCGGAAACGACCTATTTCTGGCACTGAAACAGGCATTCGAATTGATCCATTCGACGACTGAAGCGGTCATCCGCAGGGCGAAGCAGGGCCAGCATCTTCGGGTGCTGGCCTGCCGGGACTTCGCCTCAAGCTGGTTGGCGAGTCACGTCGGAACGTTCCTGGTGGCCAACCCGGGTATTTCTATGGAAATCACTTCCGAGAAAAGCGGCACTTTTCGCTTGGATGAAGATTTCGACTTCCGCATTTTTTGCAGAACGAAGGGGGACAAAGTATACGGTGGGTTCGAAGAAACCCACCTATGTCACTGGATTGACATGCTAGTCTGTACCGAAAGCTTTGCCACGTCCTATCTCTACAACGGACACAAGGCATGCGATGCACCGTATCTGGTCAACGAGAGGTATGATATTTGGGAAGAATATTGTGCCCTGGCAGGAATCGACTCTGGCGGTCCTCGGCGACATCAGACCCGATTTGACGAGACGACATTGTGCCTTTCAGTCGCAGCATCTGGTGGGGGGATGACGATCGGTGACAGTTTTCTCGCCTTGCCAGCGATCAGAACGGGCGAGCTAATCGTCCCGTACAAGATTGGTCTTGTCTGTGAGGATTACTATGGAATGTTCAAGCCGCAGGGGCGCTTGGCAACACCAGCAAGCCGAAAGTTCGAGGCTTGGCTGCACGGTGCTATCAAAGCTCATGAAGCGATGGTACTTCAAATGTTGGCAGAAAAAGGTATTCGGGTGATAGAGCACCCTAAGTCGAAATCGGAGGATGCGACTGGCAAGACTAGTCGTGCATCTATGCCAGAACACTTTCAGCCGGTGCGTCCTCAAAACCCGAGCGTGCGGAATAGTGTCCCCCAGCGAGCGCTGCTTGAGTGGCGATAGCGGGCCAGACTTCCATTTAATTAACTGAAAAAACGCGACCGCTACAAGGCTGTTTCGAAACAGAAGCTACGAATTCTTATCTGAGACTCGAGCTCAAAAGGAGTTCAGTCGTATCGCTCGATCCGATCCAGGCGCTTGACGACGGCCCGCCTTCTTTCGCTCATCGGCATTCGGCGAGAGAAAAGACGCGAGAGCGGCTTCCACAATCAGTCAAGCCCGATTGCTCGCGTCGATCGGCAAAGTCGGCAAGTCGAGGTCACGCTCCAGGTAATTGACAGGTGCTGCTTCAACCAGCTGATCGTTTCTGGCTTTATCTGATCCGAACCGTTCGCCATCCCAATGGAATGATGCCGTCGCTTCCCAGATGCCCCACGCGGATCTGACCGGGCACCAGGCGATCAGCGACGTAAAAGCGGTGCATGCGCTGTTTCGCCTTGCCAGCAATAATCCCACCGTGAGACAGGATCTCCCACGGGGTCATGCCGTTGACGGGATCTCCGTCAGGTATCAGGCGTATGACGCGGATTGGTTCCGGCATGGTTTGGCTCATTGCACTTGACGTTATGTTGAAAGGGAGTTGATGGTCGGGGCGTTACGCCCGGACCGATGACATTGACCAACAGGCTCGAGCTCGGTTGGAAGAACATCGCCAGCCGGTTCTGGGATTGGGACTTTCCGGCCGCCAGCCGCCCGCGTTCTTCGTTCGGTGTCACCCCGAAGAAGGACCGATACGCCTGAGTGAAATGGGACGCCGAAGAATAGCCGCAGGCAAAGGCAATGTTCGCGACCGGGTAACGCGTGTTGACGAGCAGCGATTGTCCCTTTTGCAGGCGGAGCGCGGTGTAGAACCTTCCCGGCGCGACACCAAACTCCGTTTCGAAGCGGCGATACAGCTGACGAATCGACATGTTGGACCGCGCAGCAACTTCATCCAGGGACAGAGGTTTGGTGATGGCCTGGCGCATGGCTTCGACCGCCATGGACAGCATTTTATCCCTGATGGTCAGGCTGGTATCCGCATCCTTGAGGAAAAAGCATTCCCGAACGTATTGAGCGATTTCGTCGCCCTGGTCCTGCGAGATCCAGCTCAGCATCATATCCAAAACAGCCATCCCGCCGCTGCACGTAAAGATGCGCCCGCTTTGCTCCATCCCGGAGCTGCGGAAATCGACCCTGGAGAATAATTCCCGCGCGCTGTCGAATTCTTCCCAGTGAATGGTCGCGGCCCTCCCATCAAGCAGCCCTGCTTGGGCGAGAAGCAGGGGCGCCGTGTCGACCGCCAAGATCCAGGCCCCGCGCCGCTCCGCAGCTCTGAGCCAGCCCAGCAGGCGCGCGGAGCTCGCCGCTTCGGGAAAGTAGGATGCATTCAGAAAGACAATATCGGCCGGAGGCGAACTGCTATCGAATTGTAGCTGCGCCGCGATCGTAAAGCCGTTGCTGGCACGTGGCGCATCGGACTGCACGCCCTTGATCGTCCAGTCGAATGCCTTCCAGCGATGGGCCAGGTTGACGAAGCGCAGCGCTTCGAGGATCAGTGTCGTGGTCAGCATGGAAAATCCGTCCGCCAGAACAACATCGATCAAGACGGGCTCGGAGGTTGCTTGGGAAAGACGATCCGCCATTCTAGCCGCCATTGAACCGTCGCGAGCTGAAAGGCGCAAGGTCGTAATCGCTGCGACCTCTAACGATCAGGTCGGAAATGGTCTTCCCGACGATCGGCCCTATGCCAAAGCCGTGGCCACTGAGGCCAGCCGCGACAAACAGCCCGTTCGGCTCACTTAGAGCTTCGATAACCGGCAGCTCATCGGGCATATAATCGATATAGCCGGCCCAGGCACGTTCGTACTGGATCGAGCCGACGCCCGGATATTCCTCGACGAACCGATCCGCCGCCCGCGCCAAACCCGTCCAGTCGGGCCGCGGATCCAACGTGCGATGGGTGGTAAAATCGTCGAATTCCGCCATCAGACTGCGGATCATTGGCTTGCCGAGACTGAACCGGAGGTTCCGCCAGTTCCGCTTGGCCAGTGGCAGGAATTTCAACCCATAAGTAAAACTGTCGAGCATGAGGTCGTGAAAGCCGTCCTCGGCCACTGCGATGTTAACGCGCCCGTCCGGGCGCTGGCGGTAAGCACACTTGCCCCATACCACGAGCTTGCGCATCTCAATCGGCAGCACGCCCGTCCGGCCGACCGAGCCGCGCACCCACAGGCTGGGGTGCTTGATGCCGAGTGGTTTTAGGAGCCGGCTGGTCCAGACGCCCGACGCGAGTACAATGGTTTCACATGCTAAGCGGCCCCGTTCCGTCTCGACGCCGCACACAGCATCATTCCATCGATCGATGGACAACGCTGCGGTGAACTCCATGATCGTGGCACCAAGCCGCGCAGCTGCCCGAGCGAACGCTGAGGCTGCCTTTTCCGGTTCGGCGTTGCCGTCGGTCGGCGTGAACAGGGCGCCCTGGCAATCCCTGGGGTCGTAGTGCGGAAGCAGATCCGCAACCTCGCGCGGCGTCAGGAGCCGGGTAGTCAGTCCGAACTCCCGCGCAATCGGCATGAAAGCCTCGGAACGCTCACGCATGCCACGATCATAGATTAGACGCATTTGGCCCTGCTGGCGCCAGTCCACGTTTTCGCCCAGTTCCGCTTCGATGCCGCGCCAGATCTCAAGGCAGTCGAGCATCATCGGAATTTCGGTTGAATGACGGCCTTGGGTGCGAACGGCACCCCAGTTGCGACTGGATTGCTCGCCATTGATACGACCCTTTTCCACCAGGGCAACGCGCTTGCCGGCTTTGGCCAAGTAGTACGCTGTGGTCGCCCCCACAATGCCGCCGCCAATCACAACCGCGTCGAACCTCTGGTTCATGCTACGCCTTGGGTGTGACATGTGGGTAGTGTTGCGCCGCAAACTCGGGCGAAATGAAGCCCTCGCGGATGCTGCGGGCCACCTCGGCCGGCGCGCGTTCGGCGGGTTCGCCGAACCCCCCGCCGCCCGGGGAGATCAGGCGTATGGCTTCGCCTTTTGCCATGATGCGGTCGACCACGAACATTTCAATCTCTTCGACCGCTCCATCCGCGCGGTGATACTCAAGCGAGGCGCGGCCGCCCTCGCCGCCCCCGAAGATGCCTGGGGCCGGGCTTTTCTTGCCGTCAGCCTTAGTCGAAACCGACACGCCGTCGACCAGGGACCCGATGTCCCGGATGATCGCGGCTCCGCCCTGCGTCCTGCCCGGCCCGACCGTATCGATGGCGAGACCGTACTCACGCACGATCAGCGGAAATTCGATCTCCAACGGTTCGGCCGGGGTATTGGATGTGTTGGTGATGCCCGCCTGCGTGCCATGCATGCCATCCTTACGAAGCGTCGCACCGACGCCGCCGGCAACCGCCTCGACGTACACGAAAGGCTCACCGGACCGGCGCTTGCCGTAGAACGCCATTCCGGTGTTGATGTCGGCGGAGGGCGCTACAGCCCGCTCTCGCGGCAATGCTTGCGCGAAGGCCAGCGTGATCGCACGCACAACCCGTTGCGCCGTGTATTCCCGATTGCCGACCGCCGCGGGGAACTCGGGATTAAGGATGGTGCCCTCCGGAGTTTCGATCCGGACCGGCTGGAACATGCCGAAGTTGGCTGGTATGGATGGGTCCACCATCATGTTGATCCCGCAGAAGACCGCCGCGAGCAGCGGATAGTGCCCCATGTTGATTGAGCCCTTGGCCTGCCGGTCGGTGCCCGCAAAATCGAGCGTCACCTCGCCACCCTGCATGCGAACCATGAGGCAGATCTTCTTGGGAGGCCCGGGTACGCCCTCGTCATCGGTATAAACCTCCGAGCGGTACTCTCCGTCGGGAAGCTCTTTAAGCCTCTGCCGCATTCGCCGTTCGGTATAGATAAGCAGGTCGGCCATGCTCTTCTGCACACGAGCCAGCCCGTGTTCCGCCGCGAGCTTTTGCAGGCTTCTTGCCCCCTGATTGTTGGCGGCGATCTGGACCTTGAGGTCCAGGATGCGCTCCATAGGATCGCGGGTGTTGTGTGCGATCATGGCTAAGAGGTCCTCGTCAAGCACCCCCTCGCGAACGATACGCATATGCGGGATGCGGATGCCTTCGGCGAAGACGCTGGTGAGGATGTGGTCAGTTGACCCGGGGATGACGCCGCCCACGTCGGAGTGATGGCCGATGTTGCCGATGAAGTACTGTATTTTTCCGTCGATAAAGACAGGCGTGATGATCGAGATGTCGTTGCTGTGCGATCCGCCTGCCAAGTAGACGTCGTTGCAGATGAACACATCGCCTTCCTGAAAGCTCTCAAGCTGACGGGAGGTTAGCAGGGTCTCCACCCCGCCCATAACACCCGACAACAGCATCGGAATGTAGAGCGCCTGGCAGATGAGACGGCCACCCTTATCGAAGATCGCGACGGAGGCGTCCTTGCGCTCCTTGATGTTGGTGGAAAACGAGGAGCGGATCAGCGTATTCATGACCTCGTCGGTGATCGACAGAAGCCGATTGTTGAACACCTCCATGTCAATGGCATTGATCTGGTTCATGCGTCAGACCTCTCCCTGGTCAAAATGAGATTGCCCCATCGGTCGACAGTTGCGGCCCAGGCCGAGGGGAGAACGGTCGTCGCGGTGGGTTCCTCAATCACGGCAGGCCCGACGATGGTCGCACCCACCGGCAACTTTTCGCGGTCGTAGATTCCCGCCTCGGTCCAGGCAGCATTCTCCTCGCCCATATGCACCGTGCGGGTGCCAAGACGGGCTTCGTCCAACGTGCCTCTCACCGCAGTTGGCTCTTCGAGCGGCATGGCAATCCTGCCGATGGCTTCAACCCGGACGTTGACGATCTCGATCGCACGGTCTTCGACGTGGTAGCCGTAGACATCATCATTGACACCGTAGAAAGCGCGCACGAAAGCGTCCTTCTCAAAGATGTCGCCCTCGACGCGAACTTCAAAGTTCTGGCCGACATAGCGCGCCTCAATCACACGGACATGCTCGCGCAAGCGTTCGGGCACGCCTTCGCTGATGAGCCACATGTCGGCTTCCACGATCATGGCTTGCGCGTGGTCGAGCACCTCGCGCCAGCTGGTCTCCGTAAGTGCCATCACGTGGGACCTCACGAAGCTCCGGGAGATATCTGAGAGCAGAACGCCGCGCGCGCACATTGTCCCAGGCGCAACGGGCACGAGGACGGTCGGGATTCCAACCTCATCCGCGACGAAAGTGGCGTGCAGCGGCCCCGCGCCTCCGAACGCCACGAGTGCGAAATCCTTGATGTCGCTACCACGCTCGATCGAGATGGAGCGGATCGCACGCGCCATGTTCGCGACGGCAATTCGAATGATGCCGACGGCCGCGTCATCGAGCGAGGCACCGATTTTGTCGGCGATCGCCGTTATGGCGCGCGTTGCCGCGGAACGATCCACCGGCATGGCACCACCGAGAAGGGCAACCGGATTGAGGCGGCCCATGTGCAGATTCGCGTCGGTGATTGTGGGCTCAGTGCCGCCGCGCATATATCCCACCGGCCCAGGCACCGCGCCGGCGGAGTGCGGCCCTGCCTTCAGGGCGCCGGCGTCATCGACCCATGCAATAGAACCACCGCCTGCACCGATCACATGCACATCGACCATCGGGCAGCGCACCGGATACCCGGCGACCTCCCGCAGGGGTGTGTAGGCGCCGCGGCCATTCAGGACGAGCGAAACGTCGGTCGACGTGCCGCCAACATCAAAGGTCACGGCGTTCAGAAATCCGGCGGCCGAAGCCACCTGCGCAGCCCCTACGACTCCGGCCGCGGGGCCTGAAAGGCAAGTCCGGACGGGATAGGCCTTTGCCGCCTCCATCGACATCAGGCCGCCGTTTGAATGCACCGTATGTGGTACCGCCCGCACACCCAGCCCGCGCGAGCGATGCATCAAGCGGTCTAAATAGCCCGCCATTTTGGGCGTCAGATAGGCATTCATCACGGTCGTGGAGAAGCGTTCGAATTCCCGAAATTCCGGCTGTACGTCCGAACTTAGGGAAATCGGCATGCCGGGCAGTTCCTCGCGCAGGATCTCGCCGGCGCGTTTTTCGTGGGCGTGGTATCGATAGGCGTGGACAAAGCAGACCGCGACGGCCGCAACTCCCGCGGCACGCAACTGGGCCGCCGCGGCTCGCACAGCGGCTTCATCAAGCGGTATAATTTCATCGCCGTCCGCGGTGTACCTTTCGGCAATCTCAAGGCGTAACCAGCGCTCGACCAGGGGCGCTGGGCGGTGAATGGAATAGTCATAGAGGTGCGGACGCTGCTGCCGCGCGATCTCCAAGACGTCCCGGAACCCCTTCGTGGTGACGAGACCGGTTAACGTGCCTTTCCGCTCAATGATCATGTTCGTGGCGACGGTGGTGCCGTGACCAAAATGAGCAATAGCCGCTGGATCGAACCCGCTAGCGATGACCTTTTTCAATCCATTTTCGATCGCCTCCGAAGGGTCGTGAGGCGTCGAGGGCGTCTTGAAGTGGTGTAGGTCACCCGTAAGCTCATTGGCTAGGGATACGTCCGTGAACGTCCCACCGACATCGACCCCGAGCCGATATTGCTCCTGCGTCATGCACGACCCTCAAACATCTGGATTCGCCAATCCGGATGATGAGAATTGTGGGCTTTCGCAGAGACGAACAGTCAAGATCCTGCCGAGAAATAGCGATATCATGCCATCGAAGTTGGTTATCGAATTTGAGCCATTGGGTGGGCAGTCGGCTCTTAGCTTCTCGCTGGGCGGTCTAAGGTCAGCACCCATGCCCACGTCCAATTCCACGGCGCCGGCGCGGTCGGGCGTGGTGCCGCCCGCCAGCAGCTTCTCCTTCGAGAGCAATCCAGCATCCTCGAGCGCTTCGATATCGCGAAGATCGCGCAGCGTATCGAATCCGAACCGCATCGGGAACTTCAGTGGTGGTGACACAGATGTAGGGTGCGCCGGGCTGCAGCGCGCGCGGGACGGAGGCGATCATGCCGAGCCTCGCAATTGCCGATCAGGTCGGCTGATTTTTGTGCCAAAGAGGCGCAGAAATCGGCCCGAGTGATCGGTTGGAAATAGGCCACCGTCACATCACCGGCCCTTCCGATTGAGAGAGGTCAATCATCCACTCACTGACGCTGTGCGGATGGCGTGGGCGTAGGCGGGCCGCGTCAGATGCCCAAAGCCGCCGGCGGGGTAGTGTAGACCGGCTGGAACCTGATCTGGAAAATAATAGGCGCGGCGATTGATGCTTATGAACGGATCGAGGCTGGCACGCCGGCATCTCGGATTGGCACTGTTCATACACTCAAACGTCTCTGCGTCTCACCCGCCTCACCCAAAATCCAGTCGCGAAATCTCTTAACCTTAGCTCGGCGTCATGACGCGTTCGCTCGATATGTTGTCGGCGCAAAGTGTCCGTCTCGGCGGCGCGTGCCTCAAGCTCGTGCTGCACCGCCAAGGTGACCTCAAGCGTCATCGGCGTCATCAGCTCGACAAGCAATGCACCCACTGCCGGGTCGACGACTTTGCCGGGCACGGACTGGCAGATCTTGCCGCCACGGCGGGTGGCGGTCTCCTGGCAGATATAGGTCGGGACAGGCTGACCATGCTCCTGGCTGTAATGGACGCCCATGCGCCCGCCGCAAAGGCCGCAGAGAACTCTGCCCTGGAGCAAGGCAGATCCTTCGCGAACCGGTCCGGCGTGGCGCTGCATTCGGTAGGCTTGCGCATTGTCGGCGAGACGCTGCTGGTTGGCCTTGAAGCGCTCCCAGTCAATATAGCCCGGATGCATGTCGGGGATCACGAACCGCCACTCGGCCATACCAACCTTGATCTGCGAGACGCCGCCGCCCGGCCGCGGCCGACCACGCGTTCGACCGTAGACGAAGGCGCCGGCATATCTCGGATTATGCAAGACCTGGAGGATGCGGGCATGCCGCGGCGGCGCCCACATCAGCTCGCCTTTGTGCGGTCCCTTGCGCAATCGCCGCGGGAACAAAATACCTTCGTCGAGGAAAAACTTGACAGTTCTGGTTGCGCTGCCCAGGCGCTCGAAGGTCGTGAACACCATGCGGAGCGCGGCCTGCACCTCGGCGTCCGGGTCGAGTGCGAGGGTGCCATCGGACAAGTAGACCAGGCCCACGGGCGGCCCTATCTTCAGATCGCCGCGGCTTGCCTTGTTGAGTTGGCCGCCGCGCATGCGCGCCTTGAGGAAGTGCAACTCCGCTTCCGACATCGTTCCTTTCGAACCCGCGACATACTGCCCAGCAACAGCCGCTTGAAGTCGTTGTCCAGTATCCGTATCACCCGCATGCCGGCGCGCGCCTCACGGTCGTGCGTCATCTCCTTTACGCCGGCGACGCCCACTTTGTCGTCGACCTGCCGGATGGCGGCCGGCTGCTGCTGCCGGCGTGGATGACCGAGACCGGCGCGGCGACGCCACCGATGGTGGCCACGCCACGGCTTTCCTTCACCTGCCTGCGCGAGCTGCGCCCAAGACCGGCGTTCAGCGGATCGTATCCTTACACGGCGGCATTGCTCCGTCAGCAAGGCGTAGAGCGGCCTTGGCGCTCGGGCTGGCGGAGCGCGAAGAGATCTCTCGCGGGATCGCGGCGGGTCTCGCAATACGCGCTATTGCACGAAGTCTAGGGCGATCCCCATCGACAATATGTCGCGAGATCTCGCGCAATGGCGGTGCACAAACGTATCGTGCAACCCGGGCTGACAAGCATGCTTGGGAGCGAGCGCTGCGCCCGAAGCAGTGTCGCCTGGCATGCTCTGGACGGCTACGATGGCGGGTGGCGCAAAAGCTGGCGCTGCAATGGTCGCCGGAGCAGATAGCGGGCTGGTTGCGGCGAGAGTACCCGGGCGATCCAAGCATGCGGATATCTCATGAAGCGATCTATCGCAGTCTATTTCATCCAGTCGCGAGGGGTGACCTGCTGCTGGAAGGACACTGGGCGGTGTCCGGAGATCGCTTCAGAAACCTGGCGAAATCCTTGATGGCTCGGATATGAGCCTGCTGGGCTTTGTCGCCCATCCCGCGAATGCGCATGTCTTCGATCATCCGCTCGCGCAGCGGGGTGGTCCTCTCCTTCGTCATGGGAACCTCCTGTCTGATGATTGAGAAGACCCCAATCGTCAGCCAGGACCGCAAACCGACAAATGCACGGCGTTCAGATCATTGCTGCACCCTCGCCACGGGCGCCAGTGCCGCGCGAGCGGCTTCGTCCTTGCGCTACAACCGGACGACGGATCAACCGGCGAGTTCGAGCAGCTTTTGATACAGTGGATGATTGCGGATCGGATCGAGATCTGAATCATTTTTGACCCAGAGTTTCATATCGGTTCCAAACTGCTGAACGCAAATCTCCAGCAATTCGATGGCCCGATCGATTTCGCCAAGCTGCGAGTAGGTGCAGGCGGCATTTATAGCGACAGAGATTATCGTCCGGATCGATAGCCAAAGCACGCGCCAGCCATTCCTCTGCCCGATCACGCTCTCCGAGAAATGCCAGCGCGACGGCTCCTTGCTGCGCAGGCTTTGAGTCTTCCGGATGCTGCCTAAGCGCCTCTTCGGCTCGTCGCACTCCGAGGCGCGCATATTTTGTTGCTTCCTCCAGACGTCCGAGGGACCGAAGGACACCAATTAGGAAAAGCGGCGCCTGATAGTCATCCGGCTGAATCTCCATTGCGCGAAGGTAGTGCTGAGCCGCCTGCTCGAAATCGCCCTTTGTAAGGAAGAATTCGGCGTACAACTGATTGGCTTCGTAGCAATTGGGGTCTAGTGCAAGGGCCCTTTCGAAAGCGACAGCCGCCGCTTCGGCGTTGCTGTCGATCATCAAGGCGTAAGCCCTTGCCGCATATGCTTCCGCCAGATTGGGCTCGAGCGCCAAGGCCTTGCCGGTGGTTGCCAGAAGATCGGCGGCCGAAACCTTCACGCCATGCCTGGAATTGAGGCGCGAATCGCAGTTCGCCATACCCGCGTAAGCGCGCGCGAATCGCGGATCTAGGTCCGCGGCCCTCGCAAACATCCGCCGAGCCAATATCAGTGAGGATCTCGTCGTCGCATGAAGTAGCTGGCGACCCCTTAGATAGTTCGTGTACGCTTCGACATTGTCGGTCGGCGCTTGCTCGATTGCCTTCTTCTCATCCGGCAAGAGCTTGACCTTGAGCTGGTCCACAATCGTTTTGGTAATCTCATCCTGGATGGCGAAAATATCGGTGAGCTCACGGTCGTAACGAGCGGCCCACACATGGCCGCCGGAGATGCCTTCGATCAATTGGGCGTTGATCCTTACACGATCCCCGGCTCGGCGAACGCTACCCTCGACCACATAGGCGACGCCAAGCTCCCTCGCTGTCTGCTCCAGGTTCACCGCCTTACCCTTGTAAGTGAAGACCGTATTGCGGCCGAGCACGAATAAGCCCGAAACATTCGACAGGTCGGTGATGATGTCCTCGGTGATGCCGTCACTGAAAAATTCCTGTTCGGGGTCATTGCTCATGTTCGCGAAGGGCAGAACTGCCACCGACGGCTTCTCGGAGCGCTCACGTACTTGACCGCCTCCGGCTGCTGCAGGAGTTATACGGCTGTCGGGTGATCTCAAATTGATAAAGTAGACACGCACCGACTGGGCAATATTCTTGACGGTCTTCTCGCCTTGATCGAGGAACTCAAGTTCCAGCTTGTTGCCGACGTGATTGCGTACCGCCTCTGAACACGCGATGCCGCCTGGCCCAGCAAGGCCCTCGAGACGCGCGGCCATGTTCACGCCGTCACCGTAGAAGTCCTCACCATCGACGATGATGTCGCCGACATTGATACCTATGCGGAACTTTATGTGCCGGTCCTCGGGAATTCCCGCGTTGCGCCCCGGCATGCCGCGCTGGATCTGAACGGCGCAACGCGCCGCGTTGAGAACGCTTCCGAACTCAACCAAACAGCCGTCCCCCATGACCTTGAAGATGCGGCCACCGTGCTGGGCTATCGTGGGATCGAAAAACTCGCGACGATGCTGGCGCAGCGCACCCAGCGTGCGCTCTTCATTGGCCTCCATGAGGCGGCTATAGCCCACCACATCCGCGGCCAAGATGGCGGCCAGACGTCGCTCGACCTGCTGCTCGGACAAAGCCTTGTTCCCCTCAATCGGGAACTATCCTATTCGATCCGGAAGCGAATGTGCAGCGCCCATCGCCGAAGCAGCGTGGAAGGTCTGGAAGGGGCCGACAACGGAGGGACTGCCTTTGAATACAGGACAAACGGACAGGCCGGCCACAAGCCGCAATGTCTGGAATTGGGCCTACAGCCGGACAGCAAAGGACGCAGCACGTCAACGAGTCGACTTACTCGTCCGAGGCAGGATGGTGCGTCGGCAAATCCGCCCACTCGCGCAGCGAGAAATGCGCTGTCGGATCAATCGGGGCGTCGTTGCTGGCGCATACGCGGTCGATCCAGTTGGCCACCCAGTTCCGCACACGGGATAAGAGATTCCGGCGCTCGGCTTCGATTAATGCGATCCTCGTATCGATCAAGCTCATGAGCGGCTCCTAGTGTGTTCGGCGGATATCGCCGGCGCGAGCAAAGCTGCAACCAGACCGCGCTTTGTGTCCCAAAGCCGGGGCCAGGATAATCCAAATGGTGTGGGGCATATTCCGGCAACCCGGCCTTGCGACAGGTAGTCGTTGCAGGGCTCGATCAGCAGGTGGGCGATGCGATCCTGTGGATAGATAAGCGGTTCCATCGCTGTCTCCATCGGGCCGCGGGGGGCATCCGCGGTGCTTGATCGGCGGAGAACGCCCGATCTCGGAGATACATGGACCACTCTCGCATGTTGCGTCCAATATCTATATCTTCTACCGATCGATACCCAATCGGCATGAGTTATCATGATCGACCTTCGGCGTGCGCGAAGCTTTGTCACCGTGGTCGAACTCGGGACCGTGTCGAAGGCGGCGCAGCATCTTCATGTCGCCCAGCCCGCACTGTCGCGTCAGCTGCACGAACTTGAGCATGAGCTCGGGTTCAAGCTTTTCGACCGGGTCGGGCGCGGACTTGTTCTCACAGGCGAAGGTGAACAGATGCTTGCGGACTGCCGCGGACTTCTCAACTACGCGGCCGCGGTTCGCGAAAAGGCACAACTGCTTCGGGGTGGCGACATTGGCATACTGAAGGTGGCGGCATCCCCGCAATTCATCGAGGGCATCCTCGCCGAATTCTCCATCGCTACGCAAAGCTCTTTCCCGGCGTCCAGGTGGAACTGCGCGAGCGCTGGGATGGGACGAGATGCAGGGGTTACTGGAGCGCGGCGACATTCACATCGGGCAGAGCCTCGGCAATGCAGTGCCGCCCCATGATCAGCGCTTCGAAAGCCATCAAATTATGCCCCTTGAGCTACTCTTGGCGTTTCAGCCCGGGATGGCGCCGGCTCCAGGGGACAATGTGGAGATTCGTTGTCTAGCGAAGTATCCGTTGTTGGTGCTCGATACGAACTACGCCAATCGACGAATGTTCGATGCGGCATGCCGGCTCGCGGGACTGGAGCCAACCATAGCCTTTGAAAGCCGGACCCCGCACACGCTGATAGCGATGGCGGAAAGCGGGCATGGCGTAGCGGTGATTCCGTCGACGATGCGATTCCGTTCCGATCAGCTGCAAGTCGCTCATCTGACGTTCCAGAAAAAACGTCTCCGCGAACCGCTGGCGGTCTTTTGGGATCGACGGCGCCCGCTGCCACGGTACGCGATCGCGTTTTGTCGCGAACTGGCCGACTATGCTAGTGCATCTCGCCCGACCGATGAACGTTGAATGCCTCATCGGAGACTGCGTGCGCCATAGCCCGCACGCTGACCACACCTCCGACATCCAAGTGAGGCGGACTTTCCTGCATTTTCGTTCCTCAGGCGTCCACTTTTGGCGCGACCACTATGCGGGTCATCTGCGAGCGGTCTACTTCCAACCCATTGCTGACGTTGTGACTTGGCGCGATGATCTCGACCGAGCCAAGTCGGCGTGTGGGTCTTAGAAGGGAGAACGTGCATGGTTGAATTCAACGTCGGCTTCGTGATTTTCCCGGGGATCACACAACTCGACTTTACCGGTCCGTTTGAAGTTTTGAGCCGGCTGGGAAGCCGCTAGCTCTCGGCTCCAAGCAAATTTGCCGAATCCAAAGTCCACGTTATCGCGAAAACCGTGCTCCGGGTTGTGAGCGACCGCGGCCTCGGCATCCTGCCGACTTGCACCTTCGAGAAGCAGACGCGACGAGCCCACGGTCGCTGACACTGTCAGCTTGCAGCAAGCAAGACTGATCCCGGCGGCCGATATGCGGCGCAAAGCCACTGGGCCGAACACGAAGCGATGACGACCCCGCTCTCGCGAGGTCGTTTTCATCAGATTTCAGTTCCCTCGGCCAGCGTCAGTGCATCCTCGACGTCGCATCGTCGTTGTCTGACCCGAAGCAGTCATTGACTGTTGAAGGCTCAGTGTCCCGAAAGGGGTAGGAGACCATCATTCCACCCAGGTAGCCGTTCTCGTTGCTGGCCACGATGGACTCCTCCGTGCGGCGCAAATATCATCGATCCAACCAGTGAGGCGATCACTTAATGGCTGATGAACGCGTCAAGCGCCGTCTTGCCGCTATCGCTGTGGCCGACGTGGTCGGCTACAGCCGAATGATGGAGGCGGATGAGGCGGGTACGCTGGCGGCACTGAAGGAGCGGCGCAAGGCGATCCTGGAGCCGATCGTTCGCGATCGCGGCGGGCGGATCGTCAAGCTTATGGGCGACGGCGTGCTGATGGAGTTCACCAGCGCGGTGAACGCGGTCGAGGCTGCAGTCGAACTACAGGCCAAAATGGCGGAGGCCAACCAATCCGTCACCGAGCACCGCCGCATATTGCTGCGTATCGGCATCAATCTGGGCGACGTGATCGGTGAGGGCTCGGACATCTATGGCGACGGTGTGAACGTTGCGGCTCGCCTCGAAGCCTTGGCAGAGCCAGGCGGGGTCTGCGTCTCGGCCAAGGTTCATGAGGAATTGCGAGGCAAAGGCAACGCTGCCTTCGAGGACATGGGCGAGGTGGCGCTCAAGAATATCGTCAGACCGGTGCGCGTTTACCGTGTGGAAACGAGTACTGGTCAGGTGGGCGGGCGGGCCGCAACGACGTCTGCTGCCGGGCCCTCCATTGCCGTTTTGCCATTCGACAATCTGAGCGGCGATCCCAGTCAACAATACCTTTCGGACGGCATCACGGAGGACATCACCACCGAGTTGTCGCGGTTCAGAAATCTTACCGTCGCGGCGCGTCACGCTTCGTTCCATCTTGCCAGGATGGGCATCAACCCAATGCAGGCCGCCCGCGATCTGGGCGCGAACTACGTCATCGAAGGTAGTGTGCAGAAGGCGGGCGAGCGGATGCGCATTACTGCGCAGTTGATCGACGCAAGGACAGGCAACCACGTCTGGGCGGAGCGGTATGATCGCGAATGCCACGACATTTTTGCTGTGCAGGACGAAGTCGTGGCAGCAATCGTGACGACGCTCGAGGGGCGAATGGTGGCCGCTGCTGCTCTTCAGGTGCGCAAGCGGCCAACGTCGAGCTGGACGGCCTATGACTTTTTCCTGCAGGGCCGGGAGCTGGCCGACGCCAACATGGAGAAGGAGGCCGTTCCGCTTTTTTCCCGCGCGACGGCGATCGATCCCGATTTTGCGCACGCTCACGCCTGGCTGGCGATCGCTCTCCTCGGCCGCTACTGGTTCGACACCGACCCACGAACGCTGCACGAAGCGTCACTTGCCGCACAAAGAGCCATGGAGTTGGACAGCAACGATCCGACGGTCCACCACGCCAACGGCATGGTCATGGTGTGGCTCCGCGAATACGAACGGGCCGGCGTCCATTTCGACCGCGCCGTCGCTCTCAATCCGGCCGATGCGCAAATTCGCGCGGACCGAGCGAATTGGTTGCGATACGCCGGCCGGCCGGAGGAGGCTCTGGCTTCAATCGATGACGCGCTGAAGAGAACCCCGTTTCCACCACACTGGTTCTGGGTAATTCGCGCCAAAATTTTGTTGGAACTGAGGAGATATGGCGAAGTCGTAGCGGCCTTGGACAACATGCCAAAAAAGGATCACCCCGCTTGGCTCACACTGGCGGCCGCCCATGACCATCTCGGCCATGCCGCTCTCGCTGCGCATGCGCTGGCAAAGGCTCGCGAACTTAGACCCAGCATCTCATCGCGGGAACTGATCGCTGTGAATCCTTATGCTCACCGAGATGCGCTCAAACCTCTGCTCGATGGCCTGCGCAACGCCGGATTGCCGGAGTAAGTAGACCGCCAATGGGACATTGAAAATTTACACCACGCGGCGAGTTCACCGGAACGCATGCGGATATGCGATAGAGCTGCCGCGTGCTGATCGGCTTCATCGCGTGCTGCCCGGGAAACAACCAGCCGTCGCGATGCATTACACCCTGCTGCCGCCCCACCCTCCACCATTGCCGCAGGACAGTGAGCAGGTCCTCCGAGAGCATGGCGTTGCGATATCGCCCACCTTTGCCACGTTCCACGCGCAGCAGCATGCGTTCGCTGTCGACATCTGCGACCTTCAGCATCGACACCTCGGCGACGCGCAGGCCCGCGCCATAGGCAACCGACAGTGCGGCCTGGTGCTTAAGGCAGGTGGTGGCGTTGAGCAGCCGGGCGACCTCGTCGCGACTGAGCACCACGGGCAGGTTGCGCGGATGCGACAGCCGGACGAGCCGGCGCGCCAGGTCCGGGCGGTCGAGCGTTTGGGTGAAGAAGAAGCGTAGCGCCGACACGATGCTGTTCATCGTCGGCACGGGAACGCCATCTTCCTGCTGGTCGATCTGGAACCGACGTAGGTCGTCGGCGGTCGCTGTGTCTGGTGAACGCCCGAGGAATGTCGCCAGGCGTCCGATATCGCGGAGATAGTTGCGCTGTGTCTCCCGTGAAAAACGCCGCATGTTCATGTCGTCGATCAGCCGCTGGCGCAGCGGGCTGATCGAAGCTTCGAGAACTGGATGAGGCATGGTCAGGCTCCTTGTTGAAGAAGCCTGTGATGCTCTGCCCCTGCCGAACCCCGCTCAACGCAGGCGCAACGACCGGTTCTTGATCCCTACCTCAACCGCACGCGCCCTCCCGCGCAGCGGGTCGTCTAGTCGCTCGGCCGTCAAGGGGGTGAGTGCAAGGCAGTCGTCCTTTCTGTCGATGCTCGTTCGTTCGCTCGTATGCCGGGTACAGGGTCGTCTACGCGGTCGATGCAAAGATCGCCGCAGGATGAGTTTCGCAGGTGAGATCTTCCTATGTTCGTTACGCAATCTGCTAAACGAGGCAGTTGCTTCCCGCTTCGCGGAATGATCTCAGCCACGTCCCGGCAGGGACGGCTCGGTGCGTCCTGTAAGAACGCTATCGGTTGAATGGCCTGAAGAAATCGTCGCAGGCGAGCGTCTGCAGGATCAGGCAGCGGCGGGCGTTCCTCCGTGCGGATCGAACAGCTCGCCCGTCCGGAGCATCGCATGCATGATCACTGCCAGCTTGCGCGCCAGGGCCACGGCCGCGCGCTTGAAGCCGAGCCGTTCTTTCAGCTCCAACGCCCAGGTTCGCAGGGTGCTGGTATCCGTCGACCGGTTCAGGATGACCGCGGCCGCCTCGTATAGCAGTCCGCGCAACTGATTGTCGCCACGGCGCGAGATATGGCCGTCATTATCGACCTCGCCGGACTGGTAGCGCCTCGGGGTCAGGCCCACCCATGCACCCACGGCGCGCGAGTTCCTGAAGTTCGCCGGATCCTCCACGGCTGCGGCAAAGGCGGTGGCTGTGACGGTGCCTACACCAGGCACTGACATGAGCAGACGGCAATGCTGGTCCTCACGCGCCATCGCGGCCAGCTGCTTGCTCAGCTCTGCTATTTGCTGTCGGATATTGCTCCATGCCTGAAGCATTGGCGCAACGATGCGTGCCAGCTTGTCTTCGCCCTGCAGAAGGTCGCGAACGTTGCGCTCGAACACGCTGCCGGCGCCCTTGGGCACGACGAGGCCGAACGTCTTCATCAACCCACGGATCTGGTTGGATATCTGCAGACGCATCTTAAGCAGCTGGCGCCGCGCGGTGATCAGCGTGCGGATCAGCATGCTGTCGAAACCTTTGACCCGAACCTCTCGGTAGAAGCCGACCTCGGCCAGATGTGCCAGGCCATCAGCATCGTTCGCATCGGTCTTGTTCGCGGCCATGTCGAGCGCGGCCTTGGCATGCCGCGCGTCGATGCAGATCACCGGCAGACCCTCTGCCATCAGCGCGTGGTAGAACCACACCGACAGCGGCCCCGTCTCGAACACGATCCGCCGGGCATACGGTGCGCGCTTGCGGATCACCGCCGCGAGCAGTTGCGGGTCGGACGCGCACTTGCCCCGCCAAATCCTCTTGCTGTCCTGCCGGATCGATATTGCCGTCTCTTTCATGGATACGTCGAGACCGATATACTGCTTCATGGCTGTCCTCCGTTCGATGCCTGGGCCCGGTGTCGATCGTGAGCCCGTTCTTCATCCTATCGGGGGACAGCCAGCCGGCTAGATGTTCGAACATCGCCGCCACATCTTAGGTGGCCACCGCTCCCGCGATTACGTCATGTTCGTTCCCCGTGAACATACCGGTCGTTCCGTTGCTCCGGCTTAGCAGGCGATTCTGGCGCTACAGCCATCTTTGCCAAGCGATACGGATACGAGCTGCATCTTCACACCAACCCCACCCTGAAATCCTCCAGAACCTGAGCCAGCCCTCGCGCGCCGAGAAGCGCCATGACGCGCTTCGCCTGAAGCTTCGGTACCGCGCGATCGTAAATAGCAAGGTTGGTCGCCTCGTTGAGGCGCGAGGGATAAATGATCCCGTCGGGCTCAGATGGGTGCTCGTGAAACGCCAGTGACCACCGGCGTGCCAGGTTCTGGCGCTGTGCCCGAACGACATCGGTCGGCACCCCCATTCTGACGGCGTTGTCATCTCTGAGGTCGACAACTCGAAGTGAGGCTGTGGTCGCGATCTCCGCATAGCGCCGTCGGGTCAGCTCCACCTCCTCTATTGGAACATCGTAAAGGATCCCTTCGCGGCGATCGCGGAGCACCGTCTCGAGGAAGCACACCTTCAGGGAGTCGCCGAGTAAAGAACGCCAAACCGATTGGCGGATCGCTGAACCGGCTCGGCGACTTCCCGTACCCCAACGGATCGGGATAGGTGCTCCGGTAGATCCGGCCGAATGTCCGACCCGACGATATGGTCTCGATTTCGAGGTTTGCGCGCGCGAAATCGGGTGGAGGTGGAACGCCGGGCATTCAGTCGAAATCGCCCCTGGCCATGCCTTCCGCCGCGGCCAACACCGAGGCGTCATCGCCTTGCTGAAGGGCTCGAAGGCCCGTCCGCCCATCGAGGGCGCCATGGTGCGACGCCAGAAACCGATAGACGGCCCAGGCACTGTTGCCCAACATTGCATGCAGCGCTGGCAATGCGCCGAAGGGACGACCGTCCTTGTCGAGTTGCCAGACAGGAAAGCGGAAACCGCGTTTGGCGCCATCGATCCCGAGCACCTGTCCGCTTTGCCGCTTGGCGTTGACCGTCACCCGCGATGTGCCGAGCAGCTTGGCAAAGGTATCCGCGCTCAGCATCTCCTCGCCGGCGACAATTTCGGCGACGCGCTTGCGGCCACGCGCGCGCGCTTCGGCAAGCGCCGCCTCGAGTTCGGCATCCGGCCTGCCCGTGTCCTCGACGGGAAAGGTATCGACCGGTTGCTCCTCGACGGGCGTGATCGTCTGTGCACCGGCGGCCGGATCGACCTCTACCCGGAACGAAACGCGATGGCCGATCTTCCGGCTGCGTGCGATCGCTTCCTGATAGCGTTCGAGCAGCACCTTCTTGAAGTCTGCCTGTGCCGGCAGCTTCGTGGTGAAGCTCAGGGCGGCGACTCCCGCATGGGATGCGGTCCCGCTATGATTGCTTGGTTTTGGAGCGGCCATGATGAGAACCTCCTGCTGTCACCAATATGGTTGCAGAGCGCAAGTTCGTCAAGTTCGATAATTTCGTAAATTAGCGAATGGCTGCGGACTAAACAATTCCCCACGCTCGAAACCTTCCCCTGCCCGTCATCTCGCGCAGCCCGAGCTCGCCGACCAAATTGAGCGCACCCTGTTTTGTCACCTTTAGCCTGGGCGTCCGAATGTCCATATGGGCGTCGTGCAGGACGAGGTCCTCGAGGTGGACGAGCTCGCCCTCCAGCCAAAGTGCCGCGGCCGCGTCGGCGAAGTGTTGGCGCTCGACAAAGCCGTCGCGACAGGCGATCGGGCGAGCCGCTCGTCAAGCCGCGTGTCGCTTTCACTTCCTGATTTCAATCGCGGAATAGTCATGGGCTGTTTAGGTTTAGGCGCTACGACGGTCGTGATTTTTCGCTAACGATTTCACTGACTGCTCATTTTGCCGAACCGATTGCACAGCCTGAAACCGGCGCCTGCAGCGTCACATTCCGAAGAAGCATGGTCGACGGCGCGCCGGGTTGCGCGCGAACTCGACAGGATTTTGGACGGCTCAGGTCCCCGACGGGCGGCGATCGTTCGGGCCGCAGCCGAACTGCGCCTTTCGACGCGGCAGGTCTACAACCTGCTCACACGCTACCGTGTCGATCGGACCGTGACGTCGCTCTTGCCCTGCCGGGATAGGACACGGAAGAAGCGACTTCAGCAGGACATCGAGAAGATCATCGCGACGACACTGCGAGAGCAGTGGCTGGTGCTGGAGGCTCCGCCCCTCGCTCCGGTCGTGGCCGAGATCCGCGCCCGCTGCGAGGAGGCCGGCCTGGCTCCTCCGTCCTACCTCACGGTCGCTCGCCGAATACCAGCATTGTTTGGCGCCGAGGAAATCGCAAAGAAGCGATCTGCGAACCCGAAACATCTCTATCGGCTCAAGGCCCGGCCTGGATACATCCACGCGGCGTACCCTCTGGATGTCTGCCAGATCGATCACACGCCGACCGACATCAATTTCGTCGAGGTTGTCGAGGGCGGCGGGACGTTCGTCGGCAGGGCCTACCTGACGCTCGTCACCGACGTGGCGACGCGCTGTATTCTCGGGTTCTGCCTCACGCTCGAAAAGCCGTCGGCGCTGTCGGTCGCATTGTGCCTGGCGCAGGCGATGTGTCCGAAGGAGGAATGGCTGGCTGCGCGCGGTATCGAACATGGGTGGCCGATGTTCGGTCGACCGCGATCGCTAGTCACCGACTCCGCCAAGGAGTTCAAGGGCAATGCCTTCCAGCGCGGGTGCGAGGACTACGGCATCCGCATCCGCTACCGAGATCGCGGCCGGGTCCATCACGGCGGCGTGGTCGAAAGGCTGCTTGGGAAGCTCAACGGGGTTCTTGCAACGCAGCCCGGCTCAACGGGCCGATCCGTGGCGAACCGCGACCAATATCCCGCAGAGCGGCGCGCGCGTCTCAGCTTCGCCGATCTTGAGCGATGCGTCGTGCTCGCGGTGATCGACCACAACCTGCAGCAAAACGCGAGGACCCTGAAGGTGCCGGCGTCAGAATGGAGCCGGCAGGCGCACGACCTTGCGCGTTTCGACGATGATGCCATGAGGGTCCTGCTGGCATTCATGCCCGGAACGGAGCGCCGCATCTCACCGCAGGGCGTCAGCATGTTCGCGCTCGACTATTACTCATCTTGGCTGGGCGAGCTTGTTCCGCAGCGAGATCGGCTGGGCAAGCTCGAGCTTCGATAAAATCCTCGCGACATCAGCCATGTCTATGCCCGCGATCCCGAAACCAGGGAGTTTCGATTTGTGGAGCGGCGCGACGGCATGCTTGCTCCGATGACGTTGTGGGAGCACGAGGCCGACCGCCTGCAGCGACGCGCCGCGAACGCGCGCACGGATGTCGAGAAGGTAACGCTGCGCCGGCGGATCGCGGAGATTAGCGGCGGATCGAAGCCGTCGAAGGCTGAGCTGCGCAATGCCGTGCGCAAATCCCACGCCGCTGACGCGCCCAAGCCCTACGACGCGATGCGGCCGGAGCCGCCGGCGCCCGCCGATCATCCCTCTCGCTCGAAACGCCGCCTGCCGGTGGAGGATTGGTGAGATGACGGGTCATCTTCTCGATCACGTTCGTCCTCACCTCGACCGCAGCACGGAAGAGCGGATCACCTACATTCAGGCGCCGCGATGGATTGGACATCAGGTGGCGGTCACGGCGCATGAACGCCTTGCCGAACTTCTGTCGCGGCCGCCATCGTTGCGGACCCGAGGACTGATGCTCGTCGGCCCCTATGCCAACGGCAAGACGATGATCGCCGAGCGGTTCGCCGTCGGGCATCTGAGAACAGCCGAGCAGCAGCGGGTATGGGTGGTGCAGACGCGCGAGGGGGCCGGTCTCGCCCATTTCTACGGGAGCATCCTGCAGGCCTTGCGCGCGCCGACGGGCAGCAGCCGGAACGTCGGCCGCAAAGCCGAACAGGTCGATCATCTGCTCGACAGGCTGAAGCCCAGAATGCTGATCTTCGATGAGTTCCACAATGCGCTGCGCGGCCGTGCCCGCGACGTCGAGGCCATGCTTGCCTTCCTGCGGAGGATCGGCCGCCAGTTCGACATCTCTCCGGTTCTGATCGGTGAGGTCACCGTCTATGACTTCGTAAACCAGACCGCTGAAATGGCGACCAGGTTCGACCTACACGCCGTGCCGCGATGGCAATATGGCGAGGAGTTTCTTGCGCTGCTCGACAGCCTGGAGAGCGCCTTGCCGCTTGTCCGTGCGTCCGATCTCTCGGAGGAACCCTTGGCGCGAAGGATATTCCAGCTCTCCGAGGGACTGATCGGCGAGATCGTAGCGATCATCTCCGCAGCGGCCTCAGCCGCAGTGAGGTCCGGCGAGGAGCGAATTACGAAATCGGGCATCGATGCGCGGCACCACGTCCCGGTCTCGAGGCGCCGCCGGGCGCCGGTGCGTGACGACCTGCTGTGACGGGTGATTCGGTACGGGCGGCCTTCGCGATCGAGATCCGCGAGAGATATGGCGACGTTGCGGGAACCGCTGGCCGGTTGCCGTCTCACCCCTTCCGGACGAACTGCTTTCGAGCTGGCTCCACCGTCTCGCGCTCGCGAACGGCACCGCGCCGCGGTCCTTCGCCGGCGTCCTGGGTCTCGGCGAAAGGATGTGGTCGCCGCGCCTCGACCTTAGACTACCGCGCCCCGTCGCCACGTTGCTCGGCCATCAGACCGGCCGGGCGACCGAGGAGATCTCGGCGATGACGATGAGCGGATGTGCGATGGCCCCGCTCTTGCTGCCATTGCGCGCCAGCTCGCACCGGAGCCGTTCGACCTGGATGCAGTATTGTCCAGATTGCTTTACAGCGGACGAGGCGCCGTATCTTCGGCGGCAGTGGCGGCTGGCATCGCGTGTGTCGTGCTTCGCGCATGGCTGCGGGCTTCGGGATCGATGTCCGGCCTGCCACTCCGGCATCGCGACCTTCGACCAATGCGAACTGGTCCCCCAGCATTTTTGTGCACGATGCGGGTTCGACCCGCGCGCTGCTCCCAGGGCCGCGGTCCGGGCGTCCGCGCGCCGTCTGGAACGCGCGATCGCGGATATATGCCGCGTGGACACGGCCAAGGGTTTGATAAAAATAAGCGACGCCGTCGCGCGGGTTCTGCGCGCGCCGGTCGCCGCCGAAGTCCGATCAGCGAGGACGCTCACGAATCTATCGAGCGCCGCGCGCATTCGCTGCTTCGAGGCGCTCGCATCGAAACCTCCTGACTGGCTTGTGAAAGACATGGACGGCGCCGACGCATGCCGACGTTGGATGATCCTGGCTGCGGGAAGCCATGAGGCGCTGATCGCGCGCTTTGCAGACTTCCTGGAGGGACATCAGGCAGCGCCGCGACCGAAGCGCACCCCAAGTGTCAAAGCGGATCGATCCTTCGGCGCTTACGTGCGCCTTATGCACGCCGTTGGCGCTCGTGCTTGAGCAAAAAGGTAGCTGCAGCTCAAGCACGCGCCATTCGAAGTCGGTGATATGAAAGCCGTCGGTCAATAAGCGACCTCTGAGCGGACGTTGAGGCGGGTTGCATGCATACGGATGCCCCCGGGGCCCTGAGGAGGGTTCTCAGTGAAGGGGTGGTGGCGAGGCAGAGTTTTACCAGCATGGAGGCACTGGAGCAGCATCTGGCCTAGCGGATGCGCGAGATCGCGGACCTGCACTGCCACGATTCGACAAGGACTTCGTGCAGGGCATCATTGCCCTGCAGCAGAGTGACGGCCGGCTTCGCGCGCGCAATGGACGCGTGCGAGACGCTGCTCGATGCTGGCTCTTATGGCGCTGAGGAGGCTGCAACGTGGCGAGCGGAGCTTGCCACTTATTGCGGTGCGCTCCGACAGGCACATGATGCCATGATCGGCACCTCTGCATGCGCCAGCGCCTGATCCAACTGCTGTCGGACCTCGCTGACTTCTACCGCGTCACCACGTCGGCTAAGGCACTCAAGCAGGCCGTGAAGGCTCCAGACGTTGCGTGGGTGTTGGCAAGGCCGCGGCAACGTCGCATCAAGCCCAAGGTCGGCGCGATAGACAGCCTCAGCTTCGGCATATCGTTCGGCATCCATCAGCAATGCGCCAAGCGCGTGTCGCGTCGGCTGCATCCAACCCCATGGCTCGTCATAGAGCAAATTGTCGTCGAGATCGACCGCACGCCGCAGGAAGTCCAGACCTTCATGGACGCGGCCGGACTTGTAGTGCAACTCCCCCAGCATCATAGCTTCGGCAACCTTCAGGATATCGGCGCATGGGTTATTGAACAGCATGCGCTCGGGTTGCACTGCATCGCGCGCCGCCGCGAAAAGGCTAGCGCTTTCCTCTGCCTGGGGAATTCTACCGAGATTGGACAGAGCCACGGTCCGGGCATAATGCAACAGGACGGTGCTGAAGGAGTAAAGCTCGGCATCTTCGGGGAAGGCCTCTTTCAGGATGCAGGACCAGCGGCCAAAGCGGATAAGTACGTGCAACTTCATCGGCGCGAAGGCTTCAAACATCTCTGGCATGTAACGCACCACCGGCTCTGGCAGGTTTTCCGCCAATGCCCTCGCGGCCTCGAAGGCATCCGACGGACGACCAAGGAACATGGCCCCGTAGATTTGAAAGTGAAGGTTGTGGATCCGGTAGACCGTGTAAAAGTTCTCACCGCCTGCATAAGCGAAATATGAACGATCCACCTGAGCCGCCTGCCGGTTGCGCGCCACGACATTGTGGTAGTCGCCGCAAAGCACGTCGATATGCGTCGCCATATGCACAAGATGCCCAGAGTATGGCACGAGGCGCACCAGCCGATCTCCATGCGGTAAGGCTTTTTCTGGCGTCGACGACATCTCCATCAGATGAATGTAGAAATGCAATAACCCCGGATGTCCCCAGGCTGCTGGCTGGGTCGTGAAGGCGTCGTCCAATGCCGCGCGCGCTTCCTCCGTCGAGGTGCCAGCGGCAGGCTGCCCGGTCCGAGTATCCCAAAGCGCCCAAGGCGTGCGGTTGATCAGTGCCTCGACAAAGATCGCGGTCACATCCAGATCGTCAGGGAATCTCTCGTAGACTGTGCGCATCGCTGCAGCGAAATCGTCATTCCAAGGGCCGTAATCCGTAATCTCAGGATCAGTAGGGAACCGCGACCTCAGCGCATCAAGCAATGCGCGCTCGACTTGGATTGCGGGAAGATCGCGCGCCTCCGCCAGCAATATGTGCGCCCGCGTCAAAGCGGCAATACGCTCTTCTGGCCCGAAGAAGTCCCATAGCTTGTTGTAGTTTGGGCCTAGACAGTGGGCAATCCCCCATCGAGCCATGACGTTTGAAGGCGCCACTTCAAGCACGCGCTCGTAACAGGAAATGGCTTCTTCGTGGTTGAATCCGTATTGCCAGATCAGCCCCCGGTCGAACCACCTCTGCGCCTCGGAAGGCGTGTTGTCCAGCCGGCGGGAGAAGGTGCCTAGATCGAAATACGTCATCGTATCCAACTCTCCATGGCTGTCGGCGACTACCCGCCCAGACTACATCAAACCCCGAAGGACGGGAGTTCGATCTCAGGATGCCGCCCGATCTTGATGGCATCGTAGTGACTCCCACTCTTGCTGACCGCTTTCATGCTCAGGAGATCGAAGCGGTCAGTCCGATTCCCACCCTTTTCGCCATTTCTGTGACTTCTTGCTGACGGCCTAGTCCTTCGACTTCAATTCCGACGCCCTGTGCTTCGCCGCTGGATAACTCCGGCATGATATCCCCGGCCAGCAGCTTTTCCTTGCTGAGCAACCCCGCATCCTCGAGCGCCTCGAAGTCGGGGAGATCGCGAAGGGTTTCAAGCCCGAACTCCAGCAGGAATGCCTGCGTGGTGACATAGGTGTAGGGCGCGCCCGGCTGCGGCGCGCGTGGGCCGGATGCGATGAATCCGAAGGAGCGAAGGTTGCCGATCAGGTCACGCGAAACCTCCTTGCCAAAAAAGCTCGACAGCTCGGCGCGGGTGATCGGCTGGAAGTAGGCGATGCACATCACCACCAGCACATCCGACTGCGCGAGATCCGCCCTACCCTCGCCGGCGCCGAGCGCGACACGGATCGCATCGGCGTAGGCCGGCCGGGTCAGGTGCCGAAAACCGACGGCGACGGCGGACCAGGTCATAGGGCCGGCCGCGCAGTTCTTAACGGATGTCGTCGATCAAGAGGTCGATGCTGCAGCTTTTGCCGACGATCCGCGCCAGCGTCTCGCGGCCGACCGGCTTGCTGGCTGCAAAGATCGTCGCCTCGACGCGGTTCATCCATTCGCGCCAGCGCACCTCCGGCGGCAGGTGATCCAGCTCGCGGTCAAACAGGCGGTCGCCTGACCGACCTTCGCCTCCCTGCTCCCCTTTTCGTCGTTTGGCCGCACTCCGCCATCGTTTTTTTCACAGCCCGTAGAGGCGGAAGGTGGTGCGGCCCGACAGCTCGCGCACGGCCCCAAGATCGACAAGACGGTCGAACAGCCGGCGCAGGCCACGGTCACTCATCGCGGCCTTTTTGTCTCCGCGTGACGCGACGAGCGCGTCGTCGTTCAGCAATCGGTCGACGACGATGTCCGCCCCCTTGGCCCTGAGTTTCGGCGCGCTGGCCAGCAACCGCTCGGCACGGCGCCCGAGCTCGGTCGACAGGTCGATGGCACGCAGCGCCGCACGTGCCTGCCCGGCAAGCAAAGCTTTTGTTCGCTCCGGCCCCGCCTCGATGGTTGGCGCCGTGGCGCCGGCCGCAACGCGACGTGGGCGGCTCGCACCCAAGGCGGGCTCGGCGCCGAGCAGCGGCACGGCTTGTTCCCAGCCCAACCTTTGCGCGAGCAGAGCGTCAGCGAGCCATGCTCCTACGCCGCGCCGGAAGCCATGGCGCTCGGCGGCCGCGACCGCACCGCTCAGCGTTTCGACCGTCCCGACGCTGGCGCCGAGCTGCCGAAGCTCGTCCGCCAGATCGCTGACCGCCGCGCCGCCGCGGGTGAAAAAGCCGAATTCCTCCAACACCGCGGCGAGACTTTTCTTCGTCAGAAGCGCCTCTGCGGGCCGTGCTGCCAGCCGGCGCCAGCCGAGGAGCAAAAGACCGGCCGGGCCAATGGACAAAAAATCGCCGGGGCGGGCGAGGAGAAAGGAATCGCGCAGCGCCGCTTCATCCTCAACGCGCCCCGCCTGCCGCGCCGTCATTGCGGCCGCGGCGAGCGCCAGGCGCTGCCGCCAGGCACCGGCCCACCGCTCCTGCCGGCGCACGATCGAATCGAGCGCGCCGATCGCAGCCCCGGCAAGAATCGCCGTATCCTCAAGCGTCTGCGGCTGCAGCGTCGCCCGGCGAAGCCACGTCGGCACGGGCACCGCAGGCCCGGCCTGCGCGAGGCCCGGGCAGTTGGACTCCATGGCGCGGGGACGGTTTGGGGCGAAGAATCATTGGCCGTAGCATGAAACATCGCGGCTCTTCTAGCAACGCAAATGCGAACAAACCGCCGCGCCCGTCGATGTCGTTTCATGTCCGGTAAGCTTGCCTTATCGCCGCACCGAAGCAGAGGAACACAAAGGAAAAGAAGGACGCATCAGAGCAAGAAGGCCCGGACTCTAATCTCAGATGGGGAAATTACCCGTGGCAGGTCACCCCAACCCGCTCTTCGGCGCCCGCTCGATTTCTGGAGAGGTGTAGTCGGTGAACAATGTCGGCCGCGCGATCCATCCATTCGTTCGAGCGACGCTGGTGCACCGGCTCGATTATCCCGACAGCGTCGCTCACTATGCCGACCGCGAATAGGCTAACCCAATTACATTGGAAATAAGTAACTCGAGCGAAAACGTGCAATTTGCTTTCGACACGTGCCCTAATCGCGTAGAGATATCAATTTCCACGTCCTGGAATTCAAGGAACTGATTGTACTGTGGAAAATACGCCTTATACGCAGCCTCCTTCCCAAAACAAAGAGGTCCCGCCGCTTGAGTAAATGTAGATCGTACATGCGTTGCTCGTTAGGGGTGGCAATCAAGTCGATCAGGTTCTCCGGAAGAGGTTCATTAGGCTTAATGTCGACGCCGAGAGCTGCAATCCTTTTCGTCCCGGCAATAGCGGCAGCTGCTACTGTATTGGTCGGCCACCACTTGGCCGGCATGACGGATGATCACCCGGCCTGCCAGCACCACGACCTGGACGCTCTCGCCGATCAGGCGCCAAGGGACCGAGTAGCTGTTGGTGTCGAGATCGATCGCGCAGTCGGCCTGAACCTTGCGGACCAGGTCCCGCAACTGACCGAACGGGGCACGCCCAGCCAGGGGGCGAAGCGTGCGAGCTTCATCGGCAAAGCGTTCCACCGGCGCGACACCGGTCGTGCCGTGTTCGCGCTGATCGGCGACCTCGCGCGTCCATCGGTCCAGATGCGCCTCGAACGCCGCCCAGCTCTCGAACCGCCGCCCGGCGATCGCGATCTTCTTGACGTGGCCCACTCCGCGTTCGTCCTTCCCTTTCGTACGTGCTTGATAGGGAGCACAGGCCCCCGGCTGGAGCCCCAGTACCGGGCGGAGGCATGCAGCTGCGCGTAAACCTCACCTGGCGCGTCACCGCGTCATGGTGCTCGACAAGAGCCTCCGCATTATCGATCAGGCCCGGAACGCCCCCGAACCGCAGGAATGCGCCCTCCATCCCTTCGAACCAGTCGGCCTGGCGCTGCCTCTGCGAGGCCCGGATATGCACCCGGCGCGAATAGCCAAGCGTCCCGACAAACACATGGATCCGCACCCGCTCGCCGCCGATCCAAACACGGGTATCGCCGAAGTCGATCTGCATCTGATGACCGGGCGCCGTCTCGAAGCGGACTGTCGCCCGCTTCTGCGCCTCTAGCTCCCGGCGCCAATGCTGTACCCCACGCTCCACCGAACGCAGGCTGATAATGATCCCGTGTTCGTCCGCCAACTCCTGGCGATAACGTCCCCGTTGCCGTCATGACGGAAAAATCGCTCCCTCAACCAATCATCAAGCCGGTCGAGCGCCGACACGCGCGGGCGTAAAGGGGCGAGATCAGGTGTAGCCCCAGGCCAGCGTCTCTGGCGGATTCGACCAAGGCCGTTTCCCGCGATCGTGGCAGGTCATTGAACCAAACGGCGACGTGCAGTCCCGCATCTGCTCCCTGGACAGTGATGCGATCCCCGAAGCTGCGCTGCAAGGCACCCAACAACATTTCCCGACGCTCGCCGTTCAGCCTGCGCACACGCCGAGGTCATTTGCCAGGGCCCGGGAGGATGGCAGCTGACTGCCGGTTTCGTAGACGCCGCCGAGGATTTGCTTGCGAAGGGCTTCGTATATCTGGCGTGCACCCATCGCGTGCGAGCGCGCTGCAGACCCGGCACTTGAAGACTGGACCATCTCTTTCATCGCCAACTGGATATTTCACATTGGCCAGGTTGCCGTCAATCTTTCGGAACCCCAAGAGAGATCGCAGAGGCCGAATGACCAGCTCCCATCCATCCGAAACCGATGCTCCCACGGGGTCGCTCAACCGCACCAGCCCCGGATTTGCCACCCGGGCGATCCATCATGGCTACGATCCGGCCGGCTTTTCCAATGCCGTCCAGCCGCCAGTGTTCCTGACGTCAACCTATGGGTTCGAAAGCGTGGCAGCAAACGATGCCGCCGCCGCGCTTGGTGGAAGGCTCTATGCGCGCGAATACAATCCCACGACCGAGATCCTCGAGCAGCGGCTCGCGAATCTGGAAGGAGCCGAGGCAGGTCTGGTCGTTGCCTCGGGGATGGCGGCCTTCGGCACTCTGATCCTGTCGCTCCTGTCCCAAGGCGATGAACTCATCGTCCACAGGACGCTTTATGCGAACACGCTAGCCATGGTCGAACAGGCGGTCCCCCGCTTCGGCATCAAGGTCGTCGCGGTCGACCTGTGCGATCCACAACGGCGACGGACGCTCGCCGAGACCTTGGACGAAATCGCCGGGCGAATGCCGGTCGTGGTGGGTGTGGGCGCGCTGCGCACCGATGAAGCAGTGAGGTTCGCGCAGGACGCCAAGGGAGCTGCCGCGGGGCTGCTTGCGGCCGCCTCCTACACCCCGCTCACTGAGGACGAAGTGTTCGAACATTTCTCGACGGTGGCGTGCGAGAGCGGCCTGCCGATCGTCGTCTACGACAATCCAGGAACGACGCATTTCCATTTCACCCCAGCACTCATCAGCCGCCTGGCAAAGGTGGGTGCGATTGTCATTATCAAGAATCCGACAGACAAGGGCGATGCGATCAAGAGCCATCTGGCCGACCAGAGGCGCACTGTGCCGGAAGGGTTCTCGATCGGCTACAGCGGCGACTGGAACGCCGCCGAGGCCATGATCGCCGGCGCCGACACATGGCACAGCGTCCTCGCGGGCATCCTGCCCGAGGTCTGCATGACGATCGTCACAGCGGCGCAACAGGGCGATGCGGCCGAAGCGCGACGTATCGATGCCACGCTTGCGCCGCTCTGGAGCCTCTTCAAGGAGTTCTCGAGCCTTCGCGTCGTCTATGCACTTGCCGAATTGCTCGACATTTGCCGTGCCGACCGCGTCCAATCCTGCCTCTGCCCTCAGCAGCGAAGCGCCAGATCGCCGCCGCGTTGGAACGCTTGCCATCGGATGCCAGCCGGTGAACAGCGAACCCGGCGGCCAGTGAAAGGAACTGTCATGTAGAGCTCGCGCACGGACACGTTCGGCCGCCGCTCTTCGATCGCGATGCGTAGCTTCTTGGCCACAACCTTTTCGAGCGAGACCCGCCGACGCAACGCCTCGACGCTATCAATGCTCGCTACATGCAAAAAGGGACACGTCGTTCAATGCTTCGCTGGAAGATTAACTTGCTCGGTAATGTTCTGTCGTCACTCGGGATGGTGAGTATTTGGGCACTTGGCAATCTGACGAGAATGACCCCCGAGCTCAAGCCGCATTACAGACGATGCGGAGGAATGTTGCGATTATGCAGGGCAGGCGAGACGCTATTCACCGAGTGCGACGATGCGATCCGCGTCAGCTCATACGTGATGCTGCAGGCCACGCTCCTAGGTCTCGATGACCGGATCTGGCGGTGATCGATGCGCTACGGCACCGTCGTGGTTAGCTGGATCCGGTTTGCGCCCGCCACAAGCGTGCGTAAGCACCTTCAGTTGCCAGCAGATCAGCATGCCTCCCCTCCTCAATAAGCTGTCCCTTGTCGAAGACCACGATCTTGTCGGCCCTACGAACGGTGCTGAGTCGATGAGCGATGACGATTATGGTCTTACCGGCCCGACGAAGATCTTCAATGATTCGCAGGACAAACCCCTCGGCTATCGAGTCGAGAGAGGAAGTCGCTTCGTCGAGGATCAGGATCTCCGGATCCCGGTACAGAGCCCGAGCCAACGCAAGCTGCTGCTTCTCGCCGCCGGAGAGGCGTATACCATTCTCGCCCAAATAGGTCTGAAGACCGCCGGGCCAGCGCTCGATCAGCTCTCGTAGCCCTATTTGACCGCAGATGTGCAGGATCTTCTCGATGTCCGGCTCGAACTCGCCAAGGGCGATGTTCCCGACCACCGAGCCCGAGAACACATCGACCGATTGCGGCACAGCAGCGATAGCCTTGCGCACGGACACTGTTGAGAGATCCTGGAGGGCAAAGGGACCAATCCGGATGCGTCCTCCCTCAAGCGGGTAGACATTCTGCAGCAACGCCGCAAGGGTGCTCTTGCCCGAGCCGCTTTCCCCCACCAAGGCCGTCATCTCGCCCCGGCGGAAGGTGACGCTGAGATCGTGGAAAAGCTCCGGCTGCGAACCATGGCGGAACGTGACTTTCTCCAGGCGAATATCACCAAGGTCGGACTTTGTGGCATCGATGCCGCCGCCGCTTGTCTCCTGCTCCAGGTCGAAGATCTCAAACAGGCGATCCGCTGCGATGAAGCCATCCTGAACGATCCGATTAGTCTGGATCAGATTGGCAACCGGCCGGATGACATAGCCGAGTAACGTATAACAGGACAGTAACTCGCCGGGCGTGACGGTTTGATCGAGGGCAAGCGTCGTTCCGAACCACATCAGCACGATGGTGAATAGGGTCGAGAGGAAAGTCGAGGCATTATCCCCAAAGATCGAGATGAGACCGGAACTGTAGACGGAGTGCAGCATCTTGATGAAACGGATCTCCATCTTGAAGTTGGCGAAACTCTCCATGCCGGAGGTCTTGATTGTGGAGACAGCTCCGAGCGATTCCACCAGCTCCGCCTCCAGGTTGGCGGCATCCTCCATAATGGCGCGCTGGTGCTTGCTATTCAGCCGGTTGATGGTCCAATAGACCATGAGGTACAGCGGAATGGAGACCGCCACGACCAAGGCGATCTTCCACGAGTAGATGCACATCAGACCGAACGAAAATAGAATCATTAGCACGTCAACGAATATGTTGATCGAGACGTCGTTCAGGAAGCTCCTGATCTTCACCGCGTCGTTCATGCGGGCGATGATTTCGCCCATGCGCATGCTATCGAAGAACTTCTGGGGCAGGCTCAGGATGTGATTGTAGTAGCCGAGGATCAAGTGGACATCGATCTTCTGCCCCGTTTGCAGGATAAGCCGGTTCCCGAGGAGATTGATCAGGATCTGCGCCACCAGGATCACCAGCATGACGAGGCTCATCAGGTTGAGCAGGTTGCGGTTGCCCCCTGTGATCACATGATCGACGATCTTCTGGACGTAGATTGCCGTCGAGAGCCCGAGGACCGTCGTCACGAGCGCCCCGGCGAGAGCCTGAGCCATCACCGCCCTTTGTGGCGCAAGCAGACGCGCGAAGCGGGCAAGCGGCGTAATGGTCTCGTCGCGGCGCTTGAAGGTGGCTGCCGGAACCAGGAGCACCAGGACGCCAGTCCATTGCGTCTTGAATTCCTCGTGCGTCAGCTTGCGGATTTCGCCATAGGATGGGTCCATGACGGTGACCCACCTCGTGTCGATCGCCTGGATGACGACGAAGTGGTGAAGGACGCCCTTGACGACGACGTGCGCGATAGCGGGCTTGGGGATCTTGTACAGGCTATCGAAGCCACCCTTCACCGCCTTGGCAAGAAAGCCCAGCTTTCGGGCCGCTTCCGTGAGGCCCAGTACGGTAGTGCCGGAGCGGTCGGTCGAGGCATACTGGCGGATGCGCGACAATGGCAGCTTGTGACCATAGAAGGCTGCGACAGAAGCAAGACTGGCAGCTCCACAATCGGTGATGTCGTGCTGCTTGAACTTGATGACCTTGCTCGACATGGGGCTCGCTGGCTGTTTGGACAAGGAAGGATTAGTGGCCCGCCAGGAGGGGATTGAGCCAATCGTCGGCCTCATTGTAGAGGAGTTGCAGAAGAGTGCGTTCTGCCGCGAGGAAGCGGGCCCGCACGGTCATACCCTTCTTCAGATGACCAATGACCCCGTTCTTGAGTGCGAGATGGGTGCGAGAGAGTGCGCAGCGGACCTTGAAGACCGGGCTCATGTCGTGGAGGGTGAAGTCCTGCGCTACGCCGAGCACTGTCGCATCGATGAGACCCCATTGATTGTAGTTGAATGCATCCACTTGGAGCCGCACCGACTGGCCCTCCCGCACGAAGCCGATGTCTTTGGGGGAGACGTAGATTTCCGCCACCAGTTCGTCGTCCGGCGAAACCCAAGCAACGGTTTGCCCGGCCTGGATGTAGCTGCCGGGGGTCAGGCCGGTGAATTGCTCGAGTGCGCCTGACACGGGGGCCCGAATGTGGGTGAGATCCCGTTCCTTCTCGAGCTGATGCACGGTGGCCGTGAGTTCCTTGAGGCGCAGGTTGAGGTCGAAGAGCTGCTGGTTCCATTCGGCGGATTTGCGCCGGGCAAGGATCTCCCCCTGAACCTTAATGTTCTGGAGGGCGAAAGCCTTCTCGTCAACGGCCTTTGGGGGCGTTGCAGCAGCGGAGAGCAGTCGCTTAGCGCGGTCGAGTTCCGCCGCGGCATTACTGCTGGCATATTGGTTCTCCCGCAGCAGGTTGAGAAAATGCGCCCGCTCCGCCTTTGCGGACTCGGTCAGGAGGAGGATCGGGTCCTTGGCCTTCGTGCCGGAGGAGATCAGGGTTTCGAGGTCACGGGCAAGATCACTCTTAGCGCGAATATCGCCTTTATACGCCCTGAGCTTTTCCTCAACCACCTCATCATCGAGGGCGAGAATCTCCTGCCCCTGGGCAACCAGATGGTTCTCAACGGCAAGGATACGGGAGATGCGTCCGGAGACGGGTGCGACCAGGGGCGTCTTCTCGACGGTGGGGCGAATGATACCGGCACTTTGGACCGAGATCGCTATGGTGATGAGTGGCAGCGATACCAACGTCGCAACCACAGAGAGCAAAATCAGCCGATAGATGATCAAAGATCGTCCTGATCGTCGGGAGAGAATGCTCTCTGCAGTGTAGCTGGCAATTTCAGGAGAAAGGGTATTTAGCTTGCACACTAATGTTCTAACCGTGTCTCTTCCAGTGCCTCGCCGCTACCAGTATAGTCGCAGCCGCAACGCCTATTAACCCCGCCACCGCGAAAGCTATCGCCGCAAAAAAAGCCCACCCGCCCGAAATTGTGGATGCTTCTTCTGGAGCCAGTTCAGTCACACCATAGTCTGACAGATCGACCTTCATTGCTGTCTCCTTTCCTAGAGATCAAATAAGATGAACCAGTCTGCCATTAGCGGCTTTTGCCGCCGTACAACCAACATCAAGAGTCGTGCCAACTGCACAGGAAGCGACCCAGAAAACTAATTCTGGATGTTATTCAATGGCTTCACTGAGAGCGCGGCGGCACGCCAGCCAGACGTCACCGTGTCGCGGATTCGACAAACCCGACACTGGTAGGGGCCAGTGCGGTAGGTCGGATACTTAGGGTCGGATACTTAGGGATAGAGTCGAATATAGGTCTCCTGAGGGAGCTCTGCCTGCATGGAGGATATATTTCGGCCAAGCATTCTGCCGAGAGAACCGGCCTGTCAGGAACAGCATCTGGAACGCGCTGAGCAGCTTGCGGCAGTGTGGTCTTGTGTAAGCGCCCGATTGTTATCGCGGAGATTTCGCTTTGATGCGTGCGATGATGTCTGGGTCTGACGAAGTCTTCGAGGAAATCGTTTCCAGTCATTGGTCGAGCGGCGGGCATGGGCGCCGGTGCCGTCGTAAACGCTGATGAGACTGCCGTAGGACAGATTGTCGTGGTCAGACGATCGCCTCCAGGAGTTCGGGGTCCTCTCCGAGCATTTTCGCGACGTGATTGAATTTATCCAGCGAATCCGCGAGGCATCTGAACTGGCGAGAAGCAAGAAGAAGCCCGATTATCCTGCCGATCAGCGACCAGCTGTCATTATCGGGCAATTGCGCCGGGTCCTGGCACGACCCCGGTGACGCTAAAATCGAGCGCATGGTCCTGATCCCTCCGTTTAGTCGGGAGGTGGAGCGCTACGGGAATCTGAAAAAGTCTCTGGCTACCTATCGGTTGGCCTTTGGCCAGCCCCGGCAAGATGACTTGATCGAACTGTGTTCGACGTTCAGATCTGACGTCGTGGCGGAGCTAGCTGACTTACAAATCTCGCTCAGACCATCGAAGGTTGACTCCTTCCCCTGTTGATGCGGCGTTGGAATAGCCATCGTCGTTGGTCGGATCGCGCAACCGGCAGCTTGATGCGCGCTCGTTTGACGGACCCAGGCCGACTTGCGCCAAGGCGGGACAGAGGCGATATGGGCTGTAAACCCCGAGGTCGGGTCGGATCTGCTTTCAGATGTCGGGCTCTGAAACGTCATCCCGATCGCTATCTGAAAACCCTGGCATGATGTCGCCCGCAAGCAGCTTCTCCTTGCTCAGCAGTCCGGCATCCTCGAGCGCCTCGAAATCCGGCAGGTCGCGCAGCGTGTCGAGGCCGACTTTCCAGCAGGAATTGTTTTGTCGTCACGTAGGTGTAGGGCGCGCCCGGCGTCGGGCTGCGCGGCCCGGAAGCGATCAGGCCGGCACCGCGAAGATGACCAATAAATCGCGGCTGATCTCCTTGCCGAAGAACGATGACAACTCGGCGCGGGTGATCGGCTGGAAGTAGCCAATGCACATCAGCACCAAAACCTCGGACTGTGTCAGGTCGGCCGTCTTCTCACGTCCGCCGACGGCGGCGCGGATGGCGTCGGCATAGGCCGGCCGGGTCAGGTGCTTCCAGCCGCCGGCGACGGCGAGAGGTCATAGGGCCGGCCGCGCAATTCCTCGCGGATGTCATCGATCAGCAGGTCGATGCTGCAGCTCTTGCCGACAATGCGCGCAAGCACCTCACGGGTGACCGGTTCGCTGGCGGCAAAAATGGTCGCCTCGACGCGGTGCATCCATTCGCGCCAGCGCGCCTCCGGCGGCAGATGATCCAGCTCGCGGTCGAACAGGCAGTCGCCTGATCGATCGTCATCTGGCCGGTCCTTCCGTGGTCTGCGCGTCGTCTCGGCCATGGTCGTCACAGCCCGTAAATACGGAACGTTGATCGGCCGAACGGCTCGCGCACGGCGCCGAGTTCGACCAGGCGATCGAACAGGCGGCGAAGCCCACGGTCGCTCATGCCTGCGATCTTTGCCGAAGCAACGATCGCATCGTCGGACAGGAGCTTTTACGACAGTGTGCGCTGCCTTGGCCCTGAGTTCCGGGGCAACGACAAGCAGCCGGTCTGCCCGGCGCTCGAATTCGGCTGAAAGATCAATGGCACGCAGGGCAGCGCGCGCCTGCGCGGCAAGCAGACCCTTTCGCACGCTCGCTATCTGTCTCTACTGTCTCGGTGGCTAGCCAAGCCGGCGCCGTTGCCATCGGTGCGGTCGAAGGGGCACCGGCAAGCGTGGCGTGGTGGCGCGGCGAGGGTTTGGGACGCAGAACCATCGCAAGCACGATCAATCATGGCGGCGCTTTTGGCAACCGAATTACGGAACAACCGCCGCGCCTGTCGTGCGCGGACAACGAATGATAATGTTGCATTGTCAATCACTTAACGATGGTGACCAATCGTCGAATCGTTAGCGTTCTTTCTTGGATTTAGCTGAAGATGTGATTGCCTACGACAAGGATATGCAGCGGCATTCCAGATACCGATCCCGGTCGGGTGGGCTTCTGCAAATTGGCAATGGATGACAGTCGTGAATTTGTTGGCTGCTGATCGTGCTGAAACGGCCGGCGATCGGCAGTCGGTTAGTCAGAAAGGGCTTGCATGGCACCGGTAGGTAAAGTGGTTCAATTCCCAAAAAGGTTCTGGTTTCATTCAGTCTGATCAAGTCGGCCCGATGTGCTCGTGCATGTTTCTGCCGTGGAGTGCGCCGGCTTGCGCGGCCTCAATGATGGTCAGAAGATCAGCTATGAACTGGTGCAGGACAAACGTTCTGGAAAGACGTTAGCCGGCGAGCTTCGGACGAATTGATCGAGGCTGACCGGTACAGCGGTCGGCTTCATCCCTTCCACATTCGAGCGAAGAAGAGTCTGCATCTGGTCTGGCACGTCGAGTTCGCCGCGCGCCTCGATCTCCAAAAGGTATCGGGCTTTGGCCAAACGATCGCCTTGGGTGGCAGCAGGATAGGCGCAGATAGCCAGCAGCGCCCTCTCCTCCTCTCGGTTGGCATTGTCGTAGTCGCGGCCCCTGCCGCCCACTTCGTGTACGACCTTGCCGAAGGCCGCGTATGCGGTCATGTGCGACTCAATCGATGCTCGCAGTTCGCTTGAGAGATTCTGTTGTCGGTTTGGTGCCTCGGTGGCGTGAGCCACCGCGGTAACCGTCGAGGCGAAGACGGCGCTGCCGGAGTGGAAAAGCAAGGCGCGGCGGTTGATCCTGGACGTGGTGATCTCTCCTGTTCATTTCATGGCAAGCCCGATCGGGCGTCGCACTATCAAGGACACTTGTTAGCACGACGCCCAGCACATTCATGTCAGGATGGATAGACCTCCCTCCCCTCCCCGCCTTAAGTAGAAACTGGGGTCGCGACCGGCATGCACGCCCCAAGTTTTAACGAACTGTTAAGGTTACTGGACCGCACATAGATGGCAATCGTGCTGGAAAGCACGAAGCGGCGATGAGCAACAAGCGATCAAGGGGCCATACTTTCAGTTGTACGGGTGCAACCACTGCCCCCAACTGGTTTGGGTGGTCCAGGGTGGAAGCCCGCGATGGAATGACGGTCAGTATATTGCAAATTGGCCTAAGCCCGCTTCTGTTGCAGGGAGAGGTGGTAGGCTGAAGAGTCGGCATTAGATGCCTGCGGATCGACTGTTGTCGAAGGAAATTGGTGCTGGCCAATCGCTTCGAAGCCCAGACTAGGTACCCTGCGCGTCGTGCGGCGTGAAGGGTACGACGACTACATCGGCGTCGACGTCTTGTCTCGCGAAACCTGCTTGGCGCCCCGGGTGCATCGACTGTGGCCGCTTCACGTCGTAAGATGGTAATGCCAGACCGATGATGCCGCTATGGCTTGGCTGGTTGTACGCGTGCAACTGTCTCGCCCGACGCCCGAACAGCAAATTGGTATGGCGTGGTTTCCCGCGGGCTCTGGGTGGAGACTGGATCATTTGCTCCGTGTGAGTTGCAGGTGGCCCAACAATCACGGGCCCCTGCTCGGCACCGAGCACTGAAGCTCCGTCATCGAACGCATTCGTCAAACGCTGACCTGCACAAGGCTTCCGCTCTCGGTTGTGCGGACACAAAGCAAATGTGAACCGCCTTGCCACATTGCCGACCGGATAGATCTGGGCGGTCGATAGGCTCAACCGCAGGACAGTGCCTGGATGTTGCGGAGGTCGCCGCTGGCGCCGAGGAAATGCGTGGCAAGGAATGGCGCAAGGCGTGCAACCTCGCGGTCTCTGATCGAACGGAGCTTCGCCAGCTCGCGTTGGACGATAGCCCGGCTCAGCGGACCGCCGCGGGCGCCGCGAAGTACAGGCCAGTTGGGTCAGTGAGGAGCGGACAGATCCGGCGGTGGATGGCGACCGCGCGCAGCGCGATCAATAGCACGCCACCACTTGGGTCTTTGCGCGCTTCCGGTGAGACGCATCACGGTGGGGCACCGATATGGATCCTGCCGGTCAACCCATTAGCTTCGCCGGCGGACATAGGAGCTAAAGAGCGGCAATAGTTTCATATGTACAACTTTGGTGCCGGAGCGTGCCGAGGTTCATGCTGCCTAGAAGTGTGCTCGGGCACCGCGACAGATACCGAGGCCCGGACGCAATCGAAAATGATTGTGAAGGAGCTCCGACAACGAAGTTGCACACGTACAACGTCGGCTGCAAAACGGTGGCGCCCCGTTCCAGCAACGGAACCTTGTCGCCCTCGGCCGGATGCGACTGCCTGCGAGAGGCAAGGCGTCGGAAATCCTCGGCGCAACACGTCAATCCTGTGGGCGGTGATTTCGACGAGCGACCAGGAGAGGGAGTTGCACACGTACAACCAGCGTAATATAGGCATCACTGTTGTGCCGGCACCCGCGGTTCCGCCTGTAGCCGACGACCACTGGCGGTCTCTTCAAATTGCGATCTATCGGGAGGGGAAGCGGTGCGGCTGCAAATTCCTGCAAAGCAGTCGTATGCCGGCCCCGTCTGGGAAATACCTTGCCGACATAGTAGTGCGCGGCTTTGATTCTTTGCAATTTGCAAGCGGACGAGGACTCGCTTAGCGGCTTGGCAGCGTTAACCTTTCATTAACCAAAAAGGGTTTGTCGACCATCCAGAATCAGTCCATCTTGATCAGCGCATTTCTGTCGCCTCTTGGCCAAAATGCGCAGATCAGGAGAGGCCGGTGTTGGACAAGGTCAGCCAAAGCAGTCCCGCGGGCGAAAGCCTTCGCGAACTCATCGCCAAGGATGCCGCGGAACTGTCAAGGCAGTTGCAGGCGCATCAGGCAAGAACATTCCCGCCGACGTCGCAGAAGGGCATACGCCTATTCACGCCGGGGGAGGCCGCTGACTTCATCGGCATCCATGAGGGCTATCTTCGCCAGATCGTCGCCGAGGGGCATGGTCCGCAGCCACAGCCAAACGGACGGCGGCTCTATTCCGTGGGGGATATTGACCGGCTCCGCCAGGTGCTCGACGAGGCGAACTCGAAGGCGCCTGGAAAATACATTCGACATCGCAGGGCAGGGGAGAAGCTTCAGATTCTCTCCGTCATGAATTTCAAGGGCGGCAGCGCCAAGACGACGACGGCTGCCCATCTCGCGCAGTTCCTGTCCCTGCGCGGCTACCGGGTGCTCGCCATCGACCTTGATCCCCAGGCCAGTCTATCGGCCATGTTTGGCCACCAGCCTGAGCTGGATGTTGGCCCCAACGAGACCATCTACGGGGCGATCCGTTACGACGAGGATTGTCGCAGCATTCTGGAAATCGTGCGCTCGACCTATACGCCCAACTTGCACCTCATCCCGGGCAATCTAGAACTGATGGAGTTCGAGCACGAGACGCCGAAGGTGTTGTCCAGCCGGCAGCCTGGCACGATGTTCTTCGCTCGCCTCGGTGAATGCCTGGCCGAGATCGAAAGCGCATATGACGTCGTCGTCATCGACTGCCCGCCGCAACTTGGCTTCCTGACGCTGTCGGCCTTGTGCTCCGCCACGGCCGTCATCATCACCGTGCACCCACAGATGCTCGACGTCATGTCGATGTCTCAGTTCCTGCTCATGACCTCGGACTTACTCTCGGTCGTGGAGAACGCCGGCGGCAACACCGACTATGATTGGATGCGTTATCTGGTCACGCGGTTCGAGCCGAACGATGGTCCGCAAAGCCAGATGGCCGGGTTCATGCGCTCGATCTTCGGCAATCGCGTGCTCGAAAACGCCATGCTCAAGTCCACGGCGATCTCCGATGCGGGGCTGACCAAGCAGACCCTTTACGAGGTCGAGCGCGGGCAATTCACGCGCGGGACATACGACCGTGCGCTTGAGAGCCTGACCCTCGTCAACGGCGAGATCGAGGAACTGATCCGCAAGACCTGGGGGCGTAAATAGCAATGGCCCGCAAGAACCTATTCGAAGTCTCGGAACCGACCGGCGAGCAAACTCCGCCTGACGCCGCCAGGACGGCACTGGTGAGGCCACTGATGGGGCTGGATCGGCCGCTCAAGCCTGGCAGGCCGGTCGGCGCCATCTCGCAATCGCTCGAGAACATCAATTCGCGCGCTCAGCGGGCCGAGGAGATCGAGCGCAAGCTGTCGGAAGGGCAGGCGGTCGTTGAGCTCGACCCCAGTCTCATCGACCAGTCCATCGTGATCGATCGACTGGGCGTGAGCGACGAAAGACGAGCGGCCCTCGTCGACCAGATCCGCGAGCATGGTCAACAGGTGCCCATTCTGGTGCGCCCGCATCCTGAAAACGATGCTCGCTACCAGGTCGCCTACGGGCATCGGAGACTGGCTGCGGTCAGGCAGCTCGGCCGCATGGTCCGCGCTGTCGTCAGGGACCTGACCGACGAGCAGCTCGTCGTCAGCCAGGGGCAGGAAAACAACAGTCGCAGTGACCTTTCCTACGTCGAGCGCTGCTATTTTGCGGCCAAGCTCGAGGCCAAGGGCTTTTCGCGCGACATCATCATGGCCTCGCTTGGCGTCGACAAGGCGGCGCTGTCCAGGATGATTGCGCTGGTCGCGCGCCTGCCGGCCGAGATTATCGAGGCGATCGGCACCGCGGAATCCGTTGGGCGTCAGAAATGGGCCGAGCTTGCCGATCTGCTCGAGGAAAAGGGTAAGCGGGCCAAGGCGCTTAAGGCCATCCAGGATCCTGAATTCGCGGCGCGCACGAGTGATGAGCGTTTTCAGGCCATTCACGACCTCGTCAAGACCGCAGCAAAGAAGCCGGAGCGGACGGTGTGGACCGCCGCCAACGGATCTCGCCTGGTCAACATCAGCGACAGCGAAACGAAGATGACCTTCGCTTTCGACAAGCGCATCGAACCGGAATTCGCAAGCTTCGTGCGGGAGCACCTGCAAACGCTCTATGACGAGTTCCGCCAAAAGATAACGGACTAAGGAGCACTTAACCGCAAAAGAAAAAGGCCCCCGAACGTCACCGTAGCGGAAGCCCTTCTCGTATCTAGACAATCCGAGAATCTCATTTCCGCGAATCAGTGTCAAGAGTTTTAAGCGTCGATTCGGCGGACGGATTTCTTTTGCCTAATTGAAGGCGAAGGAAGAAATGGAGACGGGTATTGCAACGACGCCCTTTGGGCGGCGGCCGATGTCGCTTGCCATGCTGGCAGCGCAAAACGAGTCACGTGAGATCCCCAAGGGCAGGGTGGTCGACAAGTGGCAGATCTATCGCAACCTCTGCGAGGGCAAGAGCATCGTCGGCATCGGCGATCGCGCTCTGGCCGTCCTGAATGCGTTGCTATCATTCTATCCTGACAGTGAGCTGAGTGAGGAAAACGGCCTCATCGTCTTTCCCTCGAACGCACAGCTCTCCCTCAGGGCGCATGGAATGCCTGATACCACTGTCAGGCGACACCTGGCGGCGCTAGTGGACTGCGGGCTGATCATCCGTCGGGACAGCCCGAACGGCAAGCGTTATGCGCGGAAGGGCAGGGGAGGGGAGATTGAGGAAGCATTTGGCTTTTCCCTGGCGCCGCTGCTGGCTCGTGCTAACGAGTTCGAGGCGGCGGCTGAGCATGTTCGCGCCGACAACAGGGCGCTCAGGCTTATGCGCGAGCGGATCACCTTGCACCGCCGTGACATCCACAAGCTGATCGAGGCGGCCGTTGAGGAAGATGTGCCGGGCGACTGGGGAGGCCTGTGGAAGCGTTTCCGCGGCGTTGTGGAGGGAATTCCGCGCCGAGCTTGCATTGCCGAGCTTGAAGCTATCGTGGCCGATCTGGCCGCGTTGCGTGACGAAGTGGATAACCTGCTGGAAATTCATATGGAATCCACGAATCCGAGCGGCAATGACTCCCAAAGCGAGCGGCAGCAATCTGATTCAAATACCGACTCTATCTTTGAATTTGAACCGGCTTTCGAACAAAGCAGGGCGGCGGTCGAGTCAGAACGACGAGCGGCCGAGAAGCCGAGAGGGTATCCGATAGGGCTAGTCCTGAAAGCTTGCCCGGAAATTGCGGAATACGCCGTCGACGGGATCGGCAACTGGCGCGATTTGATGGTCACGGCGGCCCAGGTGCGCGGTTATCTCGGCGTGTCGCCTTCCGCATACGAGGACGCCTGCCATGTGATGGGTCAGGAGATCGCCGCAGTGGTGATTGCCTGCATTCTGCAGCGGGCACAGCACATCAATTCCGCGGGCGGATACCTGCGCGTTCTCACCGATAAGGCCAAGGCAGGGGAGTTTTCGGTCGGGCCGATGCTGATGGCGGCGCTCAAGGCTAACGGCGCGACAGCGAGGATGACGGGATGAGCACGGGGACGGTCTCAAGCGCGCGCCGGTATGATCGCGGTCGCGATCTGCGGTTCGATTTCCCGCGCTCTGCTGTTTTGGGACTATTGCGCAGTTCGCGGCGGCGGCCGATCGGTGAGAAGCGCCAAGAGGGCCGGATTGATGTAGAGGTTTTCCCGGCCAGCCTTCATCTCCTGGAGCAGGCCTTGCTCGGCGAGGGTCCTCAGATAGACCGATGCCGCCTGTCGCTTGGCGATGCCGGCTACCACCAGATCGCCGATCCGACAATAAGGGTTCACGAAGATCACCTCGGCCAACTCGCGCGAATAGATCTTCGGCAGGTCGCGCCGCATGCGCTCCGCGGTTTGATTGAGCAGGTCGCGGATGGCGCGGATGCGCGCGGTCGACCAGTTGGCTGTCTCCCGGATTGCTTCGAGCATGTAGAGGATCCAGTCCTGCCATGCCGCCTCGGTCGTGACGGCCAGAAGCCGGTCGTAATAAGCTCGCTTGTTGCCGATGATATAGCGGCTGAGATAGAGCACCGGGATGTCCAGCAGCCCTTTGTCGACGAGATAGAGCAGATTCAGCACCCGTCCGGTTCGGCCATTGCCGTCGGTGAAAGGGTGGATGGCCTCGAACTGATAGTGCATCACGGCCAACCGGATCAGCGGGTCGATATCCTCGGCCTCGTGGATATAGCGCTCCCAGTTCGCAAGTTTGTCGCGCAGCAGCGCCTGACCCTGCGGCGGGGTGTAAATGACGGTGCCGGTGGCCTCGTTCATCAGGGCGGTGCCCGGCGTCGTGCGAATATCCAATTCCACGCCCTTGATGGTCCGGCAGACGGCGATCGCCGTGGACGTCGACACCGGGCGATGCTTGAGCGTCTGGAAGCCTTCACTGAGGGCGGTGCGATAGCGCAGCGCCTCTTTCGTTGCCGGATCAGCCTGGTTGCCGGCCTCATTGGCGAAGCGGAACAGCCTGTCGGTCGTGGTGACGATGTTTTCGATTTCCGAGCTTGCCTGCGCTTCAAGCAGTGGAATCGAATTGATCAGGACCGCCTGGTTGGGGATGAGCTGTCCGGACACGCGGAGTTCCGCCAGTGCTGCTCGCGCCGCGATGCAGGCCTTCAGCACCGCCTTAGTCTCCACATCGTCGCGCGGAGGAAGGGGAGGGAGGTCGTTGTAGGGACGATCCGGGTGAAACGGCATGTCGGGCAATCCTCGTGCGATCGACATGTCGGGCGGGATATGTCGTCGACATCGACACGTCGTTAGATCATGTCGATAGAATCGCAATCTATCGACATGTATTGGGCGCCGCAAGCGGCCCGCACAATGCTCCGAATCTATATGATCACCCGCGCCGCCCGTCCGAGCGTCCGTTCGGCGTCGTTGTAGTAGTTCGAGGCCTGCTGCACCGAACGATGCTGCGACTGCTGCATGGCTTCGGGCAGCGGAATGCCGCGGCGGGCGGTTTCGGTGAGATAGCCGGAGCGCAGGCCGTGGGCGGAGAAGGCTAGCGGGTCGAGGCCGGCCTCGGCGATACGGCGCTTCAGGATCAGGTTGACGGCCTGCGGCGTCAGGGCGCGTTTTTCTAGGTTGCCCCATCGATCGATGCCGCGAAACACGGCGCCCTCGCTGATCCCGGCGCGCGCCAGCCAGTCTTTCAAAACCAGCACAGGCCGGCCGACCAGCAGCACGAAAGCGTCGCTGTCGGCTTGCGTCGTCTTGGTGCGGCCGAGCCGGATCGACAGGTAGGGCAGTTTTTCGCCGTCGGGGTTCTTGGGATCGGCCGGCACCGGGTCTTCTTCGATGATCTGCTCGATCCTGAGCGAAGCAATCTCGCTGCGCCGGCGGCCGCCGGAGGCGAACGCGGTGATGAGAAGGGCGCGGTCGCGCAGGTCGACGAGACGGTCCCCGGCGCACGCCTTGAGCAGGGCGGCCAGAATATCGGCGGTCACTGCCTTTTTGCTCTTGCGGCCGCGGGGGCGTGCGCTGGCGCGCACCGCCAATTTTATCGCGCTCTGCAGCCCCGGCGCGTTGAATTTGCCGCGCAAACCGCGCCATTTGGTCAAGGTCGACCAGCTCGACAGCCGCCGGCGCACGGTGGCGGGCGCGTGCGGTCCGTCGCTGCGCAAAAGCCCTTGGGATTTCAGCGTCGCCGCGACGTCGGCCGGCATGCCGTGCGCCGGATCCGTCTCGCGTTTGGCAAAATCCCACAGGTGGTGGGCGACGAATTTGATCAGCAGTGCTTCTGGCGCCGGCCAGGGCAGCGGCTGTCCGGTCGCGGCAAAAGACCAGGCCTCGAGGTAGCCGAGGTCGGAGGCCAGTGCCCGCAGAGAATTTGCGCCAATGCCTTCCCTGGCCAGGTGGCGCAGGGTTGCGACGTCGTCGTCGGTTAGGAGATTTGCCAGAAAATCGCGGCGGTCGAAGGGCAGCACGGAATCGAGCGCGTCGAGGGCTTCGGCGCGACGCGCCACCAGTTCGGTGCTTTGGCGGCCGCCAAGGGACGTTTCGGGCATCGAGGGGACCTTCCGGGCGGGTTTCTGGGGCCTTCGCGACCGTGCTTTGGCCGAATCTAGCGCCTTTGCGCGGCCAAATCCATCACTATCGATAAGAGGTCATTATCGATAGTGATGTTTGTCCCTGAAGAAACACGATGTAAGTCCAGTGAGAGCCTCACTAGCTTGACCAATGCGAATCAGCCATCATGAAAACAATGGCTTACACGCTCGACAAACTGCCCCTGGAAACCCTGATCGGGCCGGTTGCCCGCGCGACCGAGGTTTTGGTCCGCCTCGACGAGCGGGTGGCCCGCTCGCCGGTCCGCGACGGCTTTGTCGAGCGCCAGCATTTTGCCGACGCGGCTTCCGCGCTCTGGCTCGCGGGCGAACTCGTCCACCTCG